>CAYMFD010000025.1:5935-12480 GCA_964389475.1 uncultured Saprospiraceae bacterium
GAAATGCCCGGCATGGTGCTTGCTTTCACACCTTACCTACCAAAGCACCTACGACTCGCTTGATCAACATATTAGAGATACGCCGATTGACGATACTCAGGTTGTTGTGATAGTAGGTAATTTCATCTGTCGTCATCATCCCTACGATGCAGTAGACCAGGGCCATGCGGGTCCGCTGGTCTTGCTTGAGCCACTGCTCTAGTGACGTTGCGAAAGCTTTGGGGCTGCTGCGGTCTATGTTTTTTTTGCGCTGCGCTAGTTCGCGGCTAGCAATGCTCAGCAGGAGGTCGTGCTGTAGCTTTAGTATGGGCCGCAGGGTGTCGTTTTGAAAATGCTCTATCTCCGTCATCTCGGCAGAGGATACCGTATCGATGTGGGGTCGTAGCGAGTGGAGTGCTTCGTCTCTGTCCGTCATGAGGGGTAAATGCTAGATCGTTACAGAAGGTTTATTGCATCAGAGCTACATTGTGGGATCGGTAAGTATAACTGCTTAATTGATCTACCTTTGTCGTATGCGATTTGAGGATTACTTTATTGCCGACGAGCTCAAGAAGGCTATATCAAAACTAGGCTGGACCCGACCTACCGATATCCAGTACAAGGCGATACCGTCTATACTTAATGGTAGTGATGTGCTGGCGATAGCGCAGACTGGGACGGGCAAGACAGCAGCATTTGCCATACCCATCCTCGACGTCCTGCACCGCCGTAAGATCAAGAAGCGTCATCCGGGTATCAAGTGCCTGGTGCTAGCACCGACGAGGGAGCTGGCGCTGCAGCTGCATGGTGTGATCGAGCAGATAGGCCGCCATACTAGGGTCAAGGCGCTATGTATATACGGTGGGGTAGAGCAGGACCCGCAGATCGCCATGCTGGACAAGGGTGTGGACATCCTCGTTACTACGCCTGGCCGTATGTTTGATCTAGTGTCGCAGGGCCATTGCAAATTACATAGGGTAGAGGTGCTGGTATTAGATGAGGCCGATCACATGCTGGACCTTGGTTTTATCAAGGATATCCGCGACCTCATGCACCACCTGCCTCGCAAGCGGCAGACGCTGTTCTTTTCGGCGACGATCAACCCTACGATCAAGAAGCTGGCCTATAGCCTCGTTCGTAAGCCCATCCGCATACAGATATCACCCAAGGATCCAGTCGCCAAGAACATAGACCATAGTGTCATCTTTATGGATATGGACGATAAGCGCTTCTACCTAGAGCGACTCGTCAAGGACTTTCCTGATACCAAGATCCTCGTATTCGTACGTACGATCGTCCGTGCGGAGCGGGTACAGAAGGCCATGGCCCGTGTAGCGGTCGAGGCTATGACCATGCACCGAGAGATGGAGCAGGATGATCGCCTAGCTGTCCTTAATGACTTTAGGGCTGGCAGGACCAAGATGCTTATCGCCACCGATGTGACCGCTAGAGGTATAGATATCGACGATGTAGACCTAGTAGTCAACTACGATCTGCCCGACTATACGGAGAACTATGTACATCGTGTAGGTCGTACCGGCCGTGGTAAGCGTAGAGGTATCGCCTATAGCTTCTGTGCTCCTAAAGAGCGAGACCTCCTCACCGAGATCGAAGGCTTCCTAGGTAGTCCCATCAAGGAGTTTGCCCTCGACCCACTCACCCGTACGGGCATCGTAGAGCTCAGCGATTCGGCAGAACTCACCATGGATGATATCGTGTCGCAGGTACAGCAAGAAAGACCCAAGCGCAAGAAGAAAAAAAAGAAATAATCCGAGGATGTAGCGGATTTGTCCCGCAAAGGACTTGACATATTTAAAAATATTTTATATAAGATAGTTCTATATGTATTGCGAAAGCTTACTTTCGTGCCTATCACCACGATAAGCGAACTACCATCAGCAATTACTACGGACACGGCAAGTTATTACTCACAGGGGAGTATGCGGTACTAGACGGTGCGAGATCACTGTCTTTGCCGACTCGTTATGGGCAGAACATGACCGTTAAAAAGACGCGTTCTAGCGATCTCTTATGGGAGGCCAGGGATAAGGATGGTGAGAAGTGGTTCTCTTCTGTGATATCGCTCTATAACTTCGAGGCCGTTAAGACGACAGACGAGGCGGTGTCGAGCCACCTCTGCAAGATCCTCAAGAATGCGACTCGCCTTAACAGCGAATTTCTCAATAAGTGGGCAGGATTTAAGGTATGTACCACCCTCGACTTCGATCGATCATGGGGACTAGGCAGTAGCAGCACGCTTACCTACCTCATCGCCGAGTGGGCAGAGGTCAATGCTATGATGCTCCACTGGAAGGTCAGTAATGGTTCTGGATACGATGTGGCGACAGCGATGACGGGTTCGCCGACGATCTTCTTTACGACAGACGAGGAGACCAGCTATACTGCTATTGACTGGCGGCCCAAGTTTACCAAGGATCTACACTTTGTCCACTTAGGCGCTAAGCAAGATAGTGCTAAGGCTGTCAAGGCCTACCTCAAGCGGGGCAAGGCTAGACTTAAGGCTGTAGATACGATAACTGCGCTGACGGATGAGATGCAAGTCGTGCAGGATCTAGATACCTTCGAGGATATCTGCCGCCGTCATAATGCGGCCATCAGCGAGGCGACAGGCCTGACCTGCGTAGCCGATGATGCTCTCGCAGATTATGACCTAGGTGTCATCAAGCCACTAGGCGCCTGGGGTGGTGACTTCATACTAGCCTCTGGTTCTGACGCTGCAGCAGTCAAGGCTTACTTCGCCAGTAAGGGGCTAGATACGGTCCTTTCTTATGCCGACATTATAGGCGCTTAGTCTTCTTGCTCTAGCATAAATATCTCATTGACGGTCTTGCCGAACACTTTGGCAATCTTAAGCGCCAGTACGGTCGATGGCACGTAGCGATTCTTCTCTATCGAGTTAATGGTCTGCCTAGATACACCGATACGCTTGGCGAGGTCCTCTTGCGTGAGATTTAGCTCTGCTCGCCCCACCTTGACTTTATTCTGCACGACTAAAACGCTTTAATGCTTCGAAGCATAGTAGTTGCATACCTAGCATGGTGAAGATTATCTCAAAAGCCGACATTTCATAAAAAGCCACTACACCATCGCCGCTGACGTAAGTGATCAGTGTATCTAGGACTAGAGCTATCAACGGTATTACAATGGCATATCCAGCTGTAAATACGAACGCGATAACGAAGGACTGCAATCGCATTACCCTATTGTACTCATCTTCCAGCTTGTCCTTGCTGAGTGTTGCCACTAGCAGAGCAAACAGAAGTAATGTTCGTAAGGCATCTTTTATAATAAGCTGATTACTACCCACGAACTTATACGCAACCAAGATGATCAGCAAGGCGACGGCGGTTATGAGACCTACTTTTTTGAGGGTGTGAGGCAAGCGAAAATTGAGGATCCGAGTTAGTGTTCGGTGCTCTTTCTCTAGCTGCATACAAGTATCTGAAGACTCCATATTGGTAAAGTTTGATTTACAATATGTCAAATATACTTTACATTTTATGAATTGTCAAGTTTTTGTGCAACTGCACTAGAACTACAGCGATTCACTAGCTATTGGTATAGTGTGCTATCTACCTACTTGATATCATCGTTTACCTCTATCCAGTATCCATTCGGATCTTGAAAGTAGATCTGCCGGATGCCATCATCTCGTACATAGTCTTTGGCTAGAGAGTCAGGCCAGTCGGAGTAGTCGATAGCTAACTCTCTCAGATGAGCAATGAAGCCGTCTAAGTCGGAGGTAGATAGCGCAAAGTGAACGGCCTTATTGACTTTGATAACGGCATTGGGTCGAGGGATGAGGTGCAGCTGCTTGCCTTCAGTAAGTGACAACCACCTTGTTTTGGACTTGGAGGCGGTGATTCTATTTCTTCTAGTTGAAAGACCTTTTGATACCAATCCATCGATTGATCGACGTCTTGTACAGATAGGGCTATATGGTCGAGTGTAAAGGTCGGCATGGTGCGAGTTGCTTGATAGTTGGAAAGATATGTAACCACGGCTAAAGCAACGTTGCTGATGCTAAGAAGCAGTCTCGCTTTAATAATACAACGACAACGATGGAGTAATTAGATCGTTATTTCGATCAAGTTTCCTTCAGGGTCGGCGATGACACTTTCGTAGTAGCCGTCGCCAGTGGTCCTAGGTTCTCCCACTACCTCGTAGCCGCCATCCCGTATTTCTTCGGTCAGCCCATCGACTCGCTCCTTGGAGCCTACAGATATGGCAAAGTGAGCCAGTCCTACCTTTAGCTTAGAATGCTCGATCACACGTGCAACGTCTGGTGTATGCATCAGTTCTATACGAGCACCCTCTGCAAAGGACAAGAAGTAAGAGGTAAACTGTTTTTTGGGGTTGTGGTATTTCTCGTTTGATTCTAAGTCAAAGAATTGTAGATAGAAGCTCCTCATTTCTTCTAGATCCTGACACCATATAGCGATATGTTCAATTTTCATGAGGTATTGGCTAGAGTATAAGTGGTTGCGAGTTTAATCATATGTGCTTGCAGACCTGCTTACCGATGTATGCTTCGATATAAAGATAGATAAAGATCATACCTCCATCCCCTCATAATCCTCCCGCGTCATCGCAAAACCAGCATCGACCACCAAGACCTCGTGATACATAAGCCCATACAAACGATATACCAGCACGTCGATCTCATTCTCTAGGTGCTAGCCCACCTCTAGCACATAAGGATTGGACATAGAGAGCCGCCCAAATCTACGAAGCAGTACCGCCTCATTGCTAGCATCAAGATTTTCGTCTCGGATAATCTCCTTGATCATCGGCTGCTTGAGGCCAGGGATACGGATCTGAAAGAAGGGCCACAGATACTTGGAGCGGTAGGTCTTGTCTAGTTTAGAAAAACCAGTCAGGCGAGCATAGTAGTCTTGATTACGAAAGTCCTCACTGTACTCATATACCCATTGTCCATCTTCCGTCCATAGGTGGCCGATGACTAGGTCCTTGATCTTCAGTACAAAGCGATTGTCCCCATCCGCTTTAACGGCGGACACATCTTCTGTCTCTGTACCTTTATTTAATATTTTTCTGAATAGTGCGATCACGTGGTTATGCTTCTTAATCTTGTACAGTTAATCTAGTCTTACTACCAAAAATTAAATGCGATAGTTAGCCTTTTATCATCCAAGTTAGGCGGGTCGATTACGAGCTGGCAGTCAGTAGCTTCTATTGCTATCGCTGCATAAGTCTTAAAGACGATTTCGTCAGAAAAGGGCATTAAACAGACGGCTATCGAATCGCCGAGTTCCGGATATGGAGATAATGATGTGGTACTGTAGTAATTCGTGTAGATATTATCCGCAAGGCTAGCAATGGCGGAAGAATTCCTCGTGAAAAGAGAATACTATTTGTCTTTCCAAAGAGGTTGATCCTGCCATTCATCAGGAAATCCCATTTGACTGATATCTATTGTACTATACTTGTTGATCAGAGCTTGTAACTCTTGTCTAAAATGACTGTAAGGATTGATTTTGCAAAGACAATATTGGATGCAACATAAAGCAGCATACGTCCTCAATACCTTATCATCAGTATCAATATTTCGTTCTTCGTTTTCCCAACGATCTACCCAAGCACCCTGAGGATTTTTAATCCAAGTAGGAGATATGGTAAGTACGATATTCCAAAATCTACTGTGATGAGCACATATGTTACGAACGTAAACAAAAGTCTCTACCCATGAAAGCAGAACGGAGTGATGTAGCCCAAAACTCTTAGCAACTGGAATAAGATCTTTGTGATTCTTGATATTTTTCAATATTGCTAGGAGTGTGCTGAATGTTAGTATCTCAAACGACTTCCATGACGGGGGTAAGAACTGAGTATAATTGGCTTGATACTTAAGAATGAACTCCTGTTTCGAAGCAGATACATTCTTTGTGACCTTTGATAATAGTGAAACATATGAAGGATAATGCTTAAAAGCATCTACATCCGTGTACCAAAATCCCGACTTATATTTATGAGAGAAATGGTAGATCATCTGAGTTCTTACAGCTATTTCAATCTGCTCTATAGCCTGAAAGACAATTGTTCTTAGATCACTATCAAACTGATAGATTTTGAATATCTGCTCAAAAGACGATCCATCTTTAAATATCTCTTTCGCTTTAGGCTCCCTAATCATGGGGTACCAATAGTTACTCAGTCTATTGTAGCTGATGTACGAAAGAACTCTCTCGGCTTTTGCGTGATTCTCGACGATTAGATTCCTTTCTTGCAGTAACTTGACTTGGTCTGCGAAGGATTTTGGAACCTTATTGTATGCTCTTTTCTTCGCCATAGAAACTCCAAGATAGGCATAAAAAAACCTCCCAAAAATGCACATCGTGGAGAGGTCCGGGAGGTATTGATGACACAAAGGTAGGCAACTTTGGTGATATATAGTTTCATTTTCTATACACTATTGATCACATATGGTGAGAAAAGAGATCTGCTCTGTATTAAGCGATGAGATACGTACTACTCCATCCCCTCATAATCCTCCCTCGTCATCGCAAACCCCGCATCCACCACCA
>CAYMFD010000025.1:12580-39750 GCA_964389475.1 uncultured Saprospiraceae bacterium
TCTGCACTACGGCTGTCCTCAGCGATCAGCCGATCCTTGGTCGCCTCATCGATCACGAAGGCCTTGTTGTAGCCTGTCAATACACCTCTATATATCTTACCATCGACATACTCTCCTAGGGGTACACCCTGCGATCGGATCTTGTCCAGCACCGCCTGTACCTCGGGTCGTGTGAGTGTCCATCCACTAGGCTGTAGTTGTGTGCTATTGATCTCGTAACTGACCTCTTTCAGGTAATTTTCCAGCCCATCACCATACTCCAGCGTCTCCACCTCTGCTGCGTCAAAGCTAGTGGTGGGGCCAGATTTACTAGCCTCGATGATACACGGGTAGGTAGTCGCCTCCTCAAATACAGGAAGATCACCAAAGTCATAGATACCGATGAGCTTCTGGTCGAGCAAGTAGGGACGGAGTAGGTCGCCATAGCCTGCTCGCATCCACTTATTGGGTATGATGTAGACGAAGTGGCCTCGGTCTCGCATGATCATAAAGGCCCGCTCTACAAAGTAGACGTACATATCGGCGGTACCCTTGTACACCGAGTAGTTATCCTTGAGCAGGTGCTTGATAGGGGAGAACTCCTCCTGTCGTATATACGGCGGATTACCGATCACGACGTCAAAACCCAGGTACTTACCCTCCTCATCCAGGACCTCTGGGAACTCAAATCGCCACTCAAAAGCATTGTCGTAGATGGCATTGTTCTGTACCTCCTCGATGTCACTGCGGAGCTTATCGATGCGGCCCTGTAGCTTGTCTTGGGCCTTTTTGGTCTTGGCTTTTTGGGCCTTGGTCAGCTCGAGGTCGAGGTCGAGGGCGGTGCCATACTTGTAGTACATCTCTCCCTCTAGCTTCTGCAGCTGTTTCTTCTCCCTGGTCCGTACCACACTGCGAAAGTCGCCCTTGATGGTATCGATCAGCTGGGTAAAGCTGCGCTTGCTGTCCTTGTCCGTCGCCCGCTTGTAGCTACTGACGGCCACCTTGTACGAGTCGATGGTAAACTGGCTTTTCTTTAAGGCAGGGCTGAGATCCTCCTCCAGGCCAAAGCGGCTGATCAGCGAGTTGCCACACTTAATATTGATATCGATATTGGGCAGGGTCTCGAGCTGGCCATCGTCGCGGTAGTAGCTGTGCTTGAGCAGCTCTATCCACAGTCTTAGCTGGCAGATCTTGACAGAGTTGGGATTGATATCCACGCCGAATAGGCAGGACTCGATGATGGTCTGTTTCTCCCTAAATATGGTCCGCTGTACCCGCTGACTCTCGCTACTCCTAGGCCGGTACTGGAATAGCTCACCACGGTCGTCTTCGATGATGAGCTCGTCGTTCTCTATAGATAGGTCGTAGTCTCGTAGGCGGTGCCCCTGGTCATCGACGAGGATGCCGAGCTCGTGCTTGATGTGGATGATCTCATTGAGGGCAGAGACTAGGAAGTGACCAGACCCTACGGCGGGGTCGCATATCGTGAGGCTATTGATCGTCTCGTTGGCAGCTGTCTTGTCGTCGATCTTATTGTAGACGTCAGCGATGGAGTCGCACGACCACGCGTGGCTGGCATTAAACTTCTGTACTACGGCACGCCTTATGGTCTCGCGGCACATGTACATCGTGATGAAGCCTGGCGTGAAGAAGGAGCCGTCCTTGTAGCCATTGATTTTTTCAAATATGAGGCCGAGGACAGAGGCATTGATCAGGTTCTTATTGTCCTTCTGTACATCATCGCCGCCCTCACTGGCGAAGTTGTAGGCATTTAGGAATCGCAGTAGGTAGGGTAGGGTCTCTAGGTCGCCCGTCAGGCGCTTGCTGCCGTCCTTGAGTACGGTCTTGCTATGTACAGCGATCGATCGGTGGTTGTCGAGGTTGCTGATACCGATACCATCGTGCTCTAGGTCTTGCATCTCAAAGAGGGAGCTATTGAGGTAGGGCACCTCGCCGTACCGCTCGTGCAGGTCGTCGGCCCGCTCATCTACCCGCTTGGCCAGCACATCGAAGAAGAGCTTAGACACCTCATCGAAGTCTGGCATATCGCTAGGCTGTAGGAAGTGGTAGTCCTCACTCTCATTGTAGGCGATGAGCTGTGCCTCCAGCAGCTTGAGGAATAGGATGCGATTGATCCAGATGATGACCAGCTCTAGTCCTACACCAAAGAGGCGGTCTTCCTGAGTACTGCCGTATTGGCTGACCTTGGGTATGCGACTTAGCTTGCCTAGGGAGTCGAGCTTGTGGATGGTGAGCTCTAGGAGGGAGCCGCTGTCCCTATCTGCAGGTTTCTTACGCTGTATGAGTTTTTTGCCACTCACGGTGACCTCTGTCAGACCGATGATGTGTAGTAGCTCAGCATAGAAGGCCTTGTCTAGGGTATTGCTATCATTGACGAAGGGCTGCTTGAGCAGGTGCTGCGGCGAGAATATCTTGTAAAGGGCGACTAGCTTGCGGATACCCTTGTTATCACTACTGCGCAGGGCGGCATCGTAGTCATTGAGGTCGATGTAGGTGTAGGTGAGCTGGTCTAGCTTGGCCGCTACTTCTTTGGAGGCGATGTTTTCGTAAAAGTGGCCTGTCTTATTAGAGGTTAGTCGCTTGTCTTGCCAGTCTTTAAAGCGAGCGACCACGGCCTTATCCCGAGCGAAGGCCTTATCAAAGATCTGGGCATCGAATATGAAGTAATGATTAAGGTCGGTAATGATTAGGTGCTTGACCTCGTCGTTTTGGTGGTTAATACGTTCGCGGAGGTAGTAGAGGAGGAGCTCCTGTATGGCCTTGGTGTTGATATTGCCTAGGGTGGCCATCTCACTGCTACCCGGTCGCTTGGCCTCGATAATGACGCCGACCTTATCGGATGACCGCTTGCCGAGGTGGATAGCGAGGTCCTGCCGCTCGTGCCTATTGATGGCGTGCTTCCCTCTATAGTAGGTCGCCATCATAAAATCCCTAAAGAGATTTTCGTGGTAGGCCTCACTCTCGGAGGGATCTATACCGGCCTTCATCTGCCCGAGGTGCTGCTTAAAACTGTCTATCTCGGACTGTGTCGGACGTACCTTTCTAAATGCCTTGTTGAGGGCCTGGAGGGGAGTGATCGCATTCATGCCTTAAAGTTAGGCTAATTCAGATTTTTCTACTGCGGCAGATTACATCGCTGTGTGCGGATCAGATCTGTGTGAGCATAGAGATCAGACTGTGTCATCAGATAATAAAATGAAAAAAAGGCACCCTCCTCGAAATCCACCCTTTGCGATGTACCCGTAACTGAGAGTGTAAGGGCGAAACAATCGCTCAATTTTTCATTGAAATTTTAACATTATGACTTTATCACAAAAGACAATCGGCTTACTATCAGCCGTGGGACTAGGTGTCCTATTGATGTCCGCTGACCACATCGATGCTCCAGCAGTAACCGGTACATCAGCAGATATTACAGATTACTATGCCTTTCAAAATTCTGCTGAGGATGCCATCGTATTTGTAGCCAATACACAGGGACTACTCGCTCCAGCCGAGACAGGCAATGCCAGTTTTGAAGAAGACGTACTCGTAGAGTTTAACATCGACCAAGACGCTGACAATGTAGAGGACCTCGTCATACAGGCTATCATCCGAGATGGCGAAATGTACGTCTTCGGACCGATGGCCCCTAACGAGACGGGTGTTGCGAGCACGATCAATGCCGACGCATCGACACAGGTCAAAGTAGCCGTGACGCCTTATGGCAGTGGACCAGTTATCGGCAGGTCGGATGGACTTGTCGCTTTTGCCGGGCCTAGGGACGATCCCTTCTTCTTTGACCTTGGCGCCTACCAGTCTATCCTGAGCGGTACAGCTCCAGGTTTCGCTGACCCAGGCACAGACACATTCGCAGGTACTAATGTACTCTCGATCGTAGTCGAAGTACCCAAGTCACTACTAGGTGACACAGGTAGCATCAATACCTGGGTTACTACAAGCACTAGATCGTAACCCTCACCTTTTATTCACATACTTAATATCAGAAAAGATGAACGCAATACATAAAATCAAATACCTCGTCGCCCTACTATTCGTAGCAACCTTATTCGTTGCCTGCTCAGATGACGACGACATGGACGACCCACAAGTAAATTTTGATGGCAGCTATGTGCTAGCCGATCAGATGGGTAGACCCGCTATCAATACAGTATTCGTATCCGATGACCGGAAGGACGAATTCAACGAGACGCTACCGTCTGGTCAAGGAGCGGCTTTCGCTAGTGCCTTCGAGGACAGACTCCTAGCCCTTAACGCTGGGTATACACAAAATGCCCTAGGCCTTGACGCCGCAACGTTTACCTCCGTACTCGCTACGGATGTACTGACGGTAAGCCTTGATGGGACGACGACGTTTTTCGATGGTACCAATGTACTGACAGGTAGGACCCTAGCAGATGATGTCATCGACGTAGAACTCCTGCTGATCTTCGGTGGACCCGATGGTTCTGCTAACGGCGGCCTCACCTCGGACAATGTGCCGACTAATGATAAAGCCTTCAGCAGTAGTTTTCCATACCTAGCCAGCCCTTGGTAAAAGCAAATGCTATTTCAATGGAAGAGGTGTCGCCTTCGGGTGTAGTAAATCCTCTTCCATTTTTCACGATTAAAAAATACAACTCGACCATGAAGACGATCCTCCTATATACGATTCTATCCCTATCCCTGCTTAGCAACCTGCAAGCGCATATCAAGTATGACCCATCAGCAGCTATTGAGCTTCAGCAAGAACTACTAGACTTCTGGACAGCTAAGGCAGAAGCTAGCCCACTGTCACACGACTTACAGATCAAGTTGGCTAATGTAAACACGGCCTTATTTCAGTTGACAGGCCAGGGAGAATACCTACTACAGGCCGAAGACCACCTGCAGTTCACCACTGATGTGCAATCGCTATCGCGGTCGACAGGCCTATGCCTCCTAGCACAGAACCTCATCACACAACATAAATTTTGTGAAGCTTATGACGTCATCCTCGAAGCAGCAGTGATCAAGCGCAATATTGAATCGATCAACCTGATCAAGTACGATATAGAGTATGAGCTAGGCTATGAGACGACGTCAACCCTAAGTGCTATCGAAGACAAGACACAGATGGATTACATGATCCGTCAGGCAAAACAACATAAGAAAAATGGCAAATACAATCTAGCTCTCTTGCTATTAGAGACTTGCAAAGACAAGGCTGAGCAACTCAAAAAGGAGCAACTAATGTACTGGCTAGAGAGCAATATCGCTGAGGTCTATATGGATAGTGGCGACACGAAGCAGGCAAAAAAGTCGCTCAAGTCACTGACTAAAAACTACCCAAATGAATGGTATGGCTACAAGTTATTAGCCCGGGTAGAGTACGAGACGGGCAACCGACGTAGGGCCCTCGATATCATAACGCATGTGCTCGAGTACCACAGCTCGCCAGAGTTATCGATCCTAAAAAATAGAATCAAGAAAGAGATCAGTGGCGATGGAGGTGGTATCGTACTAGATCAAAATATCCACGACCTCATGCACGACCCTGAGAATGGATCGATGTACGCTACCCATGCGGCCAAGGAGCTACTTCGTGGAGACGACGAAGATCTCAAGCTAGCACTAGAGATTACTATCCACGAGGTCCAGCATAGAGCAACACCAGAGACGCTAGCTCTCCTAGCGTATGCTTACCACCGCAATGGGTATAGTGATAGAGCCTACGAAATCGCGACGGTCGACCTAGACGGTAAAGCCCTTAAAAAGTCATCCCAACGCTACGTCGATGAGATATTAAAACGATAAAAGGATAGGAGGGGTTTTTAGGTTTCAGATCGTACCGCTATAGGCGGTACGATCTTTTTCTATTTGTAGTGTTTCCTGCGATCAGCTTGCCTTGATTGCTTAAGTGGTGTGCATGGACTCGACCCTTTCATCTTTGTCGCCACGTCTCTCTAAAAGTCTCAGCAAGTAGATTTACGCATCTCCGCCCTCGGGCTTCATCTGTGGGAAGAACAGGACATCCTGGATACTGTCGCTATTGGTCATGATCATGGCTAACCTGTCCATCCCTATTCCTAGTCCTGCTGTAGGTGGCATGCCGTACTCCAGAGCTCGGAGGAAGTCTTCGTCTAGTACCATGGCCTCATCGTCGCCACGCTTACCGAGCTCTAGCTGCTCTTCAAATCGCTGCCGCTGGTCGATAGGATCGTTGAGCTCCGTAAAGCTGTTGCAGATCTCCTTACCATTACAGATCGCCTCGAATCGCTCGACGAGACCTTCTTTGTCACGGTGCTTTTTAGCGAGTGGTGACATCTCCACCGGGTAGTCGGTGATGAAGGTCGGCTGTATGAGTTGCGCCTCGCACTTCTCTCCAAAGATCTCATCTATCAGCTTGCCCTTGCCCATCTTTTCGTCGACAGGGACGTGTAGCTGCTTGGCTGTTGCTCTGATCTCGTCTTCTGACATAGCGGAGATATCGATACCCGTAAAGTGTTCGATGGCCTCGTACATCGTATATCGCTTCCACGGTCGCTTAAAGTCTATGAGGTTGTCACCGACCTGGACCTTGGTCGTACCGTTGGTATCCATCGCTACCTTCTCGACCATCTCCTCCACGAGATTCATCATCCATTCGTAGTCCTTGTAGGCGACGTATAGTTCGATCTGTGTAAACTCTGGATTGTGAAAGCGGCTCATGCCCTCATTACGGAAGTCCTTACTAAACTCATAGACACCATCGAATCCGCCGACGATCAATCGCTTGAGGTATAGCTCATTGGCGATACGCATATACAGCGTCATGTCGAGGGTGTTGTGATGCGTCTTGAAGGGACGTGCAGCAGCACCACCATAGAGTGGCTGTAGTATTGGCGTCTCCACCTCTAGGTAGCCCTTTTCGTCTAGGTAGGTACGCATGCTTGTATACATCTGCGTACGCTTGCGGAAGGTCTCCCGCACCTCAGGATTGACCACTAGGTCTACGTATCGCTGGCGGTAGCGTAGTTCTGGGTCAGTCACTTCGTCATAGACATTACCATCGTCATCTCTCTTGACGACAGGTAGCGGACGTAGAGACTTGCTCAGTAGGGTTAGCTCCTTGACATGGATAGTCAGTTCTCCCATCTGCGTGGTAAATGCATAGCCTTTGATACCGATAAAATCGCCTAGGTCGAGGAGCTTTTTGAAAAGCGTATTGTAGGTGGTCTTATCCTCTCCAGGGCATACCTCGTCACGATTGACATATATCTGTATGCGTCCGCTGCTGTCCTGGATCTCCGCGAATGACGCTTTTCCCATGATACGGCGACTCATCAGTCGACCGGCAATGACGACATCTTGGAAGTTACCCGCATCACTATCATAGCCAGCACGGACCTCTTCACAGGAGGTGTTGATAGGAAACTCGGCAGCCGGGTAGGGATCTATGCCCAATGCCCTGATCTTGTCAAGGTTTTCTCTACGTACGATTTCTTGTTCGCTCAGTTGCTGACTCATGCGGTATGCTGTTGTGATTTACGAGTTGCGAAGATATACAAAGTAAGAAAGAGAGCAGGGGCACCGAGAGGGATGTACCGAGTGTCTATACACAAATTGCTATACCCACTCTTGTATGCATGTCTTGTTTCTAATTACCCACCAAATCCGTCACCACATGGTACCGCGGATCGTCGATTGCTTTTTCGATAATAGACCCAAACTCAGGATTGCGCTTGATCAGTAGCTCTTGGCATTCCGGGCTGAGGTGGCGTAGTGTGACCGTCTTACCGCTGTCAACATATTTGTTGGCTAAGTTGCGCAGTGCTTCAACCCCGCTATGATCACTCACTCTGCTTTCCATAAAGTCGATGACTACCTCGCTAGGGTCACCATTGACATCGAACTTGGAGTTAAATGTCGTTGTGCTACCGAAGAATAGTGGTCCCCATATTTCATAAATCTTACGACCTGCCGCATCCGTTGTCTTACGGGCACGAATCATCGTCGCATTTTTCCAAGCGAATACGAGGGCAGACATAATCACACCGATCAATACGGCGATCGCTAGATCTTGCCATACGGTGATAGCGGATACAGCGATGAGGACGATGGCATCGGACATCGGTATCTTATTCATAATGCGGAAACTACTCCAGGCGAACGTACCGATCACGACCATAAACATCACACCCACGAGTGCTGCGATAGGTATCTGCTCGATGAGCCCTGACCCGAATAGGATGAAGGCAAGTAGTAGCACAGAAGCACTTACGCCGGATAGACGTCCACGTCCACCACTCTCGATGTTGATGATACTCTGGCCGATCATGGCGCAACCTCCCATACCACCGAACAGGCCGTTGAGGATATTGGCACCACCCTGAGCGACACACTCTCTGTTGCCACTACCGCGGGTCTCGGTGAGATCATCGATAAGGTTAAGCGTCATCAGTGACTCGATAAGTCCTACTGCGGCCAGTATACATGCCGTACCTAGGATGAGACCCCAGTGACCAGCGACAGTTGCAAACATGGCTGGCAGCTGCAGTTGCAGGCTAGGTAGGCCACCCTTGAGGCCGGTACCGCCGCCATCTCTGATGAATGATCCCACGGTAGCGACATCCATACCACCGAAAATGGTGATGGCTGCTACAACGCCGATCGCAACGAGTGCTGAGGGTATCTTATCTGTCAACTTGGGTAGTAGCCACATGATGAGCATCGTGAGTCCTACCAGACCTAGCATCGTGTATAGCGCCATACCTGACATCCACTCTAGACTCCCATTGATAGAAGTTTTAAAGAGGTTGAGCTGGCTCAAAAATATGACGATGGCGAGTCCATTGACAAAACCCATCATCACGGGGTGGGGTATGAGGCGGACGAACTTACCTAGTCGAAATAGGCCTGCGGCAATCTGTATAGCGCCAACGATAAGCAGGGTGATGAAGAGCCACTGCACTCCGAGGTACTGGATAGGTTGTTCTAGTCCAGCGCCTACCTCATTACCCTTGGCGATCATGTGTACCATTACGACGGCCATAGCACCCGTAGCACCTGAGATCATACCTGGTCGACCACCGAACAACGACGTAATGAGGCCCATAATAAAGGCTCCGTAGAGACCTACCAGTGGGTCGACACCTGCTACGAAGGCAAAGGCCACCGCCTCTGGTACTAGCGCTAGGGCTACGGTAAGCCCCGATAAGATATCGTCCTTGGGCTTACCCACAAAGCCATCAAATACTTTTGCCATCATAGTACGTCGTTGGATCTAAAAAAGCGGCGAAGATACTATGCTAGTTATCAATTACTTAGAAAGTAGTAGAAGGCTAAAGGAGATTTGTCTGTTATGAGATTGTATACGTAATATAATCCCGATATCAGACCATAGTGGGCCACATTATCGTGGTTAGATTGCCTCTGACCAAAGAAATAAATTATTGCCCACTAATAATGGGATCGAACTTTCACCTCCCAAACCTTCCAACTTTCGACTTTCGACTTTCAACTTTCGACTTTCAGCTTTCAGCTTTCACTCTTAAACCTTCCCTTTGAGAAACTGCCCTGTATAGCTCTTCTTGACCTTGACGATACCCTCGGGCTTACCTTGGTAGAGGAGGTGGCCACCGTCACGACCACCTACAGGACCTAGATCGATGAGCCAGTCTGCACTCTTGATGACATCGAGGTTGTGCTCGACGACGAGGACGGTATGTCCGTTCTCGACGAGGGCTTGCAGGGCATCCATGAGCTTGAGTATATCGTGGAAGTGCAGCCCCGTCGTTGGCTCATCAAATATGAAGAATATACTGTGTCCCTTGTATTCTTTACCGAGGAAACTGGCTAGCTTGACCCGCTGTGCCTCTCCACCAGATAGGGTAGAGCTGGCCTGGCCTAGTTTGATATAGCCGAGCCCTACATCGTAGAGCGGCTGTATTTTTTGTATAATATCGGCTTTCTCAGCAAAGAAGTCGATAGCTTCTTCGATGCTCAAGTCTAGTACGTCGCTGATACTCTTGCCATTGTACTTGACCTCTAGGACGTCCTGCTTAAAGCGTCGACCACCACAGTCCTCACAGATGAGTTTGACATCGGCGAGAAACTGCATCTCGACGGTAATCTCTCCATCTCCACTACACGTATCGCAGCGACCACCCTCCACATTAAAGCTAAAGTGCTTCGCTGCATAGCCTCTGACCTTGGACATTTTCTGACTAGCGAACAGCTTGCGTATGCTGTCGTACGCTTTGACATAGGTGACAGGATTGGACCGGCTAGACTTGCCGATTGGGTTTTGGCTGACGAGCTCTACCTGCTGTATGGCTGATAGGTCGCCAGTGATGTCTTTATGTATACCCGGTGATACAGGTATGCTCTCGCCTAGGTGGCGGCGTAGGGCAGGGTAGAGGATGTGCTTGACTAGTGACGTCTTTCCACTGCCCGATACACCACTTACGACCGTCAACACATTGAGTGGTACGGTAATATTAATGCCCTTGAGGTTGTGCTGGCTAGCATCGATTACTTCTATCTTGTTACTACCATCTCGCCTATGCGAGGGTACGGGTATCGACAGTTCGCCGGCGATGTACTGAGCGGTAAGGCTATCGTGACCACCTTTCTCAAAGTCCTCGTACGTACCTGCATAGACAAGCTCACCACCATTGATGCCCGCTAGCGGACCGATGTCGATGACGTAGTCTGCAGCACGTATTACTTCTTCTTCGTGCTCTACCACGACGACCGTATTACCTAGGTCGCGGAGGTTTTCTAGCACGGCGACGAGTTTTTCGGTGTCCTTGGGGTGGAGGCCTACGCTGGGCTCGTCCAGTATGTATAGACTATTGGTCAGGTTGCTACCTAGGGTCCGTGTGAGGTTGATCCGCTGCGTCTCTCCACCAGATAGGGTGCCACTCTGGCGGTCTAGTGTGAGGTAGCCGAGGCCTATGTCGACCATGATTTGTAGTCTTGTCTCTACCTCCAGCAGTATACGCTTGGCGATCTCTCGCTGGTGGTACGTGAGCTCTAGCTTGAGCACCCAGTCCAGGAGGTCGGTAATAGGCATGCCTATGAGGTCGCCGATCGGCCGCTTGCCTACCTGTACGTAGGTAGCTTCCTTGCGTAGGCGTGCTCCCGAGCATTCGTCACAGGTAGTCTTACCTCGGTAACGAGCAAGCATGACTCGATTTTGAATCTTGTAAAGTTTGCTTTGTAGCTCCTCGAAGAATTCATTGATCCCCCAGAAGTAGTTGTTGCCTGACCAGAGTATCTTTTTCTGATGCGGCGTTAGGTCTTTGTAAGGCCGATGTATCGGAAACTTGAAAGCATCTGCCGCTGAGATCAGGCGATTGAGCCACTGCTGGCCTTTCTCACCACGCCAGCACATCACAGCGCCATCGTAGACAGACCGCGTCTGATCAGGGATTACTCGGTCTGGATCGATGCCTAGGACCTTACCGTAGCCCTCGCACTTGGGGCAGGCACCGTACGGATTGTTATAGTTAAAGAGCTGGTGGGTAGGCTCGATAAATGTCATGCCGTCCAACTCGAACCTATTGTTAAACTTGATGCTATCACCACCGATGACGGCGAGCTCCATCTCACCGTCGCCCTGCTGAAACGCCGTCAATACCGAGTCTCCTATCCTAAATAGATTTTCCTCGTCGTTACGAGCAACAAAGCGATCTACTAGAATCTTCACATCCCCTTTGAGGTCTTTCGTAGCTTTTTTAAGTAGTTTTTTGTGGGCGGTGGTGAAGTCTTCGATAAAGATCAACTCTCCTTTGTAGGATAGTCGGTTGTAGCCTTTTTGTAAGAGTAGGTCTAGATCTTGGCCCAGCTCTCTGTCGTATCGGTTTTGGATATCGACGAAGACCTGGACTTTACTGCCCTCCTCTAGTTGCTTGATGTAGTCGATTACGTCTGATACCTCGTGCTTCTTGACGATATCGCCGCTTACTGGGCTATAGGTAATGCCTATACGTGCATAGAGCAGGCGGAGGTAGTCGTATATCTCTGTGAGTGACCCCACGGTAGAGCGGGCATTACTAGTCGTGACCTTTTGCTCGATGGCGATCGCAGGACAGAGGCCCTTGATGTAGTCGACCTCGGGCTTCTTCATACGATTGAGAAACTGGCGGGCATAGGAGCTCAGACTCTCCACGTATCTACGCTGTCCCTCCGCATATAGCGTGTCCATGATGAGCGACGACTTACCACTACCACTCAGACCAGTGACGACGACCAGTTTGTTTTTTGGTATACGTAACTCTATGTCTTTTAGGTTATTGGACCTAGCACCCTTGATGTGGATGAAGTCTCTGAGGTCTTGCGCTTCGGCAGTGAGGGTGTTGTCAGCAACAGGAGCTGTCGGCATAGGAGGTGGCTATTTCTTTACGTCAAAGATAGCAACGTAGGGATGGTGTTGATGTTTAATATAGCCGCTGTCTCTTGCACTGACTAATACACAAAGCCAAACAGCCAAAGCGGTATCTTAGAAGGGCTACCTGTTGTCAATGCATCTACAGCGAGATAGCTATTATCGACTTCATAGATCTGCTTTCTATTCTTGCTTTTACCACCGACCTCTAGCGTGATCTCATCATCGATCAGAAAGTCGCCCTTGGTAGTGAAGTTGACGGTATGTGCCACCTCTAGCTGACTTAAGATAAAGGTCTCCCTCATCGTACCCCTGTCCTTGTTATCTCCTCCGATAGCGGATATCAGGTTGGGGTTGTCGAGGTAGATTTTTTCGGCCCTGCTGATCTTACTGTAGCTCTTACCTGGAGCGGCTAGCACCCTTATCAGACAGGCTTTGTCTAGGTAGTCGAGATAGGTGGTGATGGTCTTTCTCGCTAGCTCCATGCTGCCGGCTAGCTTGGATATATTGGGCTGGAATGGTGTCTGTGTGGCAAGGTGCCTGATGAGCTTCCTGAGCTTAAAAATATTACTAATGTCAAAGCCAAGACTGTAGGGTAGGTCGATCTCAAGTATCTGGTTGATGGTGCTGATCAACTTGAGTATGTAGGTCTCTGGTCCATCCAAGAAGAAGGGGTAGAAGCCGTACGTGAGGTACTCGTCAAACCTTGGCAAAATCTGTATCTCAGCACTAAGTCTAGCAGCGATGGATAGGTGCTTGGTGAGTATGTCGTCTAGGTTAATAATGTCCAGTTTTCTGTCCTCTACGATCTCGAGATATTCTCTGAAGGACAGCCCCGGGAGGTCGTAGACGACCATCCTCCTACTGATGTCCGCCTGTGCTGTATGTAGTTGTAGTATGGAGCTGCCAGAGATGACGACCTTGAGCTGTGGATATAGGTCGTAGATAGTCTTGATGGCTTTGGTCCATGACGGATATTTATGTACCTCGTCCAGATAGAGGTGGGTGCCGCCGTAGGCTAGGTGTGTACTGGCTACCTCTATCAGGTCGATACCTTCGATGATGGTCGTATCTAGGGATAGGTAGAGGGCTTCTGTACCTAAGTCGTGAGTCTCTAGGATATGCTGGAGGAGTAGCGTGGTCTTACCTACACCTCTAGCTCCTCTGATGGCTATCAACCTGTCAGCCCAAAACACCTGATCCATAAAGGGTCTCCTAAACCTAATCTTGAGATTGGTTAGGTAGGTGTTGTGTAAGTTTCTCAGTAGCTCTGTACCCATGATTGTAATGTTGTAATTACAAAAATACTCATAGTTTGTAACATGGACATTGCATTTTATTACTAATAGTGTTACTTAATCATTTCGATATGACCAGTAAAGTGTAATGTTAATATTGCAAAGTCCTACTGATATGGCGTTGATATCATACTGATTTCAGCTCTCATATGCGCAATAGTAGTTGCGACACTTGAGGTGTGGAGCTAGGATTTATCCAACAGTTTGAAAAAGTGAGTGTACGCAGTACGTCTAGTTGTCTACCTGCTGCATCTCTCCAGCTACGTACATGTAGGTAAGTCGATCCTTAATCAGCTTGACCGTGGTAGAGATATACTTAAGCTGGCTCTCGAGGTACTTGGCCTCTCGGCTGTTGATCAGGAATAGGGAGCTCTCACCTATGTTGAACTTACGGCCCTCCGCCTGCAGCAGACGATAGTAGTCGCCTACATTGACCTCTAGCACGGCTAACTGTTCTTCTCGTGCAGCACTATTGTTGAGGTAGTTGTTGAGCTTGTTGAGGATACTCAACCGTTTTCCTTGTAGACCCATCTCAGCATCTTCGATCTTGAGCTTGGTCTGCTGTACCTTACCCCGAGCCTTGCGCTGCAGTAGTGGGTAGTAAACCCCTGCACCGAACTTATAGTCTTGTGCATTGGGTGCGGCAAAGATCCTGTCCTCGGTGGTACTTATAAGAGGATTGTAAGAGAGCCTGATATCTGGCTTGATATCCTCTCGCTGCAAGCGTCTATCTACCTCCAGACTTTCGATCTTGTAGAGGTAGGTTTGTATTTCTGGGTGTTGCTCGACGACATTGCCTTGATCCACAGCGATACTGTTCATTACTGTACGCAGGTAACGGGGCTGCAGAGGCTCTGGTATACTATTGTCAGCAAGCTCTAGCGGGGCATAGTCGGTATCCCACAGGTAGAAGGAGAGATTTATTTCGGCATTCTCGAGGTTTTGCATGGTTTCAGACACCATGACCTGTCGGTTTTGGAGGGCTATCAATGCCTCTAGGGTGTCGATAGCAGGCTTGTCACCGCCACGCCAGCTCTCTCTCGTTGCATCTAGGCGTGTGAGGGCCAGAGTCTCTCCTTCTCGGGCTACCAGCATCTCTTGGTAGCTGCGCTGCCAGTCTAGGTAGGCGAGCTCAGCATCGTAGAGTAGGTCGTTAATGATGATGATGCGTTCTTGCTGTGAGGCAGCATCGTAGATGTCTGCTTGCTTGAGGGCTGCCCGTCGCTCATCTATTACGAATCCACGACCTAGTCCTACACTTAGACCAGCACTCCACAAGCCCCGCTCGGGTAGGGTCAGGGACGGATCTAGGAAGTCACCGTCGGCTCGTTCGTAGTCGGCTTTTAGCTCTATGTTGTACCACGTGGGGACCTTAATTGCCGCATAGCTTTCGCGGTAGTAGTTAGTCCCACTAAACTGTTTAGTGGCATAGTTACCATCCAAGACAGGGTCAAAGCCACCTTTTGCCTCTTGGCGGATAGGGTCAGCCATATCAGTTGCGATATTGGCCTGACGCATGATCGGGTGATTCTTTAAAACAATAGCTCGGTAGCTTTCCTGCGAAAACACAATACCAAAGTCCTGAGCCCCGACAGAGGCGGCTAGGCACAATAATAAGTAGATGATAGTTGGTCTCCTTGTCATGTCTTTACTTGACCTTGCTTAGAGGTGTCTTCATTTTCACGTCCTGTGGCTTGCTATCACGATAGTAGTCAGCAGGGAAACCATTGAGCTGTCGCCATAACTCGTAGCCCACCGATACATCGTTGAGTAGGGTGATCGTATTAGCACCACCACCTACCCGAACTAGATCAGGCCAGGCCTTATCGTCAGGATCTTGCGATACGAGTACCCTGTACTTACCATTATCACTGATGAAGTTATCGATCGCGAACACCTCTCCACCGAATGTACCGTAGCTATTCTGAGGCCAACCACTAAATACGATGGCAGGCCACCCGTCAAAGATAATTCGAACTTTCTCACCGATATACAAGAGTGGCACATCGATGGGCTCCACGAACATCTCCACAGCTAGGTTGTAATCTGCTGGCATAATGGTCACGATGTCTTCGCCATTTTTGACGATCTCGCCTATACCGCTTTGTAGAGCTTGAGTGATGATACCATCGATAGGCGAGAGGATGTAGTAGTTCTGCTGTCGTATCACATAAGCATTGTACTGCGACTGTAACTTGTTGACATCCGCATCTGCCCCATATGCGAACGAGAGGGCCGATTGACGGTCACTCCTAGCCTTGGCTATCTTCTCATCAAAGGAGTTTTTGATAGCCATTCTATCGGCAATCAGGTTAAGCAACTCATTGCGCTGGGTATTAACCTTGTTTTCTAGTGCCGTCACCTTAGCCTCTGACTCTTGAGCAGATAGACGCTTGGACTCCAGGTCTGTCAAGGACTTGATACCGTCATCGTAAAGACCTTGGATACGGTCTAGCTGCTTAAGGGCGATCTCATACTTTAGGTTAGTTGCCACGAGCTCCATACTATCTGTCTGTAGCTTTAGTCGAGTCTGGTCTGCCTTGATCTTATTCTGATTAAGCTTTACCTCTCTACTGGCTATTAATGCTTGATACAGCTGTGCTAGGTTTTGAGCTTTTTCTAGATAGGCCTCTCCCGCACCGCTCTTGGCGTCGATCTGACTAGCTGTACGTTCTAGTATTTCTGGGTCGAGGTACTCTTCTTTGACTTCAGATATTTTTACAATAGTGTCTCCCTTATTGACACGTTGACCCTCTCGTACATACCAGTTCTCTATCCGTCCGCCGATAAGGGCTTGTATATTCTGGGGTCTGTCAGAAGGTGTCAGTGTAGTGACATAGCCTTTGGCACGAATGTTTTGCGTCCATGGTAGGAAGAGGGCCAGTACCAGTAGAAGGCCTATTCCAGCCACGACCTTGACTAGGGTGTCGCTACTCACCTTGTCATCTAGGATTTTAAAGGCGGAGTACTTGGTTCGCTCTACCTTACCTTCTATCGAGTGGTCGCTGATGTTTAACATAGTCTATCGATTTAAGATATGGATGTGTCGGGACCTGCTGTAGAGCCGTTTTTCAGGAATATGCTCGTTGTGATATACTTTCGCCACGTTTCGTCAACGGTAGTTACCACAATGTTCCATGGATTCTTAGGATCTGTCATCCGCTGGATGATCATCTCTTTTTCGTCATGCGGTACATGATCTAGGGGATCTTCCAGTACGAGTAGTTTTGGTTGAGTGACGATAGCTCTTGCTAGTAATATCTTATTGGTCGCACTACGCGGTATACGCTTACCCTCTGGGTCTAGGTCCGTGTAAAGCCCATCTCGTAGCGAGCCGACAAAGTCGCCTAGGTTGACCATCTGGATAGCAGCAGTTACGTCCTTGGTAGATATGTCTTGCCTACCCATCACGATGTTATCGTATAAGCAACCTAAGAATATCTGGTTGTTGCTAAGGGAGTACCCTATGTGCTGCCGTAATGCTAAGAAGTCAAGACTCTGTACCGACAGATTATTAAATTTGATGACGCCGTCGGTAGGTTCGATGATGCCAGAGAATATCTGCATGAGGGTCGACTTACCAGAGCCCGCTGGTCCTGTAATGACGACGGACTCGTCAGCTGGGATGTGTAGGTTGAGGTCCTTAATGATCATTCGCTCCGACTCAGGGAAGTGAAATGATACATTCTGCAGTGTCATATCGAGCCCAGTAATATCCTCATCAAAGGTCATGCCTTCGTCGTTTTCGAGTTCCATGTCAGTAACCGTTCCGATCTTTTCTAGGGCAGTAATCACATCATAGATGCTCTCTAGGCTGGCGATGAGCTTCTCTACACTACTGATGATAAGGAGTATGATGATCTCTGCCGCTACGAACTGACCGATATTCATCTCTTGCCTAAATACTAATAGACCACCCGTGATAAGGAGACCCGCAGCACAGATAAACTTAAAGCCTATCAGTTGCATAAACTGCGAGATCAAAACGCGGAAGTGATTTTCTCTAGCGTTGAGGTACTTGGTAACTCTCGTGTTGACTTTCTGGAGCGATAGATCTGGCTCCCCTATAAGCTTAAAGGATAGTCTGGTCCTCGCTATCTCCTCTAGCCAGTGGGCCACCTTATACTTATAGCTACTCTCCTTGAGGCTGGTACGTACACCACGAGGTCCTGAGAACGCCAAGATCGTATACACCAGTGCTATCAGCAGTACGCCAAATAATATGAAGAATGGGTGATAAAGTCCTAACACTACAAGACCGGCAACGATCTGGAAGGAAGCTAAACTAAAATCGATAAGAATCTTGGGTAGACCCTTCTGGACAGTAATGGTGTCAAAAAAGCGGTTAGCCAACTCCGGGGCATAGTAGTTGTACAGCTCGCGGTACCTGATCTTAGGTATCCGATAAGCAAACTCAAAGGATGCACGACTAAATACCCGCTGGGCGATATTCTCCACCAGCCTTAGTTGGAATAGTTGTAGAGCACCACTGAGGGCTATACCGATAAGGACAAAACCCACTAGCACTATCCACGCAGTACTGACCTCTGCACCTTGGATGAGATTTATAATCGCTTGGATACCAAGGGGTAGTGAGAGATTAACTAGACCGTTAAGCAAGGCGTATATATATACCCTTATTATTTCTCGTCGGTCGTTTTGCAAGAGTTTGAAAAGGCGCTTAAGGGGTGCCTTTACTTCGTAGTCGGCCATG
The DNA here is from genome assembly GCA_964389475.1 of uncultured Saprospiraceae bacterium. Taxonomy (GTDB): domain Bacteria; phylum Bacteroidota; class Bacteroidia; order Chitinophagales; family Saprospiraceae; genus CAYMFD01. The sequence goes on from CAYMFD010000025.1 coordinate 30,924, forward strand.
GAAAGTTTTTAGCTCATTTTGCAAACAAGACGGGGTGATAATAGTTTTACTATCACAGACCTTGTTTCAAAAACTTTAACAATGCCACAAGTCAACATCGTCATAGACATTAATGAGACGATCTTCATACGTGATCCACTGCAGACTTCTCTGGGACGCAACATTATAAAGTACTCGATAGAGTTGCTAGACGAGTTGGGCTTTGAGGCGTTTAACTTTAAGAGGCTAGCACAGCGTATGGAGTCGACGGAGGCTAGCGTATACCGCTATTTTGAAAACAAATACAAGCTCCTTGCCTATCTAGTAGCCTGGTACTGGGACTACATGCACTTTATGATACTGATGGGCATCCGTATCATAGATGAGCCTAAGCAGAAAGTGTATCACATCGTTGAGACCCTCGTGCGAAGTATTAATGATAGTACGGCACCTGACTATATCGACCTTGGCAAACTACACCATCTCGTAGTGGAGAATGCGTCACGAGTCTATCATAACAAGCAGGTAGACGACCTCAAGAAAGAGGGCTTTTATATCAATCTGCAAAAACTGGTACAGACCATTAGTGACATCATACTCGAGGCTGACCCCGCTTTCAAATACCCCAAGGCACTAGCTACTACCGTGGTAGATATGTGTCTTAATTCTGAATATAATATCGAACACCTCAGTCACCTTACTGATGTTGCGGATACACAGGCTTGCAATGCCCAGCAGTGTACTATAGATATGATCCACTACATCGTAGATCGCGTGCTTTAGAAGCTCGGGTCAGTGTAGGTAGACTACTTCGATCAGTGATAGTATAGCGACTCCTGTCCACAAGGCCGTGCGGTACCAGTTGCACCGTGCAAGGTCTCTGGCTACTGCGCTAGCATCAGCGGCTGATATCATGCGACCATGCAGAGGTACGGCCCGTAAGAATGTCACTAGCCAGGTTACGGCTATGAGCCCTACAGAGATATAGGTCAGGATACTGGGGACACCCAGCCACAGACTAATAGCGTATACCACTACCTGACCAAGCATCAGCGGCATGACGATGACAGTTATACGTCCGGTATAGATCGGATGCCACTGATCGATCTGGGGCTTCGTCATATACGTCATAGAAGGGTATACGACTAACTGGACCATCCAGATCAGGACCATAAGCCCCGCATCGATCGCTAGGCGCATGACATGTATATCAGCTACATCCACTAGCGCAGGCTCCACTGGTGGTGACGGTGTACAGCCCACAGGATCAGCCCAAATGGTATCCACCAGATAAAGTCGTTAGTAATGAGGGTGTAGAAGAAGCCAAAAGGTATATCTCCAGCTAGATAGTTCATAATGAAGCCGAGGGGCCCAAAGATCTTACCGAGCATACCTACAGCGATAATAGGCCAGTGGCGCATAGGCCTGTAGCTAGCCCACCAGTACCCTATGCCATAAACACCGATTACCATGCCCATGCCCTGCCATACCATAGGGTGGCGCATAGTCTCCATGCCTACCAGCTGCCAGAAGTGATCAGGAAATAATACCGTCCATCCTCCCCACAGAATATTGTAGATCGCGGCTAGTTGTAGCGTCGTCGTCATCCATGGTTTGTATCCTGCGTCGGTCGTCGTATCGTCCATCATGCCTCTATAAATACGGACGGGATGATGAGTGTTCATCGCGATGGTGGCAATTCGGTATTAAGCATCTACCTTCGTACCACACACAAGTATAGACTACATGGATACTACACCCATTACGACAGGGCTCATCGAACGATCATCATCTACCTGCGAACTATGCGGTAGTACTGAGTCGCTCAGCGCAGCAATCATACCTCCACGCAAGGGAGCGGATGATAAGGACCTCGTAGCTATTTGCGAGACGTGCATAGGTGCAGCGCCTGACCCACTAGCTCACCAGGATCACTGGAGGTGTCTGTCGCAGAGTGTGTGGAATCAAGAGCCAGCGGTGCAGGTGATGACATATCGCCTACTCGATAAACTGAGTACGACATCTTGGGCTGCAACGCTGCAGGCCGATATGTATATGGAGGAGGGCACTAGAGAATGGGCCGAGATAGGTCTAGACCAGGTCGTACACGTCGATGCTCATGGTGCAGTCTTGGCACCAGGTGACTCTGTCGTCCTCATCAAGGATCTACCGGTTAAGGGCGGTGGATTTACCGCAAAGCGTGGTACTGCTGTACGTCGTATATCGCTTGTAAGAGATAACGCTAACCACATCGAGGGCAGGGTCAATGATCAGCACATCGTCATACTTACGCAGTACGTCAAGAAGACGAGCTAGGTACTTATCTGTTTGCCAAAGGCTCATACTATCGCATACCTATGAAGCCGACCGTGTTGCAGATGTGTGTCCAGTAACCGTATCGGCTGAGTGCCTAGACTAGGCTGCTACCGCAGCTGTAGCGTAGTATATCGTCTATCGACTTTTGCTTGGGTGCAAACATGACAGCAGGTAGTGACTGCTTTACACTGCGTAGTGCTTCACACTCGCTATGTAGCTGTGAGTCTTGCTGTAGATTGTGCTCTAGTTCGAATATGTCGGTAACAAATAGTTCACCGTAGAGCATTCTTAAAAACTGGTTTGAAGTGTAGTCTTTCATCATACGCTTATCTTCCTTTGGTAGGAGAGAGCTTACGCAACCACGTTAGGTTATGCTTTGGCTCAGGTTACACTACCCGGTAGGCACGATACTTACTTCAGATTTGATCAAATTGTCATTTACTATTCTGTGATCTCAGAAATCTGGTCTTCATCAATGATGATAGCGTGTTGATTTTGGGCAGGTGTAAATGTGAGTTTGTTGTCAAATTGCGAAATAGGCAGCCTTCTAGGTAGTAGACAATATCGTCTAGGATCTTAATAACCAATAGGCTATCAGATATATTGTACGGACGGCTGACCTTAGTACGATTATTATCCCCAATATCGGACGGTCTTAGGGTCTAAGTATCTGTAATGATCAAGATGTTTACTAGTCGGTCACCCGATACCACGTCTGACTACGACCGAGTAGTGGCGTGCCTATGTATCCGCGTACCTCGAGGGTGTTAGGATCTTTGAGTTTGATCTTGCAGCTATATTCTTTTCCCTTGGCAGGGTCTAGAATGGTCCCACCGGTTGCTTCAGCCTTGCTTTTGACATTGAGATCCCACAAGATCGTCATATTAAGGATCGGTTCATCTTTCTTGGCGCCGGAGCACTTGTCGCACTTTGTAAGGCTAGCGCCTTCTAGTAGTTTGACGACCGTGCCTGTCAGCTGACTGCCTACTTGAGTAATGGCGATATGCGACTTCGGCTTACCGTCTTCGTCATCTATAGTCATCCACGTGCCGGTCAGCGACTGGCTAGTGGCCCAAGAGGTGATGAGTGTAAGTGTGGCTATCAGTAGTAGTCTCATATCTATCAAGGTTTGATATTTCGTAAACGATACCAGCGTCAAAAAAGTTAATGCTAGGCTGGGCTTGATGATGATTAGGTTGCAAAAGTCTAGCTCCCTACACCAGCTTATCGAGTAACTCACCCAGCGAATCGACGGTCACGGTAGGTACGTATGGCCCTCGTCGCACCTTGCCGCCATAGTTATGCCAGCAGGTGTGTATCCCATAGTCGATACCGCCTTTTATGTCTGACTTGAGGGTGTCGCCCACGATTATGGTAGCCGCCTTCTGGTCACTAGGTATGGACATGACTTCGAAGGTATGGTCAAAGTAGGCCCGATGTGGTTTAGCTACGCCGATCTCATCTGAGATGATGAGATGTGGCACTATGTCTAGCCAGCCAGTGCTAGCGAGTCGCCTACGCTGCACGACGCCTATGCCGTTGGTTACAATGCCCACTTTTTTATGGGCTAGTTCATGGAGTAGGTCGTCGGCGCCAGTGATTTTGATGACGTGATTGGCTAGGCCATCGAAATAGAGCTGGTTGCTTTCAGCGGGGTCGCGGTAGGTGTCTATGGCACTAAAGTAATCCTCCCATCGTCTATGCTTGATCTCGTCTTGGTGTAAGCCGCCCGTCTCTAGGGTAGACCAGAGGCGTTGGTTGATCTCGTGGTATAGTTCGTAATGCTCCTGACTTGAGGGTAGACCGTAGTGGGTCATGACGTCTGTCCATGCTAGGCGGCTAGACTGGTCAAAGTCCAGAAGCGTATTGTCAAGGTCGAAGAGAATGTTGTGGTACTTCATCTGATACAGTCTCTATCTTACTTGGGGAGTCGCATCACGTGTATGAGGCGGCGTACGCTGTACTTCTGCGGCTTGTTGACCATTAAGAACATAAGACCACCGCAGATAGCTAGCTTTAGCATAAAGAGTTGTGCCTGTATACGCTGTATGTCTGGAGGATCATTCCAAAATGAGTGAACGATAATAGTGTAGGGTAGGAGGTATAGGAGCAACAAAAAAGCTCCTAGTCGTGATAGGTAACCGAGGGTTAGGGACGTGGCGCCGAGCACCAGGCAGAAGACAGTTGCAGCTACCCATATGCCAGTACCAGCCGTGATGCCATATCCTACGAGTATCTCCTTGGCATCTTTAAAATACCACAGCGTGTCTACGGCCTCGTAAAAGAACAGCGTAGCGACAAAGATCCTACCTATCAGATCGACCCAATCCTTCATATATCGATTGTCAGTGAAAAAACAAAGAGACCAGCTAGCATACTAGCTGGTCTCTCTAATACTCGCTCTAAAGTACGATACTCTAGAGCAGGTTCATGCCTTTAAAGGTGTCAATTACATCGTTTACGTGCTCAGCAGAGGTTTTGAGTAGGTCACTCTCAGCATCGTTGAGCTTGAGCTCTAGTATTTCTTTGATACCTTCCTTGCCTAGTTTCACAGGTACACCTAGATAGATGTCGTCTAGTCCGTACTGGCCCGATAGTCGTGCACATACTGGGAATATACGTCCCTCATCACGTACGATACTCTCTACCATCTGAGCCGCTGCTGCACCCGGTGCATACCATGCAGATGTACCCATTAGTTTGACAAGCTCCCCACCACCTTTCTTGGTGCGGTTGACGATTGCCTCTAGGTCCTCATCACTGATCATCTCCGTTACAGGGATACCAGCGACAGTAGTGTAGCGAGGTAGTGGCACCATAGTATCACCGTGACCACCCATCAGTACTGCAGATATATCTTTAGGCGATACGTCTAGCGCTGTAGCTAAGAAGGCTCTGTAGCGTGCTGTATCTAGGATACCCGCCATACCAAATACCTTGCTGTCAGGTAGACCAGCCGCCTTGTAAGCCGCATATGTCATGACATCGAGAGGGTTACTTACGATGATGATGATAGGGTCCTTGCTGTACTCGAGTACTGACTTGACGACACTTACTACGATCTTAGCATTGGTAGAGATCAGATCATCTCTACTCATACCTGGCTTACGAGGTATACCGGCCGTGATCACGACGATATCGCTATCAGCTGTGTCTGCATAGTTGTCGGTGCCGTGCAGTCTCGTACTGTAGTAATCTACAGGTGCTTGTTGCCAGCTATCTAGGGCCTTGCCCTTCGCCATATCTCCTTTGAGGTCTAGTAGTACTACATCATTTACGATGTCTTTGTGTGCAAGTACGTTGGCTACTGTACTGCCCACATTACCAGCTCCTATCACGGTTACTTTGCTCATTATGCCTAATTATTTTGTCGGTAAAGTTTTAAAATTGAAATTTTACGAGTGCAAAAGTACTGATTTGCCATCACCTGTGGGGAGGCTATCGGTCACAGTTACGTCCAAAAGGTCGGCACCACGATCAATACTACCCAATAGTTTGTCTTACTTTTGCTGAGAAGTAAAAGATCTAAATCTATGATTATATCAAGGCAACATTTTGTAACAGCTGCTTTCACATTGCTACTAGCAGCACTTACGTCCTTATCATTTGCTCAGCAGAGAGGTGTGTGTGGGACTAGCGCTGAGGCCGATGACTACCTCGCTGACCTCATCACTGCGCAAAAAGAGTTACTAGCCAAGCAACCTATCGATCGTAAGATGATGGACCCCATATACGTGCCGATACGTTTTCATCCAGTAGCAGAGACCAGCGGTGAGGGTCGTATTAATAGACGACACCTTATCTACCAACTCAAAGTCCTAAACGACGAATTTGCAGAGACAGGTTTTGTCTTTTATCATGACGCTATAGACTGGATCGATCTTAATAATACGACGATCTACAGCAACCCAGGTACATCTGGCAGCTTCGTGCAAAACGCCAAGGCAAGCAATGCTGTCAATGTCTTCGTTACCGAAAATGCGGATAGCGGTAGTGCTCTAGGTGGTACGACGCTAGGATTCTACAGTCCGTCGGGTGACTATGTGATAATCAGACAGCAGGAACTGATTACCTTGACCAATACTCTCTCGCATGAGATAGGTCACTTCTTTAGCCTACCGCACACACACCGTGGATGGGACTCTGAGGATTATGATCCAGACGTACATGGCAATCCGCTTGCCAGTTGCCTATCGCCTAGTGGACAGCCTATAGAGCTGGCAGATAGGTCTAACTGTGATGATGCCGCGGATCGTTTGTGCGATACTAGAGAGGATTATAACTTTGGTTTCACCAACCCTAATAACTGCGTTTTTACCAGAGAGATCAGAGATTGCAATGGTGATCTAGCTGTTCCTGATGTCGCTAATCAGATGGGTTACTTCAGCGGTTGCCAGTCTTATCTCTTCTCTGAGCAGCAGAAAGATATGATGACTGTTAATCTTAATTCTACTCGTCGTAACTACCTGCGTAACAACCCTTCTTACGTACCCGTAACAGATGAAATCACATCACGAGTAAGTGAGGCCACTCCCAATACTAACAATGACGAAATTGAGAGCAATAGAGACATATTCGTTGATTGGGAAGATATCGAAGGTGCTACACACTACTTAGTAGAGATGGACGTGTCTGGAGAGGATTTCGAAGAATACTGGGTTGTCACAGAAAGTGAACTGACTATAGATGAGTTGCCAGCCGAGACGAAGTTTAACTATCGCGTATATCCGTTTAATGAGACGCAGACGACCCTGCAGAGCGGTCGCCTGTACAGGTTTACTACTCCAGCGGCTACCACTAGTACCAATGAGATAAGCGAGCTAGCAGGCTGGGAGGTATTCCCTAGCCCACTCCGCGCTGGCCAGCCTCTAGTAGTAGCGACTGACCTCAGCGGTGCTATCAATGCACAGGTGGTACTTACTGGCCTAAACGGCGCAGTGATCTACAGCGAGAACATAGATCTACAGCAAGGTCGCCAAGAGACGGTTATCGATACAGATGCCATGCCTACAGGCCTATACATACTATCTCTAGAGACCAGTAACGGTGTAGCTAGACAGAAGGTCGTGGTCCAATAGACTGACGCCTAGAAAAGAACTTAGAGCCCTGCTATTACGTGTAGTTAGGGCTCTTTTTTTGTTGATCTATTGTCACAGCATCTCAAGTTTGATACGCTTATGTGACGTTAAAAGAGGGTAAAGGCCTACTTTAGCGGGCAGAAATCAATCTACGACAAAAATGAATCTGCACGAATATCAAGGTAAAGAACTCCTAGCCTCTTACGGGGTCAAAATCCAACGAGGAGCCACTGCTACAACTATCGAAGAGGCCATGGGTGCCTACAAGCAAGTACAAGAGATGAGTGGAGCTGACTTCGCAGTAGTGAAGGCTCAGATACACGCTGGTGGTCGTGGTAAAGGTGGCGGGGTTAAGCTCGCTAAAAATCAAGATGAGCTCAAGGAGCATGCTGGTAATATCCTAGGCATGATGCTCAAGACGCCACAGACACCTGGTGGTCTAGACGGAGCGGGTAAGCTTGTACGTAAGATACTGATCGCCGAGGATAGCTATGTCCCTAATTTTGATGATTGTGACGAGTTCTATGTATCGATCCTGATGGATAGAGAGAAGAAGCGCAACGTCATCGTTTATAGTACTGAGGGTGGTATGAATATCGAGGAGGTCGCTGAGGAGACGCCAGATAAAGTACATAAGGAGTATGTAGATCCAGCACTGGGCCTACTACCATTCCAGGCTCGTAAGGTTGCCTTTAACCTAGGTCTGTCAGGTACTGCGTTTAAAAATATGGTCAAGTTTATCAATAACCTGTACGCAGCCTTCCTAGGTAGCGATGCAAGTCTATTTGAGATAAACCCTTGCATGAAGAATGGTCACGATGAGATCATCGCCGTAGACTGCAAGGTGACACTAGATGCTAATGCACTCTACCGCCACCCTGAGCTCGCCGAGATGCGTGATACAGATGAGGAGGATCCGACAGAAGTGGAGGCAGGTTCGTATGGACTAAACTTCGTCAACCTAGATGGTAATGTAGGCTGTATGGTCAACGGTGCTGGTCTAGCCATGGCTACAATGGATATCATCAAGATCAGTGGCGGATCACCGGCTAACTTCCTCGACGTAGGTGGTACTGCGGATGCGGCTCGAGTAGAGCAGGCATTTAAGATGATCCTCAGAGATGACAACGTTAAGGCTATCCTAGTCAATATCTTCGGTGGTATCGTAAGATGCGATCGTGTGGCTAATGGTATCGTCGATGCGTATAAAAACATGGGCAACATCAAGGTGCCGATCATCGTGCGACTACAAGGGACCAATGCTGATATCGCAAAAGATATTATCGACAATAGTGGCCTAGAAGTAATGTCAGCCATACAACTACAAGAGGCCGCCGACCTAGTTAAGAAGGTATTGGCGTAAAGCAACTAGCATACAGAATAACAATAGGGACTAGCTCGTAGTGAGGTAGTCCCTTTTTTTATGCCCAGTAAACCACTTACCTAACAAACCA
>CAYMFD010000026.1:0-2056 GCA_964389475.1 uncultured Saprospiraceae bacterium
TGGCCCGTCTAGCCCTACTAAATCAATAATCAGTCTTAGACATATGATCAGTCGATATCAACGATATAGTATGGATAAGCGTTGTAATCGTGATGCGGAACTTGTCAAAAATTCTATGGTGTCTATTGTTTCTCACGCTGGTAGTTGGTTGCGACCAATATGATCGAGAGGCGCATGCGGATGAGTGTGGTACTAACTGGAGGGCTGGAAATTATGGGGTTTATGAGTTCTTTTGCCCTTACGAAGTTCATCCAATTAAACAAATTTACTCAGTTGGTGATACGATCACTATCACATGCGAGATGACAGACACTATTTATGATGAAAACTCACAACGTGACTACCATATTCCAGACTTTCCCTTTCGCTCTACCTTTACTATGTGGTATTTTCCTGGTAATGGTGAGGTCTTGTCTGGATTGCGTTATACTTCCTGGGAGCTAGATTCGATTATCACAGATCGTAATTATGTTCAGAATAGTGGTAAGATCTCAGACCATATTGCGTTTCGATATCATGGTCAAGGACCTGGTACGGGTGCGGGGTACTACTTTAGGATAGACATCGTACTCGATACTGTGGGTACGTTTATCATACAGGCAGAGGACCTGCTACAGCAAAGTGATATTAATGGCCGTTATACTGGTGATTATAAATTTGACTGCATGCTACCTGAAAGCCCATTGCTATATCAAATCAAGAATAGGCTAACACATGAGGATCATTTGGATGATTACGATGATGAGATTGAGCAAATTACAAATGATGTGTGGAACGGAACGAGGGGTGATGCTGGATATCAGAAAATCATACTAAGAAGAAGTGCTGGCTATGCCTTTGAGGTACGATGAGTGAGATTTCAGACGTCAGATGCCGGATGTCAGACTCTACGCAATTCGTAAAAAGCAGTGCAATCGAAATCTCCGTCGTGTCACTTAGAGTACACGTATTATCAAAGTGGCGTTGCAATGCAGAAGAAGAGAAACCGAGAAAAAAAATATCGAGATAGAACGTTAGCCGTCGTGGGTTCTACCCCGACGGCGATAAGCGCCGCCCCGCTGTTAGCCGGCATGGACTCACCCCGATGGCGATAGAAACTCCTCCAATCCTGTCGCCAAGCATCACCCATCCATCAAAGTAGTTGAGTAGCGCAGCGTATCGAAACCACGACAGCGAAAGAGTAGTCTACAATCTTACATCTATCGTCTTAAATCTAATGTTGATCAAACCTCCCCATTTACTCCCATCCCAAACAAGGCATAATCATACTTGACTGGGTCTGACGGGTCATACTTACGCAACTGTTGAGTAAGCAGGTCGACAGTCTGCCAGTCTCGCTGCTCGCGCCGTACGAGACCCAGCTGCAGGGCCACACGATGCACGTGTACGTCTAGCGGTATGTAGAGCATAGATGGATCGATGGACTGCCACAGACCAAAGTCTATGCCCTCTCTATCGGGCCTGACCATCCAGCGTAGAAACATACACAGACGCTTACAAGTACTCTTACGTAGAGGAGTAGCTACATGCTTGCGAGTACGGCGTGGCGCATCCGCTAGTGCAAAAAAGCGATCGTGGAAGTGTCCCAGACTGACCTTGCCACGATGCAAAAACAGGTCTTGCATAGAGTCATGCTGCCGATAGTGCTGCTGTAAAAACTCCAAAAAGTATAGCGTATCAGTCGCCTGAAAAGTACGGTGCTTAAAGTCTAAAAATGCTGCTCTATCCTCCTCACTATGGTTGATAATAAAGTCATAGGGGCTCTCTCCCATGAGGCCAAAAAGCTCCTTGCTCTTGTTGATAATCGTTACTCGCTGGCCCCATGACAGCATTGACACCCAGAAAGCAGTGATCTCAATATCTCGGCGATCCGTATAGCTATGTGGTATCGATATAGGATCACTGGCGATGAAGTCCGTTGTACTATGCTGGGCATACTTCTCGTCGAGTAGGAGCTGTAGCGATGGCCGTTTTTGGGGTAGTGCTGTCGTGGTGTTGGCCATTAGGCTGGATAGTCTGCTGTGGGTGAGGATATCAGGGACAAAGGTAGGGTAGC
>CAYMFD010000026.1:2156-3578 GCA_964389475.1 uncultured Saprospiraceae bacterium
TCGCAACTCTGGCGTAATAGTTGATATATTATAATAAAAAGCAATATGTTGTATCGTTGTTTCTTAGCCTTTGCCGTGCTGTCTACCTTATCACTAGCTGGCTGTAGTAAGATATCCTATGAGGCCTATAGCCAAGACCGTAAGCAGCGAGTGAGCAAGAGCTCCTCTAGATCGTCGGCCCGCAAAAGCACTTATGCTACCAAGACTAGAAGCAAAGCCAAGACCACTACTCGTCGCAGCACCGTTAAGCACCCTGCCCACATAGACAACGTACAGCTACGCAAGGCTATCGTTAGCGATGCTCAAGCGCATATCGGTACACAATACGTCTACGGAGGCAAGCGTCCGGGTGGCTTTGACTGCTCAGGATTTACGAGCTATGTGCTCTCAGGCAATGGCGTGACCCTACGCGGTAGTAGTCGAGATCAGTCGAGGGTAGGCAGTACCAAGCCGCTCAGAGAACTAGCGCCTGGTGACCTCGCCTTTTTCGGGTCTAGTGGCAAAGTATCACACGTAGGGATCGTCAAGCAAAACACAGGTGACCAACTCATCGTCATCCATGCCACATCAAGTAATGGTGTACGCGAGGATGATGTACTGGGCAGCAATTACTGGAAGAGTCGACTACTCTTCGGCAGGGACGTTATCCGCTAACTTACCAAAGCGTAGACCTAGACCTAGTTGTCCGTGTACGTGACTGCTATTCTGCACGTCAAAACCAAGGATGTTGTCCGTAGCAAATAGCAATTGTACTGGTCCAAAATTGCAGGCGACATTGACACCAAAGTTGACAGGATTACTCTCCCGATAACTGTATGTCACCCCTAGGTCGAAGAACTTAAAGATGCTGTAAGTACTATTAATAGCTACTAGTGTCCCCGAGATATCAGGGTTGAGACGCTGTACCAGTAGTCCGGTCACAGTCCACTTGTCATTGATATCATAAGTAGCACCTAGCGTGAACCGTGCTGGCAGAGCCGTGGTATAGCTATTATTGGTCTCTTCGATCTCTAGCAGGTTATCTAGCGAGTCAGAGAAGTTGATCTCTAGATCACTGTTGATATACTCACTGATATCTATGCCGTCATATGAGAATGAACCCTTGCTCCTAAACTGCTGTGCCCTCTCTGACCACGTGATACTACCGAGGTCCAGGATACTCGCTGATAGCTCGAGCCTACTATTGGGTCTGTAAGATGCCCCGAGGTCTATGCTCAGCCCGGTATTATCACCAAAGCTAGCCGACACAGATTCCACATCTATATCGTCAATCCCATCGTAGGTGACACCCGCTACCGTATTGACTAGAAAGTCATTGTCAAACTGCAACTGGTAGTACTCCTCGCTGGTCGTGATATCGAGCTGCTCATTGACCGTCTCTACAGACTGTGTACCACTCACAAGACCTAAGCGCAGTCCGCC
>CAYMFD010000026.1:3678-24636 GCA_964389475.1 uncultured Saprospiraceae bacterium
CATTGACCGTCTCTACAGACTGTGTACCACTCACAAGACCTAAGCGCAGTCCGCCAGAGAAGGCCTCCGTGTGATAGCCTACACCGGCATAGACCTCTTGATAGGTCATAAAATGTAGACTAGGGTTAAGCTCTAGCGTCTGTCCGATGTATGGCGCATTGCCATCAAGAGCCACATTGATAAAGTCTTCCGACAGCGTCGTATTGGCCGCAACATGTAGCATGTGACCAGCGCTGACGGACCAGTTATTACCTAGTCTCAGGCCTAGCTCTACTGTACCTATACTAGAGAATCCAGCTATATCTATCGGCTGTCGCTGTATATTATCCGCTGAGATAACTAGATCACCTACACTATTGACGACGCCAAAAGACAGCGGGTTGTCGCCACTGGTATACGCATTGACACTGAGGCTACCCAGCGCTATGGAGACCTTCTTATCATCAGCGAAGGCAGGGTTGTAGTGTGATCGCTGGTAAGAGTCTTTTATGAAAAAGCCACTAGCATCATCCTGGGCCATAGTAGGCAGGACAAAGGCTAAGAGACAGATGACAGATAGTATATTTTGCATAGTTGTGATCTATGGATAAAACAGAGAAAAGGAATAAATACAGGACTTACTTGAGTATCACTCTAGCACCCATCTTGACGACTAGGTTATTATAATCGTAGATAGACAAGGGCCCTGCGGGCATGTCAGGCGAGGCAAACTTAGCATCAACATCGAGCTGTGTCGCTGCTCTGATCCTAGCCAGGCGATCTGCCTCAAATGGTATCTCCAGTGTAGTAACCGTAGCTGCGGTCACATCACCCTGACCATCTAGCTGGCCACTAGGGAGTAGTGTCGGACCCTGCTCAAAGAGCGAATCCAACACGACACCATCATCATCGACGAAGTACATCTGACCGTCTATATCTATGGGAAAGCTATTCTCGAAGATCACTTTAAATGATCCAGACTCTACATCGTCAAGGCTACTGAGATCAAGCTCACTATCAGCATTGATCACGAAGTCATTGATCCGACCCTCTAGCGGCACCTCGACTGCTATATCAATCTGAAAGAAGCTAGAGCGATCTAAAAAGCCATCCTGCTCGACAGAGCCAGGATTGACCAAGGCGTCTATATCATAAGTTACTCGCTCTGGCCGTAGACCAAAGAGGTCTTCTATATTACTATTGTCTTTATTAAAGGCAAACTGTGTACGAGTAGTCTGGCCCACCATGTCGAGACTAGGGTAGTCTACTGAGATACCGTCATCTATCAGCGTACTCTCTAGGTCGAAGGTCTGACCCTCAACCGTGGTGATGCTCATCTGATTAAATATGGCGGAGACCGGACTACCGAAACCATTAACGACATCGACCGTAAACTTGGGATCGACGAATGTAGCGCTACCGCTGATCCAGTTTTCGAATAAGCCTACCACGATAAACTCATCTGCTAGGTCAGGATATACCCGCTCGACGATAAGACCCTCTAGATAGCTGATATCAAAGTTCACTAGTGCCCCCACTGTAGAAAAGGGCGAGGTCTGCACCACGTTGCCGCTTGCATTAATAACCTCAAATGCGAGCTGGATACTATCGTTGGATGGTGTAACTTCCACACCTTCTAGGCTGATCGTATCACTAGTAGCTGTCTGTCCTGGTTCTACTACTACACTGACCTCAACAGGCACGCCGTCTCTTAAAAATTCTGGGAGGGTCATAGTAGCGGTAACGGTCTCGCTCGTAACATTGGCATGCTGTAACACTGTGCTGGAAGTAGGACCAAATATGATGCGATCTATTATGTCTCCTTCTGCCGTCTCAGGTAGGGGTATCTTGGTGCCGTCAACCACTGGGAAGGGATACGTCGTGTCCTGTACCTCAAAGATCTCCGTAACCTCACGTCTTATTACATCACCGAGATACTTGACCGTCACCAGGCCATCCGCATTTACTTCGATGGTAGTGCCCGCTGAGTTTTCGGTAACATCACTGATGTCTAGGGTGGTATTGACGAGTGGTACTGCAAACTCCTGCGTACCCGTCTCGAGGTCTATATCACCATCGGGCAGATTACAGGCATACGCAGCCATAGATAGTATCAGGGTGTAAAAGATGATTTTTTTCATAGATCGTAAGTACTTTATAACGAAGGGTGGCATCAAAGATAAGCACGTGGAACCAAGTCCTCTGTCGATAAGACACAGAATCAAGGTATATAACCCACATCGTGTAAATAGGGGCTGCATGTACATACGGCACTGTTAACGATGTACAAATCAGTAGGCCCTTACTGGATAGCAGGCTGCCTATTTTCTTACTTTTGCCAGCAACCTTTAATCTACACGCCTAGATACCAACGAGACACGGTATCCTACTGTGTCGAAATAATTCATATTTATGACATCATTCAAGCGGATTAGTAACATAGCTGGCTGGCTAGTTTTCGCAATTACCGCCATCGTATTCGTCATGACGGCGGAGCGAGTAGGTAGTCTATGGGACTGTGGCGAGTTTATCCTAGGAGCTCACAAGTTAGAGGTGGTACACCCTCCAGGGGCACCATTATTTATGCTAGTAGGTAGGATCTTTGCGGAGATAGCGGAGATACTAAGTGATAATCCCTCTGACATCGCCTATGCCATCAATATCATGTCGGGCCTATGTACGGCAGCGGCAGCCATGTTTGCGGCGTGGATCACGATGATCATGGGCAAGCTGGCTATCTCTGATAGAGTGGATGAGGTAGACCCTAGTCTAGGCGTCGCTCTAGCAGGTGCAGGTGTAGTAGGCGGCCTCATGAGTGCCTTTGCTACGAGTGTCTGGTTTAGTGCAGTAGAGGGTGAGGTATACGCTATGTCTACATTCTTTACCATGCTCACGCTATGGACTGCCGTTAAGTGGTATTATCTGCCAGATGATAAGGACAGTGATCGCTGGTTGGTCATGTCCCTATTCGCAGCAGGTCTATCTATCGGTGTACACCTCCTGAGTATACTTACATTCCCAGCGATAGCAACACTCTACTATCAGAAGAAATACAAGGATCACTCTATCGTAGGCTACCTGCTAGCGGGTGCCGCCGGTATGGTAGGTGTAGCATTCCTACAAAAGTTCATCATCGTAGGTATCCCGTCATTGTGGGCATTCTTTGACAAGATGCTGGTCAATGGTTTTAGTGCTCCAGTACACTCGGGCCTGATACCGACTATCATCGTCACGGCTGCGATATGCGTAGGCCTACTGCGATATGCCACCAAGAAAAATTACCACCTCTTACACATCCTTACGGTATCGAGTATACTGATTATATCTGCTTTTTCAACTTTTGGTATTATCGTTATCAGGGCCAATGCGGATACACCCGTCAATATGAATGTGCCGACTAATGCGATGCGCCTACTACCCTACCTCAATAGAGAGCAGTACGGAGAGCGACCATTGCTCAAAGGTGCACACTACCTAGCCAAGCCTGTAGATGTCAAGCGAGAGGATCGCTACGGCCTAGTCGATGGTGAGTACAAGGTGGTAGACGAGAAGTTTAGCTATGTCTACAATCCCAAAGACGAGATACTACTGCCTAGGATCGGACACAATGATCCAGGCAGGATACAGCTGCACAAGGTCTGGAAGGAGGCCCTTACCGGGAAAGCCGAAGGTACCCCTGGCATGGGTTACAATATCAAGTTCTTGACCAACTACCAGCTCGGCTGGATGTACTGGCGCTACTTTATGTGGAACTTCGCTGGACGACAAAATAGTGCCCAAGGCTTCTTCCCATGGGATGTAAGCAGTGGTCACTGGATCAGTGGTATCGGCCCTCTAGACGAGGCGCGACTGCACAATATGTCGCAACTGACCGACATACAGAAGTCAGAGGAAGGGACCAATAAGTACTACCTCATACCTTTCATACTAGGCTTGCTGGGTATGATTTGGCACTTTACTAAAGACAAGAAAGGCTTCTGGGTACTGTTTATAACCTTTGTGATTACAGGTATCGGTATCATTATCTACTCCAATCAGCCGCCCAACGAGCCGAGGGAGCGGGATTACGTATTCGTAGGGTCCTTTATCACCTTTGCCATGTGGGCAGGTATGGCCGTGCTGGCTATCTACCAGCTGCTCAAGTCCCGCCTCAATATGGCAGGCATGGCCCCGGCAGGTATCGCTGTGGCAATGGCTATATCGGCACCGATCATCATGGCTAGTCAAAACTGGGATGACCATAGCCGTGCCGGTATCACTGCATCTAGAGACTATGCGGCCAACTTCCTCAACAGTGTGGAGCAAGACGCCATCCTATTCACTTATGGGGACAATGATACCTACCCACTGTGGTATGCACAGGAGGTAGAGGGTATACGTCGCGATGTACGAGTAGTCAATCTCAGCCTCATCGCTGTGGACTGGTATATCAATAAGTTGCGTAATAAGCTTAATGACTCGCCGCCGATCAACCTTTCTATCCCCGAAGAACTATACAGGGGCAAGAGTAGAAACCAGATATTCTTCTATAATCCTCAAGACCCCGAGAATAAGCGAGGTATGCTAGATCGACCTATGTCAGCTGACGAGGCGATGCGCTACATTACGGATCCTAAAAATGGTGCTAAAACTGGCCAGACGATCTTACCAAGCAAAAATATCTTTATCAAAATAGATGCTGACAAGTATCGCAATAGCCCTGGCTACGTGCAGGCAGATACTAGCGTACGTATGCAGCCCAAGATCAATGTCAAGTTCCCTAGCAGCCGATACCTGACCAAGGATGAGCTCGCTGTATTTGACGTGATCTACAGCAATATCAATGATCGCCCTATCTACTTCGCTACGACCTGTAAGAACGAGAAGCTCCTCGGTCTTAACAAGTACATGAATGCGGAGGGTCTAGCCCTACGTGTCACGCCTTATGACTTTGGTCGAGAGCCAGGATTCCCTGCTGTATATGGCAGTGGCAAGGTCGACCTAGATCGCATGTATGACATCGTGATGAACAAGTGGGTGTGGGGTAACTTTGACAAAGAAGATCTCTTCGTCGATCATAGTTATGGAGCCGAGACGCAGGCTATGAAGTTGATGATGCTACGTACAGCCACGCAGATGTCGCAGATGGGTGATAATCAGCGGGCAGCCGATGTCGCTAATAAGTTCTTTGAGGCCTTCCCTCACTTCAACTTCCCATGGGATGCTGGCGTGATGCCATTTGTCAATGTACTGATACGATCTCAGGCTTTTGATGAGGCCAAGAATGTAATGCGGACGATGGCTAACCATACGGCACAGGAGATGGACTTTTTCAATAGTCTAGACTCAGACGACCTTGAGAGCTTTAACCAAGAGATGTCATTCGCAGCGACAGCGATCCGAGACATCAGGCGTAATGCTGATATGGTCAATGATCCTGCCTTTAAGAGTGAGATGGAGGCCCTACTAGCCCCTTATGCCCAGTAATATGAAGATCGCTATAGGTTGTGACCACGCCGGTTACGAGTACAAGGATTACATCAAGGCCATCCTCATCGAGGCGGGTCACGAGGTGCAGGACTTTGGTACAGATGGTCCCGACTCCGTCGACTATCCCGACTACGTACACCCGCTAGCAGAGGCTGTTGAGGGTAGTCGTGCAGATCTAGGGATCCTTATCTGTGGAAGTGCCAATGGCGTGTGCATGACCGCCAATAAACACCAAGGAATAAGAGCAGCCATCGCATGGCAGACGGATATAGCGGCACTAGCCAGGCAACATAACAATGCAAATGTCGTCTGCCTACCAGCAAGGTTTATAAGTAAGCACCTAGCGGCATCAATCGTCAATATTTTTATCGATACGTCGTTCGAAGGTGGACGACACCAGCGACGTGTCGATAAAATAGGATGTGTATGAAATGGACTTTTGTGATGGTAATGATGGTATGGCTGTCATCAATTACCGCCCAAGAACGTATTACCAGCTCCGAGGAGTTAGGCATGGTACACTGGTACCGAGACTATGACCAAGCACTAGCTCAGGCAGCGAAAGCGTCCAAGCCCGTCTTCTTACTATTCCAAGAAGTACCTGGCTGTAGCACCTGTCGCAACTATGGGCAAGATGTACTCAGCCACCCGCTAGTCGTCGAGGCCATCGAAGCATACTGCATACCCCTAGCGATCTATAACAATAAGGGTGGCGCCGATAGAGCCGTCCTCGATAAGTACAAAGAGCCTACATGGAATAATCCCGTCGCACGTATCGTCGATGCGCAGGGCGAGGACTTGCAGCCACGTATCGCAGGTGACTATTCTGCTAGAGCAGTCCTCCACGCCATCATCAAGGTGCTAGAAGACAGCAATACGTCGGTACCGGCCTACCTCACTCTTGCAGCTCAAGAGCTAGCACCTAGTACGAAAGAGGACTTCTATCAGATGTACTGCTTCTGGAGTGGTGAGCAGGCGCTAGGGCAGATAGACGGCGTAGTCGATGTAGAGTCGGGTTTTGTTGGTGGTGCCGAGGTGGTCAAGGTGACTTACGATCATACCCAAACCTCTCAGCGCAAGATTACCACCATCGCCGAAAAACACAAGATCAAACCTATCGCCAAACCTAGCAAGTATAGGACGGCTGATAAAGACGTACACTACTATCTACGTAACAGTGACTACCGATACTTGCCACTCTCTACCATGCAGCAGACTAAGGTCAATAGCGCCATAGGTAGCGGTCAAAACCCTAGCCAGTATCTGAGCCCTAGGCAAGTCGACTGGTTAGACGATGTCAGAGCCGGTAGACTATCTAAAGCGTCTAGGTATGACCGACCTTTTGCGGATGCCTGGTGGCAGATTGATACTCAGGCATCAGAATAAGCTTACATAACCAAAGTGGATCTTGGCGGTCTGGATATTGAGCGGTATGTCGCGCCGCTGCCCAGCTACGAAGCTGACGTTAAAGATCCCAGCCGGTGTACCGAAGTTGATACCAAACCCTACGGCCAGCGATCGCTCCCACACCCGATTATCGATGGGACCAGTGCGGAAGTAACCCAGCTCGATGATGGGAAGGCTCAGGTGAGAATTACGATCCAATAGGACGCGATACTCCAGGCTAGGTATCAGATAGACGTCCGTCAGTACGGTCTGCTCTTCGAAGCCTCGAAGGCGACGATTACCCCCTATCCGGTACAGCTCATTGTCATAGAGTGTAGTCGCACTATACTTGTAGGCAGCATCGAGACCTATCTTGATCGTAGACCACTTATTGGGCGGGAGGAAGAGTGAGGCGTTGAGCTGGATATCGGACTGGAAGGTCGACGCCTGCAGTGTATCATAAGCCTGATCAAAGTCTATTGACGCTGCGGATAGGCTCGTGATAACGGTATTGCGTATGATCCGCCTGATACCCATATCAGCACTCGACTGCACTTGCCAGCCCCGGCTAGGATTGATGCGGTAGTCTGTATGCTGCAGGTCTACGGTAAGACCACCCGCTGTAACGACGACGTCTAGTTGGCTGGGCAGCTCTTGGCTAGTCAGTAGGGCGGAGGTATCTATCCGCAGTATACGGTTGCTGGTATTGGCGAGGCGTATCCCTAGGCGATCATTGCCAGATACGATAAACTGTAGGCCGGCCCTTGCGATCGTCTCGACGAATGTCTCACTATTACGCAGCACCTTGAGATCTAGGTCGATACCCAGCGGCAAACCTGCTAGGTAAGGATAGTCTACCTGTATATCTACCTCCTGCACCTCAGGACGTAGTCGGCGCAACTGGGCATATATCCGCTCTCCGTAGCCCAGCTTATTGACGATCTCACCCAGAAAATCACCCGTGATTGTGTACGACTGCTGGCCCGATGGTCGATCCGCTGGTACCACACCGATGATGAAGTCAAAGCGACTGGCATTGCGCCTAGTAACGGGCAGGGTCACCTCGGCGATACCATTAACAAAGTCCACCTCGACGGGCCTGCCCAACTCTAAGAAGGGCAGATTGCGTAATCGCCTGTCTAAGTCTTGCACGACATCGTGATTGTATACTTCGCCTCGATTGATGCCCAAGTACTGACGGTAGTAGCTCGATGATACGATGTCGTAGTCTCCGTCTATACGTATACTATCGAAGGTCACAAGTGGACCCGTCTCGATCTTAAGAGTAGCCCGTGGTACGACGCTAGCACCGTCATCGTCATGCTCTTGCCACTCAAGATCGTCTAGCTGTATCGTATAGAATGGATACCCTTGCTTGCCCAGGTAGTTGCCTGTACGATCAGCTAGACGCTGTACCGATACTGCGTCAAATGATAGGTCCTGCCATTCTCTAGCTGGGACGCCAGCTCGTAACAGCAATACTTGCGTCATGCTATCAATACTGATCTCATAGTCATCATACCTCTGCCCATAGTAGAGATTATAATAAGCTGTATCGTTACTGCGCCATGATGAGTCCACTGCGGCGGTGATGTAGCCGTCCGCCTGCACGGCTAGCAGGGCTTGGTCTATCTGCTGCTGTACGTCGCCCTTCTTGACTAGGGTAGTAGCGTAGTCCCCTGACGGCTCATTGTACTGCAGTACCGACTGACTGGTCATGGCAGTCACCATGCTGATCAGGACTAGTGCCGTAGACAGTAACTTTGCTAGCATATAGTGGACGATGATTGCATGCTATACTTAATCTATAGTCGTATACCCACTACCAGCGACGCATGATCTGCTACTGCTGCGTGAGACTTTAATACTACCCCTAAACGCAATACATCTTGATCTAGTAGCGGTATCTTGTAAAAAACACCCAGCTTGATATACATAGACGGCTCTACAGGAGAAAATACGTCGAGATAATACCCAAGCTGCTGCCTGAAAACGATGCGATCAAAGGTAAACTCATGCGCTACCCAGGTCGCCATGCGCTGAGCTCTGCGCCTAGCCTCTTCCTTGGTCTGAAAGTCTCTAAAGTGAAAGGCATAGGCCCTACCCGCATACTCGTAGTCTACTCCTGCCAGTACGGTCAGGAGGCTATGGTAGCGATACCCGAGGCCCAGCGATACAACGTAATGCGGATACTTGGGGCCATTGGGGACCGCATGCTCTGTACGACCGTAGTGGAGCTGTATATCCGCCTCTAGTCTACGATAGCTAGTGTCTCTAGCCGGTCTCGCAAAAGGTTTGGTATTACGCGGTTGATAAGTGTAGCGCAGGCCTAGCGAAGTACCCCAGGTATTGATGCCACTATTCGGAGCGGCGAAGAGGCCATTACTCGTATGCAGGAGGTGGGCATCGTACCTGATAGCCCAGCTATCGGCCACTTGCCTACTCACCGTGAGACCTAGTCGGGTGGCATTATTGAAGGTAGAGCCTACCGCATTATTAGTCGGGTTACTCACGTAGTCAAATGTCTTGGTAATGATACCTACACCACTATAGAGGTGTGTTTGTATTCGCCACTTTGGGCTTTTGTATATCGATATATCGACGCCTCTCATAAGGGCATGTATCGAGCCTAGCACCTCATCATCTCCGTAATTGACATATTGGTATACGTGCGACACGCTAGGCATATGCCAGTAGTGGTGCCAGTCCTTACTGCCCGACACCTCGTGGGTATGTGCTAGGGTAAACCCCACCGCTCGCTCTGGTATGTCAAAAGTGAGACCCGACTTATGCTTGATGACGCGGCCCAACTCACCAGACAGACTGATACTTGACTGGCTCTGCACCAGGCTTACAGCTAGTATGTGTACGAGAAGTAAACAGATTAATTTCACCTTGCAAAGGTAGTAGGTCGTGATCACAAGATCTAAAGCTCTATTTTAGCTACTCAACTAACATTTAACGACTACCCATATATGCCACAAAAACTTAGCGTCATCGTCCCTGCTTACAACGAGGAGGCAACTGTGCAGTCTATCCTAGATAAGCTCCTATCGGTCGAGCTCATAGGAGGGCTCAGCAAGGAGATTATAGTGGTCAACGATGCCAGCCGGGACCAGACCGACGCCATCGTACGACAGTATATCGAGACGCATATCACGGCAGAGATTAACTACCTCTCGCATGATAAGAACCGTGGTAAAGGTGCTGCCCTACATACCGGTATCGCCGCAGCGACTGGCGACTTTGTCGTCATCCAAGACGCTGACCTAGAGTACGATCCAGAGGAGTTTAACATATTACTACAACCACTGCTAGATGGCTATGCCGATGTGGTCTATGGCTCGAGATTTATGGGTGGTAAGCCCCATCGCATTTTATTCTTTTGGCACAGCATAGGCAACAAAATACTCACGTTTATCTCCAATGCTTTTACCAATCTCAACCTGACCGATATGGAGACGTGTTACAAGATGTGGCGACGAGAGCATATACAGTCTCTCAGACTGGTAGAGCGGCGATTTGGATTTGAACCGGAGGTAACCGCTAAGGTTAGTCGCATCCCCGATATCCGAATATACGAGGTAGGCATCTCCTACTACGGCAGGACCTTCGCAGAAGGCAAGAAAATCAACTGGAAGGATGGCGTGCGGGCTATCTATTGCATTTTTAAATATAACATCTGGAGCAAGCGATGAAAAAATACCGAAATATATATGTGGCGGCTACCAGCCAGCACGTGGGCAAGACGACATCAACATTAGGTCTGGTATCGGCATTCTTAAAGCGAGGTGTTAACGTGGGGTACTGCAAGCCTGTAGGCCAGAAGTTTCTAGATATCAACAACCTCATCGTTGATAAGGACGCCGTACTCTTTGCTGACCTCATCAACTTTGACCTAGCGCCTGAGGTCCATAGCCCTGTGATCCTCGGCAAGGGAGCGACGAGTGCCTTCCTAGACGATCCATCTGCGACCAAGTATGAGGAGGATATACTCCGAGCCGCCAGCTTACTCGAACAACGACATGAACTGACCATACACGAGGGTACTGGCCACCCAGGCGTAGGATCAGTGGCCAATCTCAGCAATGCGACGGTAGCCAAGATGATAGACGCCGGTGTAGTCATGGTCGTAGAGGGCGGCATAGGTCGTACCATCGATATGCTCAATATGTGCAAGGCTCTTTTTGACAAGCAAGACGTCCCTATCATCGGCGTCATCGTCAATAAAGTGAGCGAAAATAAATTTGAAAAAGTCAAACACTACGTCGGCAAGTGGCTAGACAAAGAGGGTATACCTCTGCTAGGGTGTGTACCCTACGATAAGACGCTAGCCTACCCGCTTATCTGGTCTATCTGCAAGGCTGTCAAGGGTACCATCATTTTTAACAAAGACAAGGCGACCAACAAGATTGAAAATATCATCGCAGGGTCTCTCATCGACCTCAATGAGCTGAGTAGCTCGCAAGATTTACTACTGGTCGTAAGTACTAGGAGTATCAATGGAGCGATCAATAAGGTGAAGCAAATTACGGAGAGCAACAATTTTGAGCATAGCCCACTGTCAGGCATCGTAGCAACCGGTAGTGGCAACATAGATGGTAGCACCCTATCGTACATAGAGAAGCACGAGCTACCACTGATCCGTACAGATCTAGATACTTATGGCTCCGTTATCAAGATCAGTAATATAGAGGTCAAGATCAATAGGCAGACACCCTGGAAAGTCCGCAGGGCTATCAATCTCATCGATGCTAATGTCGATATCGAGCATATCGCCAGTCAGATAGAATTATGACTGCAGATGCGAAGAAGGAGCTGAAGAAAAAGATCAAAACGCTAATCAAGGAATCTGAGGCCGCAATCATCAGCATGGAGGCTATGACAAAGCCGGTTGCGCCAGAAAACAGCATAGGACGTGTGAGTCGCATGGACGCCATCAATAATAAGAGTGTCATGGAGTCTGCCCTCAGAAACACTAGATCAAAATTGAGTAAGCTCAAAGTAGCCCTGCACGCCGTAGGCAATGACGACTTCGGTATATGTAGTGTCTGTAAGCATACCATACAGGATGGCCGCCTTATGTATATGCCCGAGAGCACTCGCTGCGTGAGGTGTGCATCTAGAGGTTGACGACTGTCAATCGATAGCGGAGACTAGCTTGGCATAGTACTTGATTTTATCATATGTCTTTAAACAAGTACACCCCTATGCAGCGTCACCTTTACCCCCTACTCGTATTTGTACTATTAGGTACATCATCATTTACTGACAGTATACGTCCTGTGGATGCAGCTGCTAGCTATATCGAGACCTATCGAGATCTAGCCATCGTAGAGATGCATCGGTCAGGTGTACCTGCTAGTATCACCCTCGCGCAGGCACTGCACGAGAGCAACTATGGTATGAGTGACCTCGCCACACGAGCCAATAATCACTTCGGCATCAAGTGCAAGACCTACTGGCAAGGCGCTACTTACAAGCATAAGGATGATGACTACATCAATGGTCGATTGATCAAGTCGTGTTTTAGATCCTACGACACAGCACTAGATAGCTATATCGATCATAGCAATTTCCTCAAGTATACGAGCCACTATCAGCCGCTTTTTGCGCTAGATAAGTATGACTATAAAGCGTGGGCTCATGGCCTCAAGTCTTGCGGATACGCTACGGATAAGAAGTACGCAGAAAAGCTTATCCGACAGATCGAGCGATACAATTTGCAGGATTATGACTACTGGACGCCGAGATAGGTCTAGTAACCTTACTTTTACCACTTCAAGGAATAAAACAACATGGCAGAGCAACCTAATAAAAAGCAAGGCAAACAAGTCAATATCGAATTGCCTGAGGATCTAGCAGAAGGTGTATACAGTAACCTAGCAGTTATTTCTCACAGTCAGTCGGAGTTCATCGTAGACTTTATACGCCTAATGCCTAATGTGCCCAAGGCCAAAGTAAAGTCACGGGTCATACTCACTCCACAGCATGCTAAGCGTCTGATGAAGGCTCTTAACGACAACCTCACCAAGTATGAGGCACAACATGGTAAGATAGGCGAGGCGGAGCAGATGCCTTTTCCTATGAACTTTACGCCGACCGCCCAAGCGTAAGACATGATACTACGTGCCCCATACGGTGATGAGGCGTTGGACTTTGATATGGCAGAGGGCCATGTCGTAAGTATCGCCTTGTCGTTTGACGAGTTGGGGCCTAACTGCTTCTATGCACCACTACCTACTGCTAGGCCTGTCATCGCTGGTGACTTCGTAGGGGATACCCTGCAGGGCGGCGCTGTCAACTTTAAGACCATCACCATCAATCCGCATGGCAATGGCACTCATACCGAGTGTGTCGGACATATCGCCACTGAGCAGATATACATCCGTGATGTACTGCGTACTTCCATCCACTTATGCCAGGTCATGACGGTATGGCCTACGCGAGCCGGTGACGATCGTATCATCACGATTGATAGCCTTACAGATGTAGACCCTGAGTGTAAAGCACTCCTCATCCGCACCATGCCCAATGATGATGGCAAGCGCCATAGACAGTACTCTGGTAGCAATCCACCTTACTTCGATGCCAAAGCCCTGACTCACTTGCGAGACGTAGGCGTACAACACTTGCTGACGGATCTACCATCGGTCGATAGAGAAGAGG
This sequence comes from uncultured Saprospiraceae bacterium, assembly GCA_964389475.1. Taxonomy (GTDB): domain Bacteria; phylum Bacteroidota; class Bacteroidia; order Chitinophagales; family Saprospiraceae; genus CAYMFD01. The sequence continues at coordinate 17,182 of CAYMFD010000026.1, forward strand.
ATGGTGGAAAACTCGCCGGGCACAAGGCTTGGTGGGATTATCCCGCACAAGTAGACAGACAACGAACGATCACCGAACTCGTCTACGTACCATCGACACTAGGTGATGGTGTATACATGATAGATATACAGATCGCTGACCTAGCCCTTGATGCTAGCCCTAGTCGTATTATGTTATACCATCCTCTAGGGTAGTGTCTGTCATCAACGGCAGGACATGATTTTAGCTAATGTCATACATATGATAACCAAGTAACCACTCGATAGCTTCGGCATATCCGGCTAGGCCCTTACCGACTATCTGGTGGTCGACGTGGGCCTTGAGGTAATTGACCTTTCTGTAGTCTTCACGATTATAAACATCACTGATGTGCACCTCAACTACTGGCGTGCTGATGGCAGCCAAAGTATCACCTATAGCAATGCTGGTATGTGTATAGGCCGCTGCATTGAGGATGATGCCGTCTAGTAGAAAACCATCACGACGAAAACCATAGTGCTGTAGCTGATCGATGATATCTCCCTCATGATTACTCTGGTAGTAGGCAATGATAACCTTGTGAAAATGAGCCTTTAAGTCTTCGTAGAAAGACTCAAATGTGCGGTCTCCATAAATCTCAGGCTGCCTACGACCGAGTAGGTTGAGATTAGGACCATTGATGATAAGAAAGTGTGGTTTAGGCATACATCAAAAGAATAGCTACAACCGTAAAGATAGCCGCTTCTGTATCTATACGAGACATTGCCCTGTGTCGTCTAGTCGTTGATGACTATCGCTGTGATACTATCGCCCTGCTCTATGCTATCGACTACCTGCTGGTCATCTGCACCCACCACCTTGCCGAATACACTGTGCTTACCGTCTAGCCAAGCCGTCTCGATATGAGTGATGAAAAACTGGCTACCATTGGTAGCAGGACCACTATTGGCCATAGATAGTACACCTGGACCGTCGTGTCGCAATGCTGCGTCAAACTCATCAGGGAAGCGATAGCCTGGACCACCAGCACCCGTACCGTCTGGGCAACCACCCTGAATCATAAAGTCTGGTATAACACGGTGCCACTTGAGACCGTCATAGTATCCTGCCTTGGCTAGGATACTGAAGTTAGCCACTGTCACTGGCGCCTTGGTACCATAGAGTACGACATGGATATCACCCTTGCTTGTGGTGATTGTTGCCGTTATATCCTCTGCATATGACGCTGTCTTGAGCTGCTCGATTACAGCCTCTGGAGAGATCTTGTCTTGTGCTGACATGTACTATATATTGCTTTGCTTAAGGTAGGCCTCAAGAGCCATACTCATCGATGGCGTCTCTGGTGAGGGTACCACGATATTGGCATGTAGGCCTTGCTCTACTACAGCCGCTAGCGTGCTCTTACCGAATACGGCGATCCTAGTATCATTTTGCTGAAACGTAGGAAAGTTCTCGTATAGTGAAGTGATACCGAGTGGGCTAAAAAAAACTAAGACATCATAGGTGACGTCACTAAGGTCTGAGAGGTCTGATGCTACTGTCCGATACATCATAGCATCGGTGAAGTCGATCTTGTTTTTCTTGAGGTAATCTACCACTGCTGTTGCTCCTAGATTAGAGCAGGGCAGCAGAAATTTACCGACGTTACGATGTTTGTTAAAGTAGTTGTGGAGGTCTTCAATCTTACGCTTTCCTACGAATACCTTACGCTTTCTGTAGACGATAAATTTCTGTAGATAGTTGGCGATGGTCTCCGTGAGGCAGAAGTACTTCGTCTCCATAGACATCTCTATACGCATCTGCTCGCAGAGTCTAAAAAAATGCTCTATTGCATTCTTACTCGTAAAAATGATGCATGCGAAGTCATCTGGTCGTACACGATTCTTACGAAATTCCTTTTCTGTTACACCCTCTACATGGATAAACTGTCGCCAGTCTATTTGCAAATTCCATTTCTTTTCGAGGTCGAAATAAGGCGATCTCTCGGGTTTCGGTTGAGAGATCAAGATCGTCTTAACGTTCTTGTATTGCTCTTCGTAATTAGATGACTGGTTTGCGCTACCCGTAGACGCCATAGAGAAGATTTGGTTCGACAATCAAGCACCCCCGCCGCAGTAAATTGACTAAAACTTAGAAATAATTCTAAGGAGTATCAAGACAGGTGCGATTTCGGTGGTGCAAATGTACAACAAAAAATGAAAGGGATTGGTGCCCAAGTGTGGTAGGCTGATGGTCAACCCTCTAAGATAACGAAGCAGTAATGTGCTGATTATGAGTATAATACCTAGATACATCATAGGTGTAAAAAAGCTACTAGGACCGAAGGCCATCATCATATTAACAGGTATCAGAGCGATGCCTACAGCGATATTATAAGTGATAATGGTAAAGCTGTATAGCTGCGCTTCTTTCTTGAGCGGTAGAAATATGCTAGCCGCCATCAAGAACAAGTGCTTCAAAAGATATACCAACGATACGCCAGCCACTAGGTAGGCCCACAGCCTAAATCCGCTAGTCGTCTGCTCTCGGTTTATGAGCAGGAAGGCAAAGGCCGCAATGTTAGCGACAAAGACGAGGTACATCAACAGATATATCGGGTTGCGGCTAGAGTTGTGGTCTCGGTGGTTGAGTTTAAGGATGTTTTCATTGGTCAGTGACCGCCATAGGTTAGACAAAAAACCGCGCTGGGTATTAAGGACCAGACCTATGAATATCAGGCTAACGATCTCTATCAGAAACACAAAGAGTATAGATCGAGAAGCCATACTGGGGCCTAGTGTCTCATGTCGCTGTACCACGCTACTGGTATCTGCTCGCTCTAGCGTCCTCCGTCTGATGGGTACATGGTCTACATTAAAAGGATTATCACCACTCATCAAGGCCTCGTAGATAGAGGTCGCTGCCGTATCTGATGTAAGCAAAGGTGTACCGCTTGGTGATACCGCTGCTGCTACCTTAGTAGGTATAGTCGGCTCGACCACCAAAGTGTCAGCTTCTACCGGGACGATAGTACCTACACGATCAGGTATATCAAAGGGGTTGCCGCTCTGTGCTATACAGATAGATGCTAGGAGTGTAGCCGCCACGATATGCAGTAGTCTTGACATGTCTCCCACCAGTTGCAATAATGGTGCTAATTATCATTTGCAGCCAGGTCATCCATGCCGTTTTTAATCTCGGCATAGGTGTATCCCTTTCTCTGCAGTGATTGTATGACCTTTTGCTTGACTCGATAATCTGTGCTATCGGGTGACCACTTCTTACCGAGCTCCTTGATCAAGTTATCGTAGTATATCTCATCATCGATGGCAGCTAGACCTTTTTTGATGCAGTACTCTGAGATATATCGTCGCTTGAGCTCTTGTTTGATCTTAACCCTGCCCCAGCGCTTGATCTTACTCTTACCGACTGCAAACGAGACTGCGAATCGCTCCTCGTCTAGGAAACTATCCGTAATGAGGCTGCTTATGATATCCTCTAGATCATCACCGTATACCTGGTGCTCTATCAGTCTGGTCCGGACCTCGTTATGACATCGATCTTGATAGACGCAGTATCGCTCCATCATAGCGAGAGCCTCCTCTTTGTTGAGTCGTCTACGCTTACCTGGCTTGATATCCTCATCACTCATTATTGAGCCGTATATCATTGATACGATCTAGATGGAGTATGGTCTTCTCCGTGGTAGTCTCGTACATGGGTATAAATATCGCATCAGCAATCAACTGGCTACAATCGTAGGAGGCGCTAGCGTGTATTTCTTTGCCATAGCTTTCGTCATAGCCTTTGACTAGAACTAGGACTTCAGCATTCTTTTGCTTGATCGCCTCTGCGTCTTTCTCATAAAGAGGACTACTCTCTGTGATCTTATGCACAATCGTCCAGTTGAGTGGAAATAAGAATATACTATCCAGCTCTAGTTGCAAACGATGAAACTTGCGCCGCACCTTACCCTCAGCATCATACTCTAGCCAGCTCAGAATGACTCTAGCCTCGAGGCCTACCACCTTGGTATCCTTGAGGTGTACCAGCCTAAACTGCAGTGACCGAGCACCCTTGTAAGGTGCCAAGAGCATGTGCTTACTAAATTCAATATGTGCCTCTGCCTTGCTAAAGCGTGCAAAAAACAACCCCGTCGCCAATGCAAAAGACAATAGCCCTACGAAAGAATCAAGACTAGCGACGAAACTCGTCATCAATCCACTAGGGCTCAGGTGACCATAGCCCACGGTCGTAAATGTCTGAATGCTGAAGAAAAAGGCATTGAGAAAATCCTTACCAGGGGATACACTCTCTATTCCCGTAATTTGCTCTACACCCATCCAGAAGAATATGAAGGCAAACACCGCATTAATCGCCAAATAGGCAACGATAATGACAAGGAAAAATTTAGGCCAAGACATATTGACGAGGTCAAGGTACATGCTCTTGACCGACTGACCACGCCGCTCGATGTTAAAGTGACCATCCTCATTGATGAGCCTCGTAGTCGCCGCATCGAAAGCACTACCAAAACCTAACTCCTCGTCTTCGTCGTGAGGCAGGTCTCGCTTGATGATATTATTGATAAATCCGAGGTTCATACCGCAAAGATAAGCGATAAGCACTCAGGAGATTACTCAACGACTGCCACCACTAGGTCTTCACGCCACATGCTAAGCCTTGCAACTCACTTACACTATGCTGTATCGCCTGCCTTCATCTTTTCGGCATTTTCGGCAACCTGTAAGGCCTCTATGATGGGATCGATTGCACCCTCTATGATCTTGTCGAGGGAGTAGAGGGTGAGGTTGATACGGTGATCTGTCACCCTGTTTTGCGGGTAGTTGTAGGTACGGATCTTATCTGAGCGATCACCAGAACCTACAAGTGACTTGCGCATAGACTTCTGCTCGCTGTAAGTCTTTTCGGCCTGTGCCTCCTTGACCTTTAGGTATAGACGCTGTAGGGCGATCTCCCTGTTTTTGTGCTGAGACCGACTGTCTGTACTCTCCGCTGCAATACCCGTAGGCAGGTGGGTAAATCGTACACCGGACTCCGTCTTATTGACGTGCTGTCCACCTGCACCACTGGCGCGGAATGTATCTGTACGCAACTCGTCCTTGCGGATATCGATATCTTCTTCTTCGAACTTAGGCAGGACCACCACTGTTGCCGCTGACGTATGTACACGACCCTGTGCCTCCGTCTTGGGTACTCGCTGTACACGGTGTGCCCCGGACTCAAACTTGAGCTTGCCGTAGACGTCCGTACCATAGACCTCTATTACGATCTTGTTGTAACCGCCTACACTGCCCTCATTGATATCGATAACCTCTGTCTTCCAGCCTTGCGTCTCCCAGTACTTGCTATACATACGGTAGAGGTCTCCAGCGAATATACTGGCCTCATCACCACCGGCACCCGACCGTATCTCAAAGACGACATCCTTTTCATCCTCTGGGTCTTTGGGTATGAGTAGGACCTTTATTTCCTCCTCCAGCTCTTCTTGTTTGGGCTTGAGCTCCTCCAGCTCCATGCGGGCCATCTCCTTCATCTCAGGATCAGAATCCGCAAGCATTTCATTGGCTGTATCGATATTACCCAGCAGGGTCTTGTATTGGTGGTAGATGCTCACGACTTCTTTGAGGCCACTGTACTCCTTGTTGATTTTGGTAAACCGCTTCATGTCCTTGACCGTTTCAGGGTCAGATAATCTTTCCTCTAGGTAGTGGTACCGCTCGTATATAGCTTCTAGTTTGTCTAGCATCGTATCGTATAATGTGGGTGCAAAAGTACGGACTGGATACAAAGTGCAAGGCAGTATCTTGAGAAGTCACCACAAGCAGCCACCACATGCGGTAAAAATCGCATCTTTATAAGTAGTATGAAACAACAGCACCTACACCTGATCTTGATATGTCTATGGTTAGTAGCCTCAGGGTGTAACCAAGAAACGCAGCGACAGTGGGAGGCTAAGCCGACAGCGCTGGGCAAACTCAACGAGATCGTCCTTATTACTGGTGACGACCTGGCCGAGTCGGCCATCCGAGATACATTCGACTATTATTTCGGCTCGTCGTACCCCATCATGCCTAGTCCAGAGCCTATGTTTGACATCAGGCACTATACCGTCAAGGAGTTAAGGTACGAGCCTTTACGTCAGCAATTGCGGACCTATGTCATACTTGCTGACATCAGCGATGCGGACAGTGACGCTACCAAGATGCTGATCCAGGACCTCGGTAAGGAGCGATTGCGAGATGCTCAAGCGGGTCAGCTCACCAGCAGCGTAGGCAAGGACAAGTGGGCTCGTAATCAGCTACTCATATACTTATTCGCCGATGGTAGGGAGGCACTCGCTCGACTTATCGCAGAAAAATATAGCGCTGTCGCTAAGCGTATCAATCAGCACGATAAAGAACAACTAGCCGCGGGTATCTATGCCATCAAGAACATCAACCCTGGACTATCCAACAGAATTGCGGAAGAGATCGGGGTAGAGATCGACGTACCGGGTGTTTATCAAGTAGCGCTAGACAAGCTAGACGAAAACTTGATATGGTTGAGGCATGATGGGAAGGAGCATATCAGCAATATAGTCGTCACTCGCCACAACTACACGGGGCCAGAGATGCTGACCAAAGAAGGCCTTACCAAGCTGCGAGACCTCCACGGTAAGAGTCACGTGCAGGGCGGCAGTCCTGGCTCTTACATGGTGACCAATACGACCAACCTGCCTATCTACCACGAGGTGACCTCTATAGACGACAACTACGCCGTGGAGATGCGCGGTATCTGGGAGATGACAGACGACTTCACAGGCGGTCCCTATATCACGATGGCCATCGTCAATGAGGCAGAGCAATCCCTACTATTGCTAGATGGTTTTGTGCTAGCCCCTAGTCGACCCAAGCGCAAGTATATACAAGAGCTAGAGTATATCTTCGAGCGAGCGAGGGTTAAGTAGAAGGGGTTTAGCTTATTGCCAACGTCTTATCAACCTAGCAATGCCAGGCCAACTAAAAACCGCCTGTCTCTTAGTCACCTAGTCATCAACGGACGATATAAAAAGGGGGCGATCATAAACTTGAAAGGTTACTAAGTTTCTACGTTTACAGAACTTGACACAAAAGATCTTGGTTTCGTACCAAAAGAAATATTGTGCAAAAAACAAGGCATGAAAGTCATAGAAATAAACCTACCAAAGAACATCGATTTAAGTGCCTTCGAAATTAAAATGAGCTTGGCTTCAAAACTCTATGAACAAGGAAGGCTTTCCTCTGGGTAGTGTGCAGAAATAGCGAGGATTTCTAATACCATTTCTGACTTAACTTTTCACACTCTAGCTTGGTATAATGCCGATACTTTTTACCGTCGTGGAGTCAAGGTTCGCAACGACGCATAGACAACGGAGTATTCCAAAGCTGTACTAGCCCCTCCTATACCGCCTCCAATGCCTTTCTAACACTACCTGTCTCAAGCAGTAGTGCCTGA
>CAYMFD010000026.1:24736-38798 GCA_964389475.1 uncultured Saprospiraceae bacterium
CTATACCGCCTCCAATGCCTTTCTAACACTACCTGTCTCAAGCAGTAGTGCCTGAGCAGCCGAATAGTCTAGGTCAGACTGCTGCATGATGAGTCGCGTACCACGGTCTATGAGCTTATCATTGGACAGTTGCATGTCGACCATCTTATTGTCTACTACTCGACCTAGTCGTATCATGACCGTGGTGGTAATCATATTGAGGATGAGCTTCTGCGCCGTACCAGCCTTCATACGGGTACTGCCAGTCACTACCTCCGGGCCTACCACACAAGATATGGGATAGGCGGCAGCGCTGGCTAGCGGACTATCTGGGTTGCAGGTTATGCAGCCTGTGCTCAATCCTGCTGATCGTGCCGCCTCGACACCGCCGATTACATACGGCGTGGTACCTGATGCTGCTATGCCGACCACCACATCCTCCACCGTGACCTCGTGTTGCTGAAGATCCTGCCAGGCAGCCTCTCGACTATCCTCAGCGTGCTCGACGGCCTTGCGTATGGCAGCGTCTCCACCGGCGATAAGACCTACCACCCACTCATGCGGCACGCCAAATGTAGGCGGGCACTCACTGGCGTCGAGTATGCCCAGCCGACCACTCGTACCAGCACCTATGTAGAATAGACGACCACCATTGCTCATCCGCTCATGGATAACCTCTACCAGAACTTCTACCTGATCCATGCACGAGGCCACGGCCATAGGTACCGTCTGATCCTCCGTGTTAATAATGTCGAGGAGCTCTCTGCTAGTTTTTTGGTCTAGGTGGCGGTACTTGCTGTCTGATTCGGTAATCCTATTCATCTATCTTTCTATGAGAAATCATCCACAGGCCTACGAAGGTCAATAGACCATTGAGGGCGATGATGGTATGCCCAAAGGTAAATCCACCCAGCCAATCAGCACTCTGCGTATTGATCATATAACTGACCATCGGTGCGAGGAGGCAGACTAGCAGTGCATACCTGTCCTGGATCGTCCGCTTAGTAAACAGCCCAAAACTGTACAAGCCCAGCAAGGGGCCGTAGGTGTAGCCCGCCAGTGTAAATAAGTTGCCCAGCACTGCCGCCTTGTTGACGGCATCAAAGCCTACGATAATCAGGCACAGCAAGACCGAAAAGCCGATATGAACGTATATCCTGGTCCGGCGTTTGGCTGACTCTGGCTGCTGACTACCCGCCTTGTTAAAGCCCAGAAAGTCAACACAGAAACTAGTCGTCAAGCTCGTCAAGGCGCTATCGGCACTACTATATGCGGCCGCTATCAAGCCTAGTATAAATATGACGCCTACCATCGGTGGTAGGTGATCTAGTGCTATGGTCGGATGTAGTAAGTCTGACCGCTCAGGTATGGCGATCGACATCGTATCGGCATACATATAGAGTAGTGCTCCTAGACCCACGAACAGTAGATTGGCAATGATAAGTATGACGCTAAAGGTGGCCATATTCTTCTGAGCATCCTTGAGTGATCGGCAGGTGAGGTTCTTCTGCATCATATCTTGATCCAGGCCCGTCATGACGATGGTGATCAAGGCGCCGCTGATAAATTGCTTCCAAAAATTATTGGCATCACTCCATCCACCATCAAAGAAGAACATCTGGCTGTAAGGACCTTCCTGAACGGTAGATATCAGGTCACCGATGCCAGAGATCTCCATCCGCTGAGCAATAAAGACGATGGTCAATACCACCGACAAGAGCATAAATACGGTCTGTAGTGTATCGGTAATGACGATGGTCTTGATACCGCCACTGAAGGTATAGACCCAGATCAACGCTATGGTAACTGCGACCGTCAAAGGCATAGGTAGACCGAGTGGCCCCAGTACAAACTGTTGCAAGACTATGGCCACCAGCAGGAGCCTAAGCGAGGCGCCTAGCGTACGAGATAGCAAGAAGTAGAATGCACCGATCTTATAGCTCACAGGACCAAATCGCTGGCCTAGGTACTCGTATATGCTCACCAACTTGAGCCGATAATACAGTGGCAGCAGTACCGTCGCGATAACCAAGTAACCGAGCATATAGCCATAGACCATCTGCATATACGAAAATGCCATGTCCTTGCCACCAGCGCCTACGGTACCTGGCACAGATATAAAGGTCACGCCACTCAGCGAGGCGCCGATCATACCAAAGGCTACCAAGAACCAAGGGCTAGACTTGTCGGCCGTAAAGAAGGTGGCGTTACTAGCACCACGGCTAGTATATCGTGAGATCGCTAGCAGTACCAGAAAGTAGGCAGCAATGATGCCTAGCATCAGATAGGGGGAGATACTATGTGTGTCCACTGCTAGTCCTGGAGCTTGGGTCCGTACGCAAGGTCACCAGCATCTCCTAGTCCAGGCACGATGTAGGATTTGGCGGTGAGCTCATCATCCATGGCACCGGCCCATATCTCCACATTGTCATGGTACCTCGTCACGTGCTCTATACCTTGCGTACTAGATATGGCAGTTGCGATATGGATCTTATCTGGTGTACCATGCTCGCTGATGGCCTCTATCGTCTTGCTGATAGATGCCCCAGTCGCTATCATAGGATCGCTTATGATCAGCACCTTATCTGTGAGGTCTGGACATGTGACGTACTGTAGCTTGATCTCGAAGGTACCGTCCTTGTGGTGACTTCGATAAGCCGCTACGAAAGCGCTGTCTGCAAGATCTAGCATATGCAAGATGCCATTATGCATGGGTAGACCTGCCCGAAGGATGGTCAGTAGGACGATCTGATCTGTACTCTCTTGCACATCTGCCGTACCTAGTGGCGTCTGCACTGAGGTAGTGGCATAGTTAAGTGTCTTGCTGATCTCATAGGCCATGAGCATACCTAACCGCTCCAGCGTCTGCCTAAACAGGTGGCGATCTCCCTGGCGATCTACGTCACGCAGCTGACCCACTAGATGGTTGATAATACTGTGGTGCTGAGAGAGGTCGTGTACCATGAATTGGGTTTTAAGTGAGAGCTCTTACTAAGATAGTAACTACTCGCAGACCTTATCGACTAAGAAGCCGATGACAAAGTCCTGAAAATCGGTTCGCTCCTGCTCAAAGTCGTCCTCGATGTATATATCTACGTGTCCACCGCCTGCAACAGTCCATAGGCTATACTCAACACCTGTCTCCTCAAGGCGCGGCACCATGGCACCACTACCACTAAGTGTAAAGTCGATAGGTAGGCCTACATTGACCATACCCGTCTCATACGGTACTACTATATCCTCATCTCCGTGTACGGATACGACCCATGGCTCTCCTGCATCTATCCAATCTAGAGCATACATACCGCCACTGAAACTAAGCACTCCTACCACTTCACTAGATACGTCAAGGTCATTGCTTGTGCCTTCGATACCACCATTGTTAGTGATAGCCGCCTGTACAGCTGCGTCAGCCATAGCTAGATCTTCTTCGTCAAAATATGCTGCCTGTAAAGAAGCAATGGCACCCGCCGACAAGCCTCCCACGATTATATTATCAGGGTCTATACCATAGAGATTGTCCGTCAGGGCCTCGTTACGCATATACCGTACAGCTGCCTTGACGTCGTGCATGGCCTTGACCGCTGTATCTAGCAGGGCATCATTAGTAGGTAAGACCCCAGAAAACAAGCGGTAGTCAATGCTCGCCACCACATATCCGTGACTGGTGAAGTATCTCGCAAAATCCTCCATCTGACTGCGGTCCCCTGTAATAAAGGCGCCACCAAAAGCCAAAATGATCAGCGGCCTGTCCGTCAGACTATCACCCACAGGCGTGTATATATCCATGAGCAAGTCTTGAATACCTAATGCTAGCTCTCCCTCTCCGAACTTGACGGTTGTGACATTCTGACTAGTGAAGTCTGGCGATGTATACCTACCCATCTCGCATGGAGTGGGTATAGGGTCTGGCTCAGGGTCCATCATGATAGGGTCGTCCTCACAGCTCGTTGCGAGGAAACTTACCATCAGTGCTAGGTAGATATACTTTTTCATAGATTTCTATTTGGTCACAAGGTACTATGATATCAATAACGTTGGAGATGGATAGTCGTTGTATTATTTACCATTGGTTTATGTTTGTCATACCAGCCTAGGAAAGGCGACCAATAATGTGACCTGACCTAGTAACCCTAGCCGACATATTTCACACAAAAACGACTTATTACTTGCAAATATTGACGATTAGTTTCTTCCAAAGAAAAAATTAATCGTATGAAGTATTATTTAGCAATCACTACCACTATTGTAGCAATATTTTTTTCTGGTTGTCAAAAAGATTCTGACATGCAGGAATTTCCACATAATAGAAATAGTGCTCTAGTACAAGAATACAACAGCCCGCAACCTGACTTACCAGTACTCTGGCCTGATAAAGTCAATGGGAGAACATCTGAGATAGTCATAGCTGCTCAACAGGCTGTACATTCCTCTTTGGATACAGACAACGAGCTTCAAGCCTTTATTGACAGAATAGGGCAGCCCAGTTGGGAATACCTACACGCTGGCGAGGTTTATCTGTTTCCGACATTTGGAGATAGTACGGTAGCCAAAGGCTGTATGGTTTATGACCCTTTACAAAATATCGTACTCTACGATGCATCCATGACATATAGGCCTGAAGTTTTGTACCCTTTTGAAAACTACCTTGTAAATGAGTGCTATATTGAGAATCCAGCTCCAACTAGTATCCTAGAAACAAGAGCGGATGATCAAGCAGACTGTGTAATCTACGCAGCAACACAGTCAACCATAACCTGGTACTCATTGTCATATCCCGGATATGACGATACTGGTCTGGGTCTTAGTCGGGCAGTGGCGCACGATGTTTCAATGCCTGTACGTACTACAAGCGTGTTTTTCAGTACTAGTGGTTGTGACGGGGGCGGCGGCGGTACAACCACGAGCACTCCCACATTCGGTGGTGGTGGGTCTACTAGCAATGACGAACTACGCAGAGCATGCGCCAATAAAGATAACAATGGAACAGACTGTATGATTTGCATGAATTATGCGGGAGAAACTGCCAGTATTTATGGAGCCTTATTTAGTCCTGTCTTCGAAAGGTGTGGTTGTGACAGTGACCAACCTCCCCGCATTAACGAGTTGATACAGTCATTCTTGCTTTTATCGGTAGAGGGCATAAGCGATTGTATCCTCTGTCGGAGAACACACATGGCTGGGACCAACAATTTATGGTCATTAGCAGAAGAATATGCTGATGTCGAATTTGCCTGTATAGACGAAAATCCAATCGATCGTCTCAATGAGGTCGCCTGTGGTGACGGTGGTCCTTACAGTCAAGATTATGGTGCCATCCAAGAGGTAGCAGCAGAGTTAGAGGCTGAAAAAAATCGAGGAAATTTTAAGAAAGGAGAGATAGAAGATTTTCTTACAAACTATGATTTCCCTTGTGATGATAGATCAGACGAAGAGATCAAAGCTGACCTTCTAGAACAAGCTTGCAATTATAAGCAAGATCACATCGGCATCGATCGTTCATATGGTATGGAGTGGTTGGAGATGGCGATGGATGGGGTGGATAAGATAGTTATACCGAAGAACTTTGACGACGACTGCCCTTGCTTTGACTACCTTTATAAGAAGCTTTTAAAATCAGAAGAAGGCAATTGGCTATGCGATATTGTCAAAGGCGTGAAAAGCACCGAAAACTATACGATGACTATCGATGTAGGTAATTACAGTAAGATCCAGCATCAGATACCACAAGGAGGAACTAATAGCTCCACATTAGTGATACCCCAATCATTATGTAATTTAGGTGCTACAGGGAATGCTCAACAAAAATTACAAGCTTCAGCAGAATTCATACATGAGTTTTTGCATGCGCATTTCTTCACATTATTAAATGATGCTATGCCAAATGAAGGATTTACATTAGCTTTCGGTACTGAGACATGGTCCTCTCCAGAATGGGAGGCCCTGATACGGGCCAAATATTCCGTTCCCGACGGTACGCCACTAAATGGCAATCACCATGCGGACTTCTTTACTTTTCTAAAGGAAAGCATTATCGATGTATTGTGGCATATGAATGGTGAGCAGGGCGACCGAGATCACTATGAGTACTATGCACATATCATATTGAATACGCAGGATCTAGCAAAAGAAGGGTCGCCCTATGCACAAAGTCTAGGTCTACAGAATGAAGCAGGAGATATAATTTTTAGCTTAAACAGTTATAAAAGTCAATGGGATGCATTAGAATTTAATCCTGGGTGCTGATGATACAGTCATTTTTCAATAATGCAGCATTCGTGGCTATACTATTGTTTTGGTCTTCTTGCCAAAGGCCTCAACTCCCTGTAGAACAATCCATGCTTGACGTAGAAGGTCTACAAAGTATATTTCAGTTCTTTGAAGAGGAGGGCTGGGGCTACAGCAGAGATTCTTACATAGCTGAGATGAGAGTTATAAACAGAAGCCTCGATGCTTACATGCTTTTAGCAATAGATTACGAGAACAGTCTTACGTCTAAATACAACTTTAATCTGCCATTACCAGAAAATGTAAGTATTGACTACAACTACCTTATTAAACACTTGAAAGACACTATTCATGTGGTAAGTGTAGATTCTATCAATGGGTTAGCGGTACTTCCAATAGGTGAAAGCGGCAATGATAGACATTACGTTTTCTCACCATTATTAGCTACAACTTCCAAAGAGTATTTTGTAGTTGTAGCTCAACTACAAAAACCAAGAGACCCTTACCGATATCTATTTATTTTACATCGCAATAAATCAATTTTCAAAGTAATAGACTACTATTTTGATGATGGACCTGTTAACTACGTGCCTCCAGAAGAAGACCTTCTAGAGCAAGAGTATCAGCGGTTGTACGGTCAAAACAAGTAAAGACAGGATAAAAATGGTGCTAAACACCTCAATGAATATCTCTAGTACCATTCGCAGCTAACCAAGCTGCCCCGCCACAAAACCCGTTGTCCATGCAGACTGAAAGTTATAACCACCCGTAATCCCATCCACATCGAGTACCTCTCCAGCGAAGTATAGGCCAGGCACCACCTTACTCTCCAATGTCTTGTGGTTAATATCCTCTAGGGAGATACCTCCACACGTGACGAACTCCTCCTTAAATGTGGTCTTGCCATTGACTTGGTATCGATCCGCCACCAAGGTGGTCGTCAGTTTGTTGAGGCCTTTTTTACCCAGTTCATCCCAAGTCTTACTTGGCTGAAAGGCTGCCCGTTGGAGGAGATATTGCCATAGGCGGTTAGGTAGATCATATGGACGATAGCTGCTAAGCTGCTTGCGAGGGTGGTCCGTGACGATTTTCTGTAGCTCGCCACGTACTACATCATGGTTGACCTCGTGTACCCAGTTGACCACGGCTGTTGCCTGATAATCAACGTCACTCAGCACCCTGGCCCCATAAGCAGATAACTTGAGTATAGCAGGACCACTCATACCCCAGTGGGTGACGAGGAGTGGGCCCTCGTGCCGTAGCCCGGTTGCCTCTATGCTGACTAGTGCTGGCTCGACGACGATACCCATGAGCTCGGTGATGGTCTCGGCTGGCATATTAAAGGTAAATAGCGATGGCACAGGCACCTCGATCTGGTGACCAAGGTCGGCTAACCACTGTAGCCCTGACAGCTTGGGGCTACCTCCCGTAGCGACGATGAGTTTATCAAAAATAAGTGGCGCTTTGTCTGCCTTGATAAAAGCTACTTCGAGACCCTCATCCGTTTTATTTATAGCCTTGGCACCATAACTCGTTTTGATCTTGACACCTAGTCGCTCCGCCTCGCTAATGAAGCAGTCGATGATGGTCTGTGACTGCTGGCTGCGGGGGAACACATGCTGGTCCTCCTGCACGACTAGCTGGACACCACGACTCTCTAACCACTCCATCATATCACCTGTGCTAAATCTAGGCAGGAGCTTCTTGAGCAGTTTACCACCTCTCGGATAAGCATCGCTAAGGGCTTTGATGGAGGTAGTGGCATTCGTGACATTGCACCGCCCGCCACCAGAGATCTTGACTTTGGACAGGAGCTTCTGCGACCGCTCAAGGATGGTTACCTCCGCCGTAGGATGCGCCTCTTTGGCCGCCAAGGCCGCAAAAAAGCCAGCCGCTCCGCCGCCTACTACGCCTACTCGCATATACATCCTTCTCTGGTTATCATTGCGCAAAGGTACGTGCCGAAAGGCCTCAAAACCCGCTGCACATGAATGAGATTTGACAAGACCCATTATTGAAAGGCCCTACTGAGTAGTTGTAACAACTGAAAACTCAACCCAGGCCGCACCTATGGCAGATCCAGCCGTCTGACACGCCTTTTGCCTATCTTTGATAGTATCATATGATACTATCATGCCAGATTACTACCACCCCACATCAAGCATTATCAGTATGGCAACGGAGCTGGGTAAACTACTAGGCCGTATCGAAGCCAGCAACAGGCGTAGCCCCTCACCAACACTCCGCAAGTCCAATCAAATCAAAACTATACAGGCTTCGCTGGCGATCGAAGGCAATACGATGACAGTCGATCAAGTGACTGCTATAGTAGATAATAAGCGGGTTGCAGGACCTGCTAAGGATATTATCGAAGTCAAGAATGCCATCAACGTCTACGATAGCCTGCACTCTTATGACGCCTTCTCAGAGGTGCACTACCTTACCGCGCATAAGACCTTGATGCAGGACTTGGTCGACCATCCAGGCAGATATAGAACTAGTGGTGTCGGTGTGGTGAAAGGAAATAAAGTAGCACACCTAGCCCCACCAACGTGGAATGTACCATTCTTGATGAGAGACTTATTCTCTTATCTCAAAGACCATTCGGATAGCTACCTCATAAAGTCCTGCGTATTTCATTACGAGATGGAATTCATACACCCTTTTCTAGATGGTAATGGTCGTATGGGCCGCCTATGGCAGACCCTTATTCTTATGCTTGAGGATGACGTCTTTGCCTACCTACCTGTCGAAGAATTGATCAGAAAAGACAGCAAGACCTACTACGAGGTCTTAGCAATATGTGATAAGGAAGGCCACTGTACAAAGTTCGTAGAGTACATGCTGAGCCAATTAATCGTCGCTGTTAATAGAATCATGGGTGACCTCACTAGACCTAGTACTTCCAGTGAACGCCTCCAATACTTCATTAATCAGTACAAGGACACTTCGTTTACCAGGAAGGACTACCTGAACATGCTCGATCAAATATCTACGGCAACTGCCTCTCGAGACTTAAGGGCAGGAGTCCAGTCGGGGCTACTCACTAAGTCTGGTGACAAACGACGTACAATCTACACGATATTGGAAAAGTGAAGCAGGTAAACATCTCACTCTCGCTTCCCGTCTATTAAGTATTACCACCCATGTCCTTACTTTCGTACCTGCATGACCACAGAAGACTTTAAAGAGATATCACACACCATACCTAAGAGCCCTGGCGTATATCGCTTTATCGATAAGGGGGATACTATCATCTATGTGGGTAAGGCCAAAAGTCTACGCAGTCGCCTTGGTAGCTACTTCGGTAGTAAGAAGCATATGGCCTACAAGACGAGGACGATGGTCAAAAATGCGGACCACATCGAGTATACCATCGTCGATACGGAGCACGACGCCTTGCTGCTAGAGAATACCTTCATCAAGAAGTTTCAACCCCGCTACAATGTCAACCTCAAGGATGGTAAGTCGTATGCCTACCTCTGTATAAAGAATGAGCGGTTCCCTAGGGTCTTTTTCACGCGGAGAGTCTATCGCGACGGATCGACTTACTTCGGACCGTATACATCCAAGCACCGGGCAAACATCATCCTAGAGCTAATCAAAAAGCTATTTCAACTACGGACCTGCAAGTACAACTTATCAAAAGAAAACGTCGAGGCAGGCAAGTTTACCGTATGCCTAGAATACCATATCAAAAACTGTCAGGGCCCCTGCGTAGGCCTAGAGAGTGAGCAGAGCTATAACGCCAAGATCGATCAGGTCAAAAACATACTGCGTGGCAATTTTAAGCAGGTGAAGGACTACCTACAGACGCAGATGGACTACTATGCCCAGCACCTAGAGTTCGAAAAAGCGCAGGAGCTCAAGGAAAAGTTTGACGTATTTACCAGCTACCAAAGCAAGTCAACGGTGGTAAGCGCCACCATCAGAGACGTCGACGTATTTACCATCACGACTAGCGAAGATCAGGCCTACGTCAACTACCTTAAGGTCATCAATGGTGCCCTTATCAACACCGACACAGTAGAACTAGACGTCAACCTCGACACCGACGAAGACGACCTACTGACCTATGCCATATTTAGACTTCGCGAGAAATTTGACAGTATCAGCCCAGAAGTAGTACTGAGCAAAGAACTAGACCTCGGCAGCGATATCACGGTGACCGTACCCCAGCGAGGTGACAAGCGCAAATTACTCGAACTATCGGAGAAAAACGTCAAATACTACCTCCTCCAAAAACGTAAGCAAGCCATCAGCCACCAAAACCGGCAGACGCCATCTCAGCGTATCTTGACGACCCTCCGTGACGATCTACAGATGGAGGACTTGCCTATGCATATCGAGTGCTTTGACAATAGCAACATACAAGGTACTAACCCTACGTCGAGCTGTGTGGTCTTTAAAAATGCCAAACCTGCCAAGCGCGACTACCGCCACTACAAGATCAAGACTGTCGAAGGCCCTAATGACTTTGCCTCTATGGAAGAGGTCGTCTATCGTAGGTATCGCAGACTGCTAGAAGAGGGGGAGTCACTACCCCAGCTCATCATCATAGATGGTGGCAAGGGGCAACTGAGCTCGGCGGTCAAGAGCCTGAATAAACTTGGCATCACCGATCGAGTAACCATCATCGGTATCGCCAAGCAACTGGAGGAGATCTTTTTCCCCGGTGACAGCGTACCCCTTTACATCAACAAGAAGTCAGAGAGCCTCAAGCTCATACAACATGCCCGTAACGAGTCGCACCGCTTTGCCATCAACTTTCACCGGCAACTACGTAGCAAAAATGCCTTTGGTACGGAGCTGACAGAGATAGAAGGCGTAGGACCCAAGACCAGCGAAAAACTCCTCAAGCACTTTGGGTCGGTCAATAAAATCAAGACGCAAAGCCTCACACAACTAGAGGAGGTAATAGGCAAGCGGGCGGCTATCAAAGTTAGAAACTACTTTGATCAAGAGAAATAGTTGAACCTATTGAGTGCTGATGAGGTGGTATACCCTATCATTGTAGTATGCCAAAATCCCACCCCGTCCACTTTCAGGACTATCAACCTTTGTCTAGCCTCATAGCAGATCGGCAATACAGCAAAGTCGTCGTGCTAGTGGATGATAACACCTCCCACCTATGCCTACCCACACTGAGGGAGCATATCGAGACCATAGAGATCATCGAAATCCGTAGTGGCGAGATACACAAGAACATCGCTACCTGCACTATGATATGGCAGCGCATGCAGGACCTAGGGGTCGATAGACACAGTCTGGTCATCAACCTAGGCGGCGGAGTCATAGGCGATATGGGGGGCTTCTGTGCTGCTACCTATATGCGAGGTATAGACTTCGTACAGATCCCAACGACCCTACTCGCCCAGGTAGACGCGAGTGTGGGCGGCAAGCTAGGTGTAGACCTTAATGCGAGCAAGAACATGGTCGGCCTCATACAGGACCCAGCTATGGTCATCATCGACACGACCTACCTCAAAACCTTACCCTCTAAGCAGCTGCGCAGTGGTTATGCCGAGGTACTCAAGCATGGCCTCATAACAGATGCCAACTACTGGAACCAGCATGCCATTACGGAGTGGAAGGGCACGTCGGACTGGACCTCTACCGTCAAGGCCTCTGTAGACATCAAGCAGTCAATCGTCAGCGAAGACCCCACAGAGAAAGGCCTGCGCAAAGTCCTTAACTACGGCCACACTGTAGGTCATGCAATAGAGTCGTACCACCTAGGTAGCGACTCACAGCTCCTGCACGGCGAGGCTATCGCCATCGGTATGGTCTGCGAGGCCTACATGAGCTACAAGCTCACAGGTCTGTCTGAGGCTTCGCTCAGGAGTATCACTGAGGGTATCATCGATATATTTGGTCACCACCCTAGCTCTGTAGTAGACGGCAAGTATCTGATGCCACTGATTGCCATGGATAAGAAGAACAAGGGTGCCATCATCAGGTGTACCCTACTCAAGGCTATAGGCGAGGCCGTCTACGACCAGCCTATCACACACGAAGACATAGCAGAGGCACTAGCCTACTACCGAGACCTCTAGACAAAAAAGAAAACCACCCTCCCATACATTGCTTAACTTCGCACCTACGTTAGATAAGCCTATGTATCGGATCACCACGTTATTACTATCCATCTTTGCCTTGGTATCATATGGCCAAGACAGTCCTAGAGTCGACTACTCCTTTGACGATTGTAGCTCGAGCGACGCTAGCGGTCTCAATGCGGATGTCCAAGGTCTCATAGGCTGCACTTGTGGCGTGATAGACAGTGCTGCCATCGTCAACGGCAACACTATCGACCTAGATACGATGATCACAGACTGGCTAGTTGATGACTACAGCATCAGTTTTTACTTCAGGTCCAATAACATGCAGGCTTTTATCGACTTGATATCAATAAGGAACCAGTGTAACCAAGACTCCGCACTAGCCATAACCTACCTTGCAGGTAGTGATGAGGTCGAGGTACTGATGTCGCTTAATGATAACAACCGTCGCCGCTTTAAGGGTAGTATCAATCCTGATGTCTGCTGGCACCAGGTCACCCTCGTCAAGTCAGGCCTCAATGTCTTGCTATACCTAGACAATGCCCTGGCCAATGAGGAAGTACTACCCCTCAACATCTCCTACAGCGAGGTCGTGCCGATGCGTATCAACGGTAGCCCCTGCCAAGGCATCACCGACTCGCCGCTAGATGGTGCCATCGACGAACTCAAGATCTACGACCGACCACTGTCAGCAACCGAAATATTTAATAGCTACCAATATCCTGGGCAGATCATATCAAACGATACCACGATATTCGAAGGAGCGAGTGTAGATATACGGACAGGCAAGTCGTGTGCTGCGAGTACTGCGTGGACACCGAGCGGTAGCCTAGACGATCCTAGCAGCCCGATGCCTACGGCTACTCCCACACTTACGACTACCTACGAGGTGACCTTTAGCGATGGTGCCTGTCAGGCAAGGGATGAGATCACCATCAACGTGCTCGACCCATCACAGCTCACCTGTGATACCTTACTATTACCTGCTGCGTTTACACCTAATGGCGATTTTCTCAATGACGAGTATGGAATCAGTAATCGATTTATCGTAGATGACCTAGAGTCCTTTATCATCAGAGACAGATGGGGGTCTATAGTATTCGAGACGACGGACAAAAACGAAACATGGGATGGTACCTTTGGCGGCCAAGCCCCTAATCCTGGAACCTATCTATACACGATCAACTATACGTGTGCTGGTGATGAATACTCTGCTGTCGGCAGCTTTGTACTGCTTAGATAAGCCTACCGTTTAAAGACCTCAATCTCCTTGGTCTTAATTACTAAGTCCGTAAACTTGCCCTTAAAGCGAGTCGCCCGTACCATGTGATTATCTATCCAGTGATAATTACCGCCTCGGGGCTTGCCCATGAGGAGGCCGTGGTACTTAAACCCGTGCTTGTCTAGCCAGGCCTCTGTAACTACTCGGTGGTCCTCCCTTCTACTAGTAAAAAAGGTGATGATATGCCCCTCGTCGTACCACTTGTTGAGTATAGCTAGCGCATCAGGAAATGGCTCGCAGGTAACCATTCGCTCTGGCTCTTCGTTGGGGACATCTTCTGTAACCGTCCCATCTATATCTATGAGGTAGTTCTTAACCTCTTCGTCTAGGATGGGGCTGAGGGCATGCCCATCAGCATCGGTAACTGCTTTTAACTCGTGCATATGGTATACTACGCTATCTTAAAAATGTGTAAAAGTGCAATTACGGTAGGTACCTCAAATGTAAAGCTATTCGTTGGAAAGGGAAAGAGAGATGTCGGATGTGAGATGTCGGATTTCAGATGTCGGAT
>CAYMFD010000027.1:0-37001 GCA_964389475.1 uncultured Saprospiraceae bacterium
ATCCCGACCTTGCCAATCATGATAAAGACGCTATGTAAGATAATATTGCGTATCGGCGGATGGACGCTAGACGACCCCATACCTGACGGTACGGATCATTGCATACTGGTAGCAGCCCCGCATACGAGTAACTGGGATTTTCTGTGGACGCTAGCGGCCTTTAGGGTTATGGACATCCCTATACGATTTACCATTAAGAAAGAGTGGATGCGTGGCCCCGTCGGTGCTATTATCCGCCGCCTAGGTGGTCTGGCTATCGATCGACAGCAAGATCGTAGTAAGGCCGACCGTGTCAGCTACACCGATATGATGGCCGACATACTGCGACAGCATGACCGTATCGCCATGGTCGTCACGCCGGAGGGTACTCGTAGTGCTCGCGATGAGTGGAAGCTAGGATTTTACTACGCTGCGCAGCGGGCTGAGACCCCTGTCTGCTGCGGGTATTGCGATTACAAGACTAGGCACATTGGCATAGCGTTTTGCTATCTGCCGTCCGGCGATCTTGACCAGGATATAGGTCGTATGATGGACCTATACAGCGGTGTGACGGGGTGCAACCCGGACAATTTTATGCTAGATAAACGATACTCAAACTAAGCGCTTATGACGATCAGTACGGTAGACCTAGGCATTATCATCTTGTTTTTTGTGGTGACACTAGGCATCGGTCTGTGGATGACGCGGGGAGTGAGTACGAGCAAGGCCGGCTACTTCTTGTCGGACCGAGACCTCCCGTGGTGGTTGCTAGGGGTGTCGATGGTGGCTACTACCTTCTCTGCCGATACGCCTAACCTAGTGACAGACATTGTCCGCAAGCAAGGTGTTGCTGGCAACTGGCAGTGGTGGGCATTTTTGCTGACGGGTATGCTTACTGTATTTGTCTATGCGCGACTATGGCGGCGATCAGGTATTGACACCGATATTGCCTTTTATGAGTTGCGCTACAGTGGCCCCGTCGCTCGGTTTTTGCGAGGTTTTAGAGCGATATACTTAGGAGTATTTTTCAATGTCGTTATCATGGCCACTGTCCTGCTGGCTGGTATTAAGATAGCAGGGGTTATGCTCGGGTTGTCAGCCATACAGACCGTGCTACTAGTATCAGTCGTCACGGTCGTCTACAGCGGTATAGGCGGCTTTAAAGGGGTCGTTTTTACAGACTTTTTTCAGTTTATACTCAGTATGATCGGCCTCATACTCGCAGCTATATATATCGTCAACCTGCCTGCAGTAGGTGGTATGGATGGCCTGCTTGCGCATAGCAATGTAGTCGACAAGACAAGCTTCCTACCAGACTTTAATGATAAAGACTCGCTGTATGTACTCTTCGTGATGCCGATCGCTATACAGTGGTGGAATGTATGGTACCCTGGTGCCGAGCCCGGCGGTGGTGGCTACGTAGCGCAGCGTATGCTTAGTGCCAAGGATGAGGAGCATGCCGTAACAGCCACTCTTTTATTTAATGTAGCCCATTATGCGCTACGGCCATGGCCATGGATATTGATCGCTCTGGCGTCTTTGATTGTCTATCCCGATCTGGCTAGCTTAGAGACTGCATTTCCAGATATTGATGCGCAGTACTTGGCAGACGATCTCGCATTTTCGGCGATGCTGACCCAGCTGCCGACTGGTCTCTTTGGGCTGGTGGTAGCGTCGCTCATTGCAGCCCTCATGTCTACGATCAGTACCCACCTCAACTGGGGTGCCTCCTACGTAGTCAGTGACGTCTATGAGCGATTCGTCGAGCCCGACCTGTCGGGCCGCAAGGCCGTATGGCTTGGTCGCCTGACGACAGGTGTATTGATGGTCCTAGCTGCCGTTGTGGCACTGCGATTACAGTCAGCGCTAGAGGCTTTTCAGCTCCTGCTACAGATTGGGGCAGGTACGGGTTTGCTATTTATACTACGCTGGTTTTGGTGGCGGATCAATGGGTACAGCGAGATTACAGCGATGGTGGTTAGCTTCGTGGTAGCTGTCGTATTTGCTGAGGTCTCTGACTTCGGGCTTTCGTCGAGTGAGCAGCTCCTAGTTGGTATAGCTATGACGACGATATGCTGGGTCGTGGTGACCTTTATTACACCCGCCACTGACAGTGTAGTGCTACAGCGTTTTTACCAGCAGATACAGCCTCACAGTATGGGTTGGGGGCCGATCGCAGCTCAGGCTGATGTCGGGACTAGTAAGGGATCTTCGCTAGGTAGAGAGGTCGGGATGATGGTGCTCGGTTGCTTTGCCGTATATGCGACTCTCTTTGGTATTGGCTACATCCTCTACAGCCAGTGGCTATCTGCCAGTATAGCGATGACCGTATCAGTTGCATGTTTTATCACTATCGCTAATCTTTGGAAAAGTAAAACATAGACTCCGTATGCAGTACCTCATCTTCGATGCCACCCCCATCTCCAAGCCACTCAGCTACGCGGCACCGTTTAGTGATACGTTTGTATGGCCTCGACTTATACACCTGTCGTGGATCGTCCTTGATGACCAGCTCAAGCCCCTCAGTGATCACGACTATCTCGTTGCGCCAGAGGGCTTTACGATGGATGATACGATAGCAGCATTCGCCCAACTAGAAGCGGACGAAGTAAAGGAAAATGGCCAGCCACTAGCCGAGGTACTACAGGCATTTGACAACAGTCTCAAGCAAGCCGATTATGTATTCGCTCATAATATGAATGCTAGTGAGAAGATCGTGGGTGCTGAGTTTTTACGGGCAGGTATTGAAGGTCATCTGTTCAAGACGGAGCGGTACTGCCTCATGCAGGAGGGGACCTACTTCTGTAAGTTGCCGAGTAAGACAGGTGGCTACAAGTGGCCTTCGCTAAAAGAGTTGCATATCCGATGTTTTAATTCGTCCTATAGGCCCGTCAACAATGCCAAAGCAGATGTCATCGCTGCCACGAGGAGCTTTATCTATCTTATGAAAAAGGGCGAGCTTCAAGATCTATTTGATGATGATTGATGGGGTAGAAGTTTGTCCTTGGAGGGAGGGTAGCTATAGGTCATGAGTGCAGCATAGCTTAATCGAAATGTCAAGCTGTTGGCTGGTTGAGCTCCTGACCTACTTATTATGCCTTGGCGTAGTGACTTTTTTATTGACGCTGTAGAGCGAAAGTGATGTCGTCGGCAAATGTGCGGTCCGCAGAGGTCTCGATAATTAATTTAGTAGCACGTCGGTCTGATTCTGCGTATATCCTCATTGTGAGAGGTACATTAGGTTATCTCAAGGACGACGCAATTTGCATGGACGTAAGTCACGATGCGACGAAGGAAGCATTCGCCTTACAACGTCTTGACTTTTGGTTACTTTGGGTCAAGCCAAAGTGACAATCATAAAGCTATGAGCCGTGAGCAAAATGATTTACTATGCGAGATTGCTTATTCGCATGTTTACTCATAGTTGTGTCGATCGACAGATTAAGAAATAACCCACTACCGATAATTATCATAAAACTCTACCACCACAGGATCAACCATAATATCCCTCGGAGTCAATGCCTTGCGCAAGTATATCCCATGAAAAGTCCGACATCGACTCAGCGCCACGTACGTCTGACCCGCCGCAAATGCACCGCTACCCATATCGATGATCACCTGGTCAAAGGTCTTGCCCTGACTCTTGTGTATGGTGATGGCCCAGGCAGGTTTGATAGGGTACTGTTTGTAGCTACCTACAACCTGCGTCTTGATACCGCTAGCATTCTCTTCGTCGAGTTGATACTTCAGCACCTCCCACTCTAGTCGCTCTACATCAAATATTTTGACATCGCCATCTGGTGTAGGTGCCGAAACGGTGATCTTGTCGTGCTGGCAGTCGACAACCTTACCTATGCTGCCATTGACAAATCGCCGCTGCGGATCATTCTTGACGAACATGATCTGGGCACCCGTCTTGATGGTGAGGTGGAGATCTACGGGGAATAGGCGGGCATCAAAGTTGCCGACGACGGAGGCGCCGTAAGTCCGTTCTTCTCCGACTAGGGTATTAATCCTATGCTGGTTGATCTGGTTGGCCACCTTATTGATAGAGGTGAGGGTGATGACGTAGTCTAGGTCCTCAGGCACATCGACGTGACGTTCGTTGATATCCATGAGGTCGTCATAGTCCATGGTGCCCGTCCGGATATTATCGAGTAGTCGTATAAATCCTCGCTCTTCCTGCCTGTATACTTTCTGCAGCTCTATCTTGTAAAAGGTAGCATCCTCTCGTTGCCATACCCGGCTAGAGAAGAAGAAGGGGCTCTCATAGTGGGTGCGGAAGTACTGCTTTTCGAATGGACTGGCCAGCACTGGCGGCAGTTGAAATAGATCACCAAAGAAGATCATCTGGACACCCCCAAAGGGCTCGGGACACTCGCGCTGGACCTGTAAGAAGTAGTCGATATTATCCAGCATATCCGCACGTACCATCGAGATCTCGTCGATGATGATGGTATCTACGTTTCGGTAGAGGCGCCTATTCCTACGGGGGGAGATATCAGCTCTGTCGATCATTCTCGGCGGGAAGCCAAAGAAACTGTGGATGGTCTGCCCACGTACGTTGAGTGCAGCTATACCTGTAGGCGCTAGCACGGCGATACGCTTACGACTGGTATTTCTAAAGATAGATAGCAAGGTACTCTTACCCGTACCTGCCCGACCAGTAATGAAGTAGTGCTCCCGAGAGTCCTCCAGCTCGCTGAGTATGTCTTTAAACTCGTCACTGAGTACTAGGGGACTCTTGTCTAGTGGTGCTGCCATTGCTGGCAAAGGTAGGTAGGAGTTTTAAGTTGATGAAGGAGGTCTACTATCGCCGATATGGCGGGATGTGTTTCTGTCGCCTACATGGCGGGAGCCATTGGTGACAGAGGGGATTACATGGGTCTTGGGTGTATCTACAGCGCATGGCTCCTGCCATTGCGCTTAGAATTAGAATATAGGATTTACGTGATCCAGTATTGTTAGAAAGGTAAAGTTAGAGTGCTGCTGCGCATAAGCCAGTGCAGAAGACCAGGGATACTTCTCAGGACTGTCAACTACTGCATAACTCCCTTTTGTGGGGTTTAGATGTATGTATCGGATCTTTTGCTGAAGGATGTCATCGTGTACGAGTGGTCGGTTGCTAGAGGAAATCTTCCAGATCTGATGCCGTCTATTTCCACTAGTGGAAGCAAAATTAGCTACTAAAAAATCGGAGTTTATCTCGAGTAGTAGGTCCCTTATATCTCTACCCACCTTCGATTTAAAGGAGTGATGTAGAGACTTGCCTGTGTAAGGGGCAATTGGCTGCCAGACAATGTGAAAGTGATCTTTCATCACAACAAAAGCATGCACAGAGCAACGACCATTTTTGACTAAAAACTCTAGGCAGTCAACTATCAAGAAAACAGCTTGGGGATACAGTTCAAAGACAGGAACAAAACCTCGAATAGATGTGGTAAAGAAATGTGGCAGATAATCCCGACTCATACCCAAAAATAAGGCGTTTAACTTAGCCTTATTGATCTGCTAGCGCAAGGCGCCTACCATTACCCATCGCGCATGGGGCTCCTGCTGATAATCTAAGCGCATGGGGCTCCTGCTGATGATCTAAGCGCATGGCTCCTGCCATTGCGCTAAATGTAAGTCTGGAAACCTCTATCGCCTGAAAGGCGGGTGGCATTGGTGGCAGAAAAGAACTACATCAATGATGGAGGTAATATGAGTAAATGGCTCCTGCTGGTAATCTAAGCGCATGGCGCCTACCATTGCGCTTAAAATGTAAGTCTGGAACTTCTGTCGCCTACATGGCGGGAGCCATTGGTGACAGAGGGGATTACATGGGTCTTGGGTGTATCTACAGCGCATGGCTCCTGCCCATTCTCACCACCATTCTTAGCGCATGGCTCCCGCCATTGCGCTTAAAAAGTAATCAACCATCAATCCGCTGTATATCAGCACCTAGTGCATTGAGGCGAGTATCGATATTGCTGTAACCTCGATCTATCTGATTGATATTATGAATGGTGCTCGGGCTGCCAGCAGATAGTGCCGCAATGAGTAGTGAGACACCTGCTCGGATATCAGGAGAGCTCATGGTAATGCCTCGTAGCTGTGCCTGGCGGGCTAGACCTATAACGGTGGCCCTATGCGGGTCGCAGAGTATGATCTGGGCACCCATGTCGATCAGCTTATCCACGAAGAATAGGCGACTCTCAAACATCTTTTGGTGGATGAGTACGGACCCTTTGGCCTGAGTCGCTACTACGAGAAGTATCGACATAAGGTCGGGAGTAAGGCCTGGCCATGGGCTATCGTAGATGGTGAGGATAGACCCATCAATAAAGGTAGTCACCTCGTAGTCCTTGCTACCCTCGACGACGATATTGTCACCATCGATGGTCAGGGCAACACCCAGTTTTTGAAAGGTGGCAGGTATCACGCCTAGATTTTCGACGGATACGTTGCTGATGGTGATGTCGGACTTAGTCATGGCCGCGAGACCTATGAAACTACCTATCTCGATCATATCTGGTAGTACGCGATGGGTGGTGCCACCGAGGTGGTCGACGCCAGTAACGGTAAGTAGGTTAGACCCTATACCCTTGATATCAGCACCCATGGCAGATAGCATCTTGCATAGTTGCTGTAGGTAAGGCTCGCAGGCGGCATTGTATATCGTTGTGGTGCCTTCGGCGAGTACGGCAGCCATTACGATATTGGCTGTACCCGTCACGCTGATCTCATCCATGAGGATGTAGGCGCCTTTGAGCTGCTGGGCTTCTAGGAAGAACTTGTCGCCCGTCTCATCATACTTAAATGCCGCGCCTAGTTTTCTAAAACCCAAAAAGTGGGTATCTAGCCTACGACGGCCGATCTTATCACCACCTGGTTTGGGTAAGAATGCACGACCAAATCTGGCTAGTAGTGGGCCGAGTAGCATGACCGACCCTCGTATCTTCCTAGCGTCTTCCTGGTATTCTGGGCTGCTGAAATAGTCTATGTCTATATCGTCTGCCTTGAAGGTATAGCTCGTAGGACTGTGCTTGGTGATCTTGACACCGAGACCTTCTAGGAGGCCTATGAGCTTACGTACGTCAACGATGTCTGGTACGTTGTTGATGGTCATCTCGTGATCCGTCAGTAGTACGGCTGATAATATTTGTAGGGCCTCATTTTTGGCACCTTGTGGCTCGATGGTGCCTGATAGTTTAGCGTTGCCCTTAACGTAAAAAGCTTGGTTGCTCATTGGTATCCTATTTTTCAGCAGCTAATATATTAATGATTTATGTAATATATTATGAATGAAGTTGTTTTATGCACTCAAGCGATGATTATGCGGTCGCTGCATTGGCCTTGACAACAACAACCGTTTTGCTCTCAGCGTTGATGTATCGTTATTTCCTATTTTTGCCCACCTGTTATGGCATGGTGATGTAGCAGAAAGTTAACTAGACGATATACATGAATACAGGATACAAGTCAGATGTCGAGGCAGTAGATGCATTGGCGAGTGCTTATCAGCAATTACGATCTGAGATCGGTAAGGTGATCATAGGTCAGGATGATGTGGTCAAGACGGTCATGCTTTCGCTTTTTAGCAATGGTCACAGTCTACTAGTCGGCGTGCCTGGCCTTGCCAAGACCCTACTCGTAAGTACGATTGCTGAGGTCCTCGACCTAGAGTTTAAGCGTATACAGTTTACACCTGACCTTATGCCGTCTGATATTACGGGTTCAGAGGTACTATCTGAGAACCGTACCCTTAAGTTTATGAAGGGACCACTTTTCGGTAATATCGTACTAGCGGATGAGATCAACCGTACACCGCCCAAGACGCAGGCAGCCCTCCTAGAGGCGATGCAGGAGCGGTCAGTTACGGTTAGTGGTGTACGTCACGTCTTGCCCAAGCCATTTTTCGTATTGGCTACGCAGAACCCCATCGAGCAGGAGGGTACCTACCCACTGCCTGAGGCACAGCTGGATCGCTTTATGTTTAATATACCGCTAGACTATCCCAGCTATGATGAGGAGGTAGCGGTCGTTAAGGGTACGACAGGAACCGGTAAGGTAGACCTTAAGCATGTTCTCACAGGAGAGCAGATACTTGGCTTTCAGGAGTTAGTCAGAAAGATACCTATCAGTGATAATGTGCTCGAGTATGCGGTAAACCTAGCGACAATGACGAGGCCCAATACGACAAGAGCCACAGAGGAGGTCAATAAATATATTTCGTGGGGTGCAGGTCCTAGAGCATCACAGTACCTTGTACTCGGTGCTAAGTGTCATGCTGCTATCAATAATAAGTATAGCCCCGATATTGAGGATGTGAGAGCTATTGCCAACTATGTGCTGAGACACAGAGTAGTACGTAACTACAAGGCAGAGGCAGAAGGCATATCTGAGGAGCAAATCATCCAAAACTTACTTTAACGAGATACTACTCAATAATGGAAAATATATTAGCTGTAAGTGGCCTTCCAGGCCTTTATAAACTAGTTAACTCACGTAGCAATGGGTTGGTAGTATCAGATCTTAAAGAGGAGAAGACCCGATTTTGTAGTGTACGTAAGCACCAGTTTACGCCACTAGAGACTGTCGCTATCTATACCTACGCGGACTCTGTGGAGTTACCCAAGATATTTGATAAGATCAAAGCAAGCAGTGAGGCGATCCCTGATATCAAAAAGGCAAGTGGCAGTGAGCTAGAGTCTTACTTCAGGTCAGTACTGCCCGAGTTCGACGAAGACCGAGTATACACCAGCGATATCAAAAAGGTGATCAAGTGGTATGGTATCCTCAAGGAGCATGACCTCCTAGATGCTAAACCATCCGACGAAGAGGAGTAGGGTACTACTGTTGAGCCTTTAGAGCCTGGATCTTGTCTGCCACTTCGTTAGCCTTCTCAAGGTGGGCGGCATAGGCTCTGAGGTCTCCCGATCGCTGTATTTCTACGGCCTCTGCCATCATGGCTTGGTAGGTTTTCTCTAGTTTGGCGACTGGGTCTTTCTTAAAGAATCCGAACATGGTGTCTAGTTTTATCTGTGCTTATTTAAAGTCCCTTACAGGCTTCTTTGTTGCGAGCTAGGCGTCCTAGATTCACCCCGACCACCTAAGCAGACAGACTGCCGAGGCAAGAAAAATATCATTTTAATTTGTACAGACGCTTGACATAAAGAATAAGTCGCATATCTTTGAGACTTATTCGTCATTAAAACTGCACTCCTATAAGGTACATCTACACTACTTATTACCCGATTTAGCCGATTAATTTAAATAAGAGTGCCATGAATGTATTGCAGTTAACCGATCAGCAATTGATCCAGGATTACCTAAAAGGTGATGAAAAAGCTTTCGAAACTTTACTAAGCCGTCACAAGGACAAGATTTACACGTCTATCTACCTGTTCGTAAAGGATACAGAAGAGGCTAATGATATCTTCCAAGATGTCTTTATCAAGATCATCGATACGCTACGCAAGGGTAAGTACAACCATGAGGGTAAGTTCCTACAGTGGGCACTACGTATTTCTTATAACCTATGCGTAGATAACTTCAGAAGGTCCAAGCGTAGAACGAAAGTGTCTGCCACTGAGACGTTTGACATATTTGACGTCCTAGAGAGTAAGGACCCTAATATGGAGCACAATATGATCAAGAGTCAGCAGCACAAGCGGATCAGAGATCTAGTAGATAACCTACCTGCTGAGCAGCGTGAGGTTGTGATCTTGCGTCACTATGCTGATATGAGCTTTAAAGAGATATCACAGTTGACACGTGTCAGCATCAACACTGCACTAGGTCGTATGCGGTATGCATTGATCAATATGCGTAAGCAAGTTGGTGATCCTAAGCTCTTGCTAGAGCTTTAAGCGAAACTTCGCAAAACCTATCGGCGATATACATAGTTTAAACAGTCTGAGATCGGATATCTGATCTCAGACTGTTTTGCTTATGATGTTGCAGACCTTTTGCTTATGTATGAGCCACTTATTAATAGACCTATGAGTAAATTACTATTGCTAGCTACACTGAGCTGTCTCGTCTATGGATGTACTACTGGTACGACGACCACCGATGTAGACCTTACTGGTGTGTGGGACATATCTATGGCTAAGCGTGATGGCAAAGTGACTAAGTCGCTCGACCAGGCTGAGATCAACGTAATAGACACCGCACGACTAGCATCTAACCTCTTCACAGCCGAGGATACGGTCACCTACAGTCTTACAGGTAACAGTTTCATCATCGATACAGATCCACCCATGAATCTCACTGTCCGTGATGTGCTCGGTGATACCCTAGTACTCAAGGCACGCCTTAATGCCCACCGCTACGATATGGTATTCGTAAGGAATCGTAAGTAGTTAAGGCGACTATCTGGCCTATACTTATCGCAGTGGCTATTCCTATGCCGTACCTTTATGGCATGACCTTTATCCGTTCTTGTTTATTGTACCTCTTGTTACTTGCAGCAGTCCCCAGCACTGCCCAGTACAGTCTGCAGTCCTATGTATTTTGCAGTGGTGAGCAGCCATACCTTGAGATTTACACTAAGCTACCTGCCCAGCGTCTGGCCGGGCACAGTGTTAGTCGTGAGCTTTTTATCACGAGTGGCCTTGATACGATCTATGGTGATATCGCTATTGCAGACTTGGGGGAGGGAGACCAAGACTTCTTTGATGTACATAGGGTGCAGATAGCCTCTGGACAATACGATATACATGTCACTATTAGCGGCTCTGGTATATTGGAGACCCCTATGCGAACTAGTGCCGAGGTCAGTGACTGCAACGGTCGCTTGCTGTCAGATATCGTAGTAGCAGAGGCCGTATCGACTTGCCAGGACTGTCCTAATAGTAAGTACGATCGTATCATCGAGCCTCGGCCAGGACATGTGGTGATTGACTCTAGTTTTAAGACACTACTGTATGTAGAGGCATATAAGACAGACTCCCTCATAAAGTACTTGTCCTTTGGGGTGAAGGCCAGCGATGGTCGAGACATCGTCAAGAGTTATAAGGCCTTGACGGATGATCCACTCCAGGTCTTGGTCCTAGCAATAGACGAGCCACTGGCGTCATTTGATCAGTCGTCCGTCTATGTGGCAGCGCATGATGCCCTCAAGCAGACCCTTTATACAAGTAGCACCTCCGTCGCTTTTACCAATTATATGGATGACTATGACGATGAGATGATGTCCCTATCCGTATTTGATACGCTGGATTTGGAGGATCTGAGGTTTGACCTTAAGTCGCTGATCCCCATCGTAGGTAGTGTAGAGGGAGAGGTGATCGCTAGGATCGTTTTTGATGCCAAGACGCGGTATATGCGTAACTATCTGAAGCGCTACTGGCGAGACAATCATGGAGCGGCAGCCGTCGAGCAGTACTTGTCCTACAAGAGGGTAGCAGAGGCCGTCCATGATCGTTTTTACAATACGGTGGGCTATGGCTTTGAGACGGATAGAGGCTACATCTACCTTAAGTACGGTAAGCCCAATGACCTCGTAGCGGTAGAGGATGAGCCAGATGCGCCGCCGTATCAGATATGGCGTTACAATTATATAAGCGCTACCCAGCAGACAGACGTTAAGTTTCTCTTTCACAACCCGTCGCTGGTGACTAATGATTACTACCTGCTCCACAGTACATGCCGAGGCGAGTTTTATAACCCTCGGTGGGAGATAGAGCTATACAGCAAGGCGCCATGGGATCAGCAGGGCAATACCATCGATGGCACCGAGATGGCTGGTGGCCATAACCGACAGGCCAAGCGACTATTTGATAGTATGTAGCTGGTGGATGTTAGAGGTAGAGAAGCTGAGATAGCGAGAGGCCTAGAGTTTGAGCTAGTGAAAAGTACGATTACTTACCATAAGCCTGTAAAACGCCGTTCCCCCAAAAGATCACAAGCAATTTTGACACGGCTCTAGATCCGTCTTGAAATGGGAATAATCTTAGTAATTGATTTGGGTTTATCGCACTGCGGGTGCAACCGCGGCAGCGCTAACCTTATTTCTCTTTTGGAAACATAGCACTAAAAAAGGGCCATCTGCACTTCAGCAAATGACCCTTTTAAATCAAAATATAACTAACTGTATCTATCGACTAGAGGTAAAAGGCTAGGCCTATATCCACTCTAGATGTTTTCTGATCAAAAGCCATAGGGCTTGAAGCATAGCGGAAACTGTTACCTAGATTCTGCATGCTTGTTTGGTAGCGAGCATTGATCGTGATGTGCTTGTTGAGGTTGTAGCCTAGGTAGACATTAGCACCAGTCTCGACGGTCCTGCTTACAGTCGATACAGACGATGGTAGATCACCTGCGATAGACTGCTCGATCTCGAAATCTAGGGTAGGTCCTACGCCTATGTCAAACTTACGGATCGATACACCAGCCGTAATAGGGATCGATAGGTAGTGTCGCTGATCTTCGAAAGTGCTGAAGTTTTCCATAACCCCGGACTCTCCTCTTATGATCTCTGCGAACGTATATGAAGTCGACGACTTAGCAACTACGGCATCAGCACGTAGAAATAGTCTATCGAAATCTGCTCTGTATGTCAGACCGTAGCTCACGCCTCGCTCCTGTCCATTAAATTTGATAGCATCACCAAACGACTTTCTGGTGAGGTCGCTGTACGTATCGCTCGATGGCGTCGTACTAAAGCTATAGCTAGCTGTGAAGCCTAATCCTGTTTGGGCAGATAACGATGTCATAGCAGACAGGAAAAAAAGTACTAGTAAGTTTCTCATAATTTTGAATCTTAAGGACGCTATTGGTCCTGTTTATCTTTTAGCAAGTGCAATGTTAACACTATAGACACAACAAATATTTGATGGTCACTATGGCTGATATTTGGCCCTATCAATATTATGTATTGCAGGTGGTTTGATCGCAGTTTTTAGTATTGCAAATCACTTATTGTCAGTAGAGACTCACTAGGAGCGACTGTTGGCTTAGAATGTAATTTTTTTTCCTTTTTGTAAGAAAAAGTGCAATTACATCTCATGGATAGAAAAACGATCGAGTACATATACCCATAATCGGGTATGTGTATTATGTGAGGCTATTTACTGGAGTGTTCGTAGGTTGCTATTTTGGCCATATTATATGCCGTAGAGGTGTCTGTTTTGGTGGGCTTGAGGTTGTCTTAAGTCATAATTCAGGCTTTAATTTCAATTGTTTTTATTACTCCATCCTCTTACCTACATTCGTGCTATTGATCGACCTTTTTCGGGTGGGTAGACTTAACATACCAGTAAGTAATTAACTATGTCAAAAAAGATATTTATCGCTGGAGCAGGTGGAATAGGAAGAGCTGCCGGTCTCATACTTTCTGAGTTTGATAAAGCGGACTACACGGTCACCTTAGGTGATATCAGTAGGGCTAGCCTAGATGAAGCTGTCAACTTCGTAACAGACGGTAATACTCGTGGTCGCAAGGCGGAGGGTTACATGATGTCTACGGATGGGGACGATACCGTCCTAGCTCGTGATCTGGAGTCTTATGCTGTAGTCCTAGACTGTCTACCAGGTAGTCAGGCCCCAAGAATGGCACGCCTAGCCAAGGACGCCGGTTGTCACTATGCTAATCTGACGGAGTATGTAGCTGAGACCAATGAGATCATGCAGATGGCTGATGGAGCCGATACGGCATTCGTACTGCAGACTGGACTGGCACCTGGATTTATTAATGTACTAGCGATGCAGCTGTTTGCCGACTTTAAGGCGATACATCGGGTTGACTCAGTACAGCGCATATCTATGAAAGTAGGTGCTCTATCGCAGCATGTCTCTGGGCCACACCACTACGCATTCACATGGAGTCCTATAGGTGTCGCGACGGAGTATATCAAAGATGCCATCATCGTCAAGTCAGGTACTACTACATCTGTAACAGCCCTATCAGGCGTCGAGACGCATGTGATCGATGGTATCACTTATGAGGATAACTATACCTCTGGTGGTGCAGCAGACCTGCCCGAGGCATTAGCCGGTAAGGTGGAGGACTTAGAGTACAAGACACTACGATACCCAGGACATTACGCATGGGTAGCAGAGCAGTTAAAAGACCTAGGGGGTGAGAATATAGATGGTCTGGAGCGACGTATGCTAGACGAGATACCGATGGTCGAGGATGATGTCGTCATCGTATATGCTAGTGTGACTGGTAAGGATCACAATGGTACCCTCAGGATGATCGATAAGGCTTATAGTATCAAACCGAGTAAGGTGGGTAATAGGATCTTGAGAGCTATACAGAGTACGACGGCGGCGCCGCTTTGTGAGATGGCGCATCAGATGGCAGAGGGTAAGTACAAGGGTCTCGTCCTCCAGAGTCAGGTCGATCCGATGGACTTCCTCAACGGTGTATTCGTCAAGCCCATCTACGGCGCTTACTGATCAGCTGCGTATCTATCGAGCCGTATGCGGAGGTCTGCTAGCCTGAATTCTGTGACGATGGCATAGCAGTACTCTACGGCGACTACGAGTAGCATGGCTAGGGATGACACCAATATGGGTATCGTGTAGGGTGTGAAGGCACCTACGACACAGCAGATCATCAGTCCGACCATCAGGTAGGTAGATTTGCGCTTTTGGTGGTCTTGCTGTTGCGACGACTGGGCTATATACTGCTGCTGTGCCTCGCTGAGGGTAGGTGGTGTACTATCTGGTATGATCTTCTGTTCGTGGTATCGGCTTACATTACGTACGTGCAGGCCCTTAAAGCCCAGCATAGGGGCTGTGACTAGTAGGCCTACGCCAAAGCACTTGTATAAGATCACATCAGCAATTCCGATCATCAGTAGTGCCGCCACGACCATCACGACGGCTGCCAGGACGACAATCAGCCCATGCCTAGCCGTCTCATTGTGAAAGTCGTATGAGATATCTCTAAGATCCATCTACCTACGCGTCTAGGTTATCTAGTAGGCTAGGGTCGACGATCGATGGTAGGGTGACCTTGAGGAGGGGCTCTGCCTCCATGGCTCGCTTGATCGCGAAGATGGCCTCGTCATTACGTGCCCAGCTCCTGCGGGCGATGCCATTGTTGACATCCCAGTGTAGCATAGACTTTATGTTTTGCTCAGACTGTGAGCTCCCGTCTATCACCATACCAAATCCGCCGTTGATCACCTCTCCCCAGCCTACACCGCCGCCATTGTGCAGTGATATCCAGGTCGCCCCTCTAAAGCTATCGCCGACGAAGTTCTGTACCGCCATATCAGCGGTAAACCTAGAGCCGTCATATATATTGGCCGTTTCGCGATATGGGCTGTCCGTACCAGATACGTCGTGATGGTCACGTCCCAGTACGATCGGCCCAGAGATCTCACCAGTCTTGATGGCCTCGTTAAATGCGAGGGCTATCTCTATGCGGCCTTGAGCATCGGCATAGAGTATCCGCGACTTACTACCGACGATGGGTATATCTGTCTTGGCATTATCGATCCACATGATATTATCACGGAGCTGGCCCTTGATCTCGTCTGGAGCTGTGGAGAGCAGTCTGCGCAGTATGTCGCCAGCGATCTCGTCTGTCTTGTAGAGGTCCGCCTCCGTCCCGCTGGTACATACCCATCTGAATGGCCCGAAACCATAGTCAAAACACATCGGCCCCATGATATCCTCTACGTAGCTCGCATACCTAAAGCCACTCGGCTTGTCACCCATGATGTCGGCGCCAGCTTCTGCTGCTTCTTTTAAGAATGCATTACCGTAGTCCCAGAAGTACATGCCGCGATCGACCATCTTGTTGATCGCTACGACGTGTCTACGTAGAGTTGCCTGCACCTCCTCGATAAATCGTGGCTTGTCGCTCAGTAGTAGCGCCGCTGCCTCATCGAAGCTATAGCCTTGTGGACAGTAGCCCAAGTCGTCTATATTGTGCAGTGAGGTCTGGTCAGAGCCTAGGTGTACCATCAGGTCACTATCTGCTAGGGCCTCCCAGAGATCTACGATATTGCCTTGATATACGAGTGCGACCGCCTCCTTATCTGCTGAGGCTGACTTAATACGATCGAGTAAGTCGGGCAGTGACTGATAGACATTGGCCTGGTGTATGTAGCCATCGGTGAGGCGCTGCTGTACCGCGTCCCCATCGATCTCGGCGATCACACCTACAGCGCCGGTTATCTCTGCTGCAAGTGCCTGTGCTCCTGACATCCCACCCAGGCCACTGGTGATATATATCTTTCCCGCTAGGTTATCTGAGCCGTGGCCGTGTAGTCGCCCTGCATTGAGTAGGGTGATGGTGGTACCATGCACGATGCCTTGTGGACCTATATACATAAACGAACCCGCCGTCATCTGACCATAGCTGGTGACGCCTAGGGCATTGTACTTATTCCAGTCGTTTTTACTAGAGTGGTTAGGGATCATCATGCCATTAGTAACGACGACTCTAGGCGCATTTTCGTGAGATGGGAAGAGGCCTAACGGATGGCCACTGTAAAGTACTAGGGTCTGTTCATTAGTCATCTGAGCTAGGTACTGCATGGCGAGGCGGTACTGAGCCCAGTTCTGAAAGACGGCACCATTACCGCCATAAGTGATCAGCTCGTGTGGGTGCTTGGCCACTTTATGGTCAAGGTTGTTTTGGATCATCAGCATGATAGCCGCTGCCTGTGGCGTCTGCGCTGGATAGTCACTTAGTGGACGGGCATGCATGGCGTAGGATGGACGGTATCTATGGAGGTAGATCCTGCCATACTTAGTAAGCTCATCCTTGCACTCTCGTACCATGACAGCATGATGCGCTACAGGTACATAGCGCAGGGCATTCTTGATGGCGAGAGCCTCCTCTTCTTTTGTAAGGACTCCGGTAAGATTCCTAGCAGGTGCATGCGATACGCTGTTGTCTGGACTAGTTGCCGCTGGTAGCTCGTCGGGGATACCAGTAAGTATTTCGAGGGCAAATGTCGTCGATGGTTGGGCTGTCATATTACAATTGTAAGGGCATAAAAAAAGCGGTCTGACCATGTTAACAGGCCAAACCGCATTTTAGATTAATCGATGTCTTTCGACAAGGACAACAAGCTTAGTTTACAGACTCAGTAAGTGCCTTACCTGCCTTAAATTTAACCTGTGTTTTAGCTTTGATCTGGATCTTCTCACCAGTAAGTGGGTTTCTTCCCTCTCTAGCTGGACGGTGGTTTGTTGAGAATGTGCCGAAGCCTACGAATGCAGCCTTGTCTCCACCCTTAAGTGTACCTTCGATAGCACCAAATACTGCACCTACTGCATCTCCTGCTTGTGCTTTAGTGATTCCAGCTTTCTCAGCTACTGTGCTTATTAGATCTCCTTTATTCATAACTCAAGTGTTTTAATTACTAAAGATTAAGTGTTTCTATAATGGCGGCAAATGTATATGTAGAAGACTTACCATACAAATGTGAAGGGGACAAAAGTGCTGAGAGCCCTGTATTTACTAGATGTCTAGGCGGTCTGTGTTTGACGGTTATGTATATGATTAAGTTCTAAAGCATTGACGTACATAGAGTTGTATCTTGCGGTGTAGATACGCTACTTACCGGAGAAATAAAATGTTAAATAATATGCGCAAACCCTCATATATACTAGCTCTAGCAGCATTTGTCGTGATTTTTTCGTCGTCTTGTAAAACAGGCGAAGGCTGCCCTGGCGAGAATAGCTGGCAAAAATCGGTCGAGATGTCCGAAAAGAAGTCAAAACCTAAGTCAGGTCTCTATGGTAAGAAGCGGAAGAAGAGGATGGGGCGATAAATATGTTTTTACGTTATCTGTAAGCACGCATACGATAGCGATATACAGATAATTATTTTTTATATATGTAAGTCGTTTGCTACCTTTGAAGCCTCTCAAATAGTAAACTACTTATGAAAAGCCAACTGCAAGCGCTTGTATCGCTATTGCTAATTGTAGCTACAGCGCCTAATCTCTCAGGTCAAGCCTACGATCTAGAATTATCCAAAACGACCATCGCCGCCGGTATATCGAGCTACGGGGTAGCCGTACCATTCAATATTACCGTATCTAATAGAGGTACGGAGGATGTCACCAATGTCGATGTGGTAGACTACGTGCCGGCAGGGTACGACTACCTACAGTCCGATAATCCCACATGGACTTTTGATGGTGCCACTAGGCAAGCTACCCGTACGATTGTGGGACCGATAGAGTCTGGCGTGGATAGCCTGATTACAATATTCTTAAGACCATTACCAGTACTAGATGCCACTGACTGGATTAATGCAGCAGAGATCTCTGGTGCTCAGGACCTAGGTGGATCAGACATAGGTCCACTTGATATGGATAGTAATTACGATGATATACAAGGCAATATGGATGCTCTAGAGGATGACTACGATGAGGCCTCTGCATTTGTATACGATCTAGCTTTGCGTAAATCTCTGAGTCCTAGCGTGGTTAACTATACTTATGGTGATAATATTGATTTTACACTTACCGTATTCAATCAAGGCAGCGATACAGTACAGGATGTGCAGGTCAGAGAGTACTTTGCAGAGGGTTTTGCCTATGACCAGTCGCTCAATGCTGCAGCGGGCTGGTTCGATGATGAGCCTATACCCTATGCTATCATTCCTGGGCCTATACCACCAGGAGGTAGCGCCGCGGTAACAGTTACTCTAGGCTTGACGCAGATGATGTTTGATGGTAGAGCTTGGGATAATTATGCAGGTATCGATAGTGCCTTTACGACGTCCGGTATTCCCTTGATAGATGATGCCGATAGCAATCCAGGTACTAACTCTCTGACAGAGAATTCAGTCTTGCCAGGGTCTAGTGATGATGATAACATACTGGGTGGCGGTCCCGATGCTGGCGAGGATGAGGATGACCACGATGTGGCGTCAATAGAGGTGTTTGACTTTGCACTTATCAAGCTGAGGGAGGCAACCGTCACGCCGAGTTTTAGCTACGGACAGACCGTTATCTTTAATAACACAGTATTTAATCAAGGTAATCAAGATGCAGACTCTGTAATCGTAGTTGATTATGTGCCTTGCGGTTACCGTTTTGTCGATTTTATCAATCCCGGATGGACTTACGATTCTCTTGCTAGGAAGGCGTATTTTAGCCTCAGCCCCGGACCAGCACCGGCGAGTGATGTGGTGGTACCTATTACCCTGGTGGTGCAGCCTTGCTTCGATGATCCAAGTAGCAATTGGGTCAATAATGCCGAGCTTACCGCAGTGGTAGATACTTCGGGTGTCCGGAGAGATGACATAGATAGTACACCGGACGATACCCAGGCGAATGATGCGGGTGGGGTAGTCGACGACGGCCTCACGGATAATAACCTAGACGGTCTAGGGATCATCGACGAAGACGATAGTGACCCTGCAACGCTAGAGATTGTGGACTGGGCTCTAAAGCTCACCATTGATTCTCCAGATACAGTACGCTATGGTGATAATGTCCGCTTTAAGCTCACGGGGTATAACCAAGGTAATATCACATTTGCTGATACCGACGTCCTGATAGACCTGGGTGTTGGCTATTCGTACGATCCTTCGGTCAATCCTGGATGGTCTAGCGATATGGCAGAGCCTAGTTTTACCTTTAGCGGTCCTCTAGCGCCAGGAGATAGTGTAGAGGCATTTCTAGACCTTACGCTTTTGCAGACGCAGAACATAGATGAGCAATGGATTAACTATGCACAACTCGTACAATTGCGAGATGCCACCGGCAATAGAGACGATGATGCAGATAGCTTCCCTAGCGATACACCGGAAGAGAACTCTGTAAAGCCAGGTGATCCCGATGATGATAACATCTTTGCGTTAGGAACTAATTTTCAGCAAGATCAAGATGACCATGACCCTGCAGGACCAGATATATTTGATCTAGCTCTACGTAAGCAGGTAGTCCAGACTGGTCGTATTGAGTACGATGATCTTTTAGAGTTTGTCATTACGATAGAGAATCAAGGTAATCAGGCAGCACAGGCTGTAACTATTACAGATTATCTGCCACCGGGTCTCAGTTTTGATAGCGCCGAACAGAATCAAGCTTGGATCTATGATGCTAATGAGAATATAGCCTCCCTCACACTTACTACGCCTCTTGATGTTGATGAGCTGATAGAGGTATCTATTTTCTTACAAGTAGAGTGTGTAGCCGCTACAATAGAGGCATGGACCAATATGGCAGAGATATCTGCGGCGATCAATGAGGATGGCCTGCCTGCCTTTGATACAGATAGTGATTATGACACCGACCCCAGTAATGATATAGGTGGTAGTGCTGGTACACTGGAGGATGACAATATTGATGATAGTGGTACCGATGCGGATGGTGATGGTGTCTCAGATGAGGACGACAGCGATCCAGCATTCGTCCCTGTGGTAGACCTAGCACTGCGAAAGGGGCTTGTGTCAACACCTCCATATGCAGTGGGTGACCTCATCCAGTTTGAGGTATGGGTATTCAACCAAGGCAACACACCCTTAGAGGATATCGTAGTCGTCGACTATATAGCAGACGGCTATGGTTTTTCAGCAGCAGATAATGCAGGATGGACGTCGGTGAGTGCAGGTGCTACCTATACATTCGGTGATGTACGCCTCATGCCTGGTGACAGTACTCGGGTGACACTAGACCTCACCTACCAGACTGTTGCAGGGGGAGGTGTGCTTGCAGACTACATCAATTATGCGGAGATATTAGCCGCTCAGGATACACTAGGTGTGCCCGTTGCAGCAGCAGATGTCGATAGTAATCCTGGTAGTGATACTAGTGCAGAACGTGCTATTATGCCCAGCGACCTTGGTGATGACGATATCACGACAAAGATCATAGGCGGTAATGAAGACGATCATGATGTAGCTGGACTTGTACTTTCTGACCTCGCTCTTGATAAGGTGGTGGTTGATACCGCACCGTATCAGTATGGAGAGGTGCTCACGTACGAGATTAGCATTACCAATCAAGGAACTGTGCCAGCTAGTAATATTGTCATCAGTGACGTGATAGGTTGCGGGCTAGGCTTCTTACCGACTAACAACTCTGCGTGGTCATACGTACCTAGTTCTAGGGTAGCTACCCAAACGATAGCCGGTCCATTGCTAGCGGGTGAGACTGTGACTACGACACTACAGCTAGAGTTAGCCTATTGTGATGAGGCGTATGATGCCAGTACATACAATAATGAGGTAGAGATACAGTCTGCTCAGGATGATAATGGTGATCCACTCGATGATGGTGATAGCACACCTGGCAATGACGATCCTACAGAGGATGATCAAGACGACGAGCCACTAGAGATAATCGACCTAGCACTTACCAAAGACCTAATCACTAGTCCATCAGGTATCGTTGCAGGTGATGTTGTCGTCTTTTCTTTTACAGTGCATAACCAAGGTAATTCCGTATTGACGGATGTGCAGTTAGTTGACTATATACCTAGCGGGTTTAGTCTTGATGCGACAGCTAGTGCAGGATGGATGCCATCCGCTAATGGTGCTGTCTATACGGTAGCATCGCTAGCTAGCCAGGCGGATACGACGATCGAGATCACCTTGACTTTCGATCCCCAGGCGGGTACTGATTTTGTCAATTATGGAGAGATTACCAGTGCTAGTGACGACCAGGGCAATGATGTAGGTGGTAGTGATGCAGACAGTAGCCCCGGCAACAATTTTGATGAGACGGATAGGGAGCTACCTGGGTCTACTGGTGATGGTAATATCGATGTAGATGGTAGTAATGGTGTAGAGGATGACAATGATCCAGCAGCTTTTGGCGAGTTTGATCTTGCCCTAAGTAAGTCGATAGATCTAGATCCTGCAGGCTATAAGTATGGAGAGACGGTGTCATTTGATATCACAGTTGTCAACGAGGGTACCCTAGCTGCTAGTAATGTTACCGTGGTCGACCGACTACCTTGCGGGCTCGCTTACCTTACTAGTAATAACGGTGTATGGACCTATGATGCAGGCCTCAATATTGCTACAGCTATGATAGGTACGACTATTGTGCCTGGTGATAGCGCTACAGTATCTATCCAACTAGCCTTAACTTACTGTGCAGATCCTGAGTCGTATGTCAATGTATCTGAGATCACCGCTGCTACTACACCCGATGGCGAGCCCGTGGTAGATGTCGATAGTACACCTGATAACGATAGTCCTAGCGAGGATGACCAGGATACTAGCTCGATACCAGTAGTCGATCTTGCATTGACTAAGCGTACGATTACTACAGATTTCGCAATCGGGTCACCCGTTCGATTTGAGATTGAGGTATATAATCAAGGCTCCGTAGCTCTAGATAATATCCAGATTGTTGATTACCTACCTGCCGGATATAACCTCAATGATCCCGCATGGTCTGCTACATTATCTGGCGATATTACGACTACGCTTACGGGCTCCTTAGCACCTGGCACTAGTAGGGTAGTTGAGCTTAACACCACCCTGGTACGGGCCAATACAGCAGTCGACTACGTCAACTACGTAGAGATTGCGGGCTTTACAGGTGCGGATGGTATGATTGTGCCGACGACTGATAGCGATAGTAACCCTAGTAGCAATACAGCCCTCGAGCAGTCGGTAGTAGTAGATGGGCCTGACGACGATAATATAATAGGCGGAGGGCCCCTAGCTAACGAGGATGAGGACGATCACGACGTGGGGGGCTTTGATCCATTTGGGTCGATAGGCGACTTCGTATGGAAGGACCTAGACTATGACGGTATACAAGATACAGGAGAGCCAGGCATAGCTGGTGTGACGGTAAGTTTACAGACATGTTTTGGCGTCACTATCGCTACGGTAGAGAGTGATGCTGATGGTGCCTACACGTTTGACCCCGTACTGTTAGGTGACTACCAGCTCGTTTTTGACCTAGGTGATGTCGATGGGTGTATCAGCACCTTGCAAGATCAGGGCCCATCTGACGATAGTGATAGTGATATAGATGAGACGGGCACGACCGACTGCTTTACTGTAGAGCCCGGTGATTTCGTTGATAACGTTGATGCTGGGTTTGCAGGCTTAGCGGATGTGGGTGACTTTGTCTGGGAGGACCTAGATGGTGACGGACTCCAGGATAGCAATGAGCCAGGTATCGCTGGGGTGACGGTCACACTGTTTGATCAATGGGGAAATCCCGAGTTAACAACTACAACTGATGTCCAAGGCTTTTACCTCTTTGAGGATGTCAGCGTGGGTAGGTATTACATGCGTTTTAGGACGGGTGATCCACTATTACTGCCTACAGTCGATGGCATAGGTAATAACCGTGGCCGAGATAGTAATCTCGATAATAGTAACGGCGATGGCACGACTGCTATGTTTGACCTTCGCCCCAATGATGAGAACCTAAGTATCGATGCTGGATTCTATCGTTGTGTGACGATATGCGGTAAGACATGGTATGATCTAGATGAAGACAGTCGTAGAGACGGATCAGAGAACGGCGTCAACGGTATGTTGATCAAT
Source organism: uncultured Saprospiraceae bacterium (assembly GCA_964389475.1). Lineage (GTDB taxonomy): Bacteria > Bacteroidota > Bacteroidia > Chitinophagales > Saprospiraceae > CAYMFD01. The sequence goes on from CAYMFD010000027.1 coordinate 23,414, forward strand.
GTCTACCGCCAGGGCTTGGACGGTCGGTATGACCTCGTCGCATCTGACGTCACTGGTGCACAGCCCAATACGCCTAGCGGTGATGGCTACTTCGAGGTATGTGTGCGACCAGGTAGATACTACGTCGAGGTGCCGCTACCCCCATACGGCCTCGTGCTGGCTCGTGTTATTAATACTGGTAACTCCTTCACTAATAACGATGTGGGCTCCTTCAATGGTCCTGCTACCACAACCTCTTTTAGTCTGAGGAGTGGAGAGGGTAAGTGTGACATCGGTGCAGGATTCTACCCCATGGCTACCGTCGGTCGTCTAGTATGGCGCGATAACAATGGCGATGGTATACGTACTGCTGGTGAGCCCGTCGTAGAGAACGTCCTCGTTGAGGCCTTTGATGAGCAGGGGAGTCTAGTCAATATGGACGTAACAGGCAGTGATGGTACCTATGAGATCAATCAATTGCAGGAGCAGTCCTACTATCTAGCCTTTACCCCGCCAGCAGGATACTCATTTACCATACCTAGAGTAGACCCTAACGGTACTGATGTCGATAGCGATGTGGACCACAGTAACGGTATAGGTACGACTCGACTGATCAGCTTTACGCCTGGCGATGACATTACTGATGTCGATGCTGGGCTAGCGCAGGGAGTACTACCAGTCGTATGGGGTGACATATCTCTGCAGACTACACCACAAGGCCACCTAATCAGATGGTCAACTATAGCAGAGGTCAATGCCATGACCTACCAGGTACAGCGATCGATCAATGATGATCGCTGGCAGTCACTAGGTGAGGTAGATGCTAAGAACGCCGTATCAGGTGCTGACTACCAGTGGACGGATCGATACATAGACCAGTCGGGCATCTATACTTACCGCCTTGAGCAGTTTGACCTAGACGGGCAGTCAGCATACAGCCCATCTGTACAGACGCGTGTAGATACGAAGGGTGAGGTACTCCTATATCCTAACCCTGCTACCACGCTGACCGCACTGAGTCTACCATCAGGATCTGAGGCACGGGTCATCGTGACAGGCCAGGATGGTTCTATGATATATGAGCAGACGGTAGCGCTTGATGCCACGAATCCTACACTGCATGATATCGATGTAACGATGTGGCCAGCTGGTGTCTATCAGCTCACGACGATCATAGGTGACATACATACCACCCAGCCACTACTTGTGGTCAGGTAGCAGAAGTCTATTGCAAGTATAAAAAGGCGGTCTGTCTAGCTATACAGCTGGCAGGCCGTCTTTCTTGAATGGATAGAACACGGATCCTACAGATCGTTCTGATTTTTACAGATACAGAGAAGGCAGATCGAAAAATTGAAAGTTTCGAGCAAGCAGCACTAGGTACAAGCAGTACGTGGCTTCGACCACTTTAGTGTCGATAAGTGCCACTGACTATAAGGTCAGGCTGTATAGGTGTATGCCTTTTCGGGCTACATGGTGGGAGACATGACCCTCAAGTAGATCATCTTGTCAGACGGGATATCAGTTCACGGTAGCATAATTATCATCGTGCTAATAAAAGGTGTCGTATCGCGACGCAGATAAGTCCCTCCATTTCAAGGGAGGGATGGAGGGAGGGTCCTATGTGTCGCCTGTGGACAGCTGGGATTAGCACCTACAAGGCTAGCAGACCATACAGCGGCTGAGGCGAAACCTCGCCGCTCAATCAAGCCGATGTGATAAAGTACTGTGAGGTCGAAATGCCCAATTTGCGGACCTGAATCTAGGTCTCAGGTTTCGCCTGTGGGCCGCTGGAGATGAAAGGTGTCGTATCGCGACGCAGATAAGTCCCTCCATTTCAAGGGAGGGATGGAGGGAGGGTCCTATGTGTCGCCTGTGGACAGCTGGGATTAGCACCTACAAGGCTAGCAGACCATACAGCGGCTGAGGCGAAACCTCGCCGCTCAATCAAGCCGATGTGATAAAGTACTGTGAGGTCGAAATGCCCAATTTGCGGACCTGAATCGAGGACCCAGGTTTCGCCTGTGGGCCGCTGGGTTATTTGGGCTTTTTCTTCTTGCTGAGTGGCGCTAGTGGATTGTAGGCTAGGCATAGGTGTAGCCACTTGCCTAGGTCTTCGTCTAGGTCATACCCATCAGCGCTGACGAATACCATTCCCTTCATCGGGCGGTCTCCGAATACGGTGGCTTGTACATACTCCTGCTCAAGACTGGCGGCATACTGGTCAGGACCTACCCTGCACATGAGGAGTCCCTTTATGATGCCTACCATCATTTTGTCCTCCACCATATAGCATAGGCCGCCCATCATTTTGATGGTGCGATAGCCCACCTTGTGTTCGTTCAGGTAGTTGTTGATACGATCTTCTAGGTAGGCGTCGTAGCTCATTATCTCTTGAGGTACGCATTGACATTAGCCTCGATGCGACCGAGGATATCTGCTGTATCTGCCCGCTCGAATGGCTGACCTGTAATCTGCTCGTATAGCTCGATGTATCGCTCCGAGACCATATTGACGAAGTCATCTGGCATATCTGGCATCGTCTGTCCCTCCAGCCCTTGAAAACCATTGTCCATCAACCACTCCCTCACAAACTCCTTGCTGAGTTGACGTTGAGGCTCATCTGCTGCTAGTCGCTCCTCGTAGCCGTCCGCATAGAAGTATCGACTGCTATCGGGGGTGTGGATCTCATCCATCAATATGATGTCATCACCGATCTTGCCAAACTCATACTTCGTGTCGACTAGGATCAGTCCTCGTTGTGCTGCCATCTCTGTACCTCTCGCAAACAAGGCTCTGGTGTAGGCGGTCAGCTGGTCCCACTCCGCTTGGGTGACGATGTCTTGAGCTAGGATGTCCTCGGCGCTTATATCTTCGTCATGGCCCTCTTCTGCCTTGGTCGCAGGGGTGATGATGGGCTCGGCAAAGCGCTGGTTTTGGCGCATACCGTCGGGCATCTCTACACCGCAGATAGTTCGCTTGCCCGCCTTGTACTCTCGCCAAGCGTGTCCGGCGAGGTAGCCCCTTATGACCATCTCTATCATGATGGGTCGGCAGCGCTTACCGATCGCTACATTAGGATCAGGCACGTGGTCTAGCCAGTTGGGTACGATATCTTCTGTAGCCTTTAGAAAGTGGGTAGCTACCTGATTGAGCACCTGCCCCTTGTATGGGATAGGGCGGGGTAGTATGTGGTCAAAGGCAGATATACGGTCCGATGCGACCATCACGAGATCACGATCGCCGATGTAGTAGACATCCCTGACCTTGCCATGATATACGTTTTGCTGTCGGGGGAAGTTGAAGTCGGTGGTGTTTAAGGCATTCATATCGTACCGTTGTCTGTGACCCTACCGAGTAGCTTGCTCAGCCATTGCGGTGGCGTGATCGTGAAAGAAAATTTACTATCCGTCAGAGCCTTGTAGGTGATAACCATTGCAAAGGGTAGTAAGATAAGGATAGGCAAGTAGGCTGCCGTGAGGTAGTGCAGTGTACCATTACGGTTGAGCTTATTGCCCATGATCGTACTGATAAAGAGTAGTATGTAGAACACGATGGCAAACAGCAAGGGGTAACCATAACCACCCTTACGTATGATGCTACCTAGCGGGGCTCCTATAAAGAGAAAGACGATGCAGCTCAGGGCCCAGGCATACTGCTGGTGGAGGGTGTAGAGATACCTGCTCTTGGTCCTGTCAAGTCCTCTGTAGGTGCTGAGCCTCGACCGTAGCACATCTCGCTGATTGGAGGCAGAGTTGTGCATGCGATTGTACATCGTTTTGGCTTGTGAGGGCACGACGGTCTCTATCAGGTAGTTGATGGTGTCTAGGTCGTAGTCGTCTATCTGGATCTTGCGACTAGGTCTTTTTTTAGCTACGGATGCTTGTACGCTGGCCTGGTTCGTAGGTGATGAAGATTTGAATTTTTTCATCACTTCCTCCATCTGTAGCTTGTCGCGCCGTTCATTATCCGAGGTACCGGTAGCACTGCTGTCGGGTATGGGGAGTATGGTCCTAAACTGCTCAGCAACTCGGACCAGTACGTCATCTCGCTTGACCTTCAGGCTGTCGACAGCATTGAGCAGCTGAAAGGTGTTGAGCATGTCTTTCTTATTGCGATTGATATTGACATTGTCCTCCTCTACCTGGAAGTTGCTCATGTCAAACATCTTCTTGTAGGTCTTGAAGTAGGTCCGCATCAAGGGGTATTTCTTACCGTCCTTGCCGGCCGTCTCTCGCAATTCCCTGATCTGTTCGCCATCTTTGAGATTCATGACGAAGAGTCGACCGTCCTCCTTAGTATACATCTCGCCGGTACGTGCCTTGGTGACATCGGTGAGGTAGTTGTTAGAATTATTCTCCTGATCATACATGAGTACGTCCTCGATGTCACGACCGTTTTTGTCTTTCTTACCTACTCGGATGACATAGCCTGTAAAGTCGCTGTCAAAGACGCCTTCCTCTAGGATGAGACTAGACTTGCTCTTTTGTATCGCCTTAAAGCGTTGTTGAAATTTGAAATTGGCCCTCGGCTTGAGGTAGTTGTTGGCCAGTAGCGAGAATAGACCAGTACCTACAGCTAGGATGATAGCTGATCGCATAGTTCTGGTAAGTGGTATGCCTGCGCTTTTGAGGCTCGACAACTCGTACCGCTCACTGAGATTACCAAATACCATGACCGATGATATCAAGATGGTCACCGGTACAGACAGGTGGATGATAGTCACCCCAAAGTAGAAGATCAGCTCTAGGATATTAAAGAGCCCAAATCCCTTGCCTAGGATGTCGTCAATGTTTTTCCAAAGGAACTGCATCAGCAAGACAAACTCTGCCACAAAGAAGGACATGAGGTACGGCCCTATAAAGCCCGTAATCACAAGTTTGTCGATCCGTTTCACTACTGCTTTGTTATCATGATCTCGGGCAAATGTAACGCCTTCATACTAGACTATTTTGTCTTATGGTAATACTAAGATTACGCCTAGGTGGCTCGACCAAAACCATTGTATGTATTTTCGGTTTTTAGAACGCCAACCCAGATTGTCAATTATTAACGATTCAATACTATGAAGTACCTACTGACACTGCTTTTTTCTTTTTCGCTACTCACAGCGACGGATGCTCAACTGACCTGGTGGAAGGGTAAGAAAAAAGAAGCTCCTAAGAAAGAGGCTAAGTCCAAGAAGGACGGGCCAAAGCCTTACGGTAAGGTGATTACCAAGGATGCAATGTCTAACGAGGGTTTCATAACGACGCATAAGGTCGGTGATAAGAATTATTTCGAGATCGATAATGACTTACTAGATCGAGAGATCCTCGTCGTAAGTAGGATAGCGGGCTTTGTCAAGGGTCTCAACTTCGGTGGAGCAGGTACCAAGTCTAGACCGCAGCAGGTCATCCGGTGGCAGCGCAAGGACAATAAGATCTTGCTACGATCGGTATCTTACAATAGCGTGGCGAGCTTCGAAGACCCGATATATGAGTCTGTCCGCAATAATAACTTCGAGCCCATCATCCATATTTTTGATATCAAGGCTGTGGGTAAAGACAGTAGCTCGGTCGTCATCGATGTAGCGCCACTATTTACACAAGATATACCGATGATAGGTGCTATGTATGATAGCCAGCGCAAAAACTTTGGCATCAAAGGACTAGACGCCAAGCGGAGTTACATCTCTTGGATGAAGAGTTTCCCAGAAAACACCGAGGTGCGACACGTACTGACCTACAAGGGGTCCAAGCTGCCAGACAATCAGCTCACAGGTACTATTTCTGTAGAGCTTAATCAGTCATTTATACTATTGCCAGAGGACCCATGGGTGCCTCGGCACTTCGATAGCCGAGTGGGCTACTTCTCACTATCACAGACAGACTACAGCCTAGACAAGCAAAAGGCATTTAGCAATAGATATATCACCCGCTGGAGACTAGAGCCTAGCGACAAGGAAGCCTACGAGCGAGGAGAGCTAGTCGAGCCTATCAAGCCCATCGTCTACTACATCGACCCAGCGACGCCAGACAAGTGGAGACCCTACCTCAAGCAGGGTATCGAAGATTGGGTCGTGGCCTTTGAGCAGGCTGGATTTAAAAATGCCATCATAGCCAAAGATCCTCCTAGTAAAGAAGAAGACCCTGACTGGTCGCCAGAGGATGTACGATATAGCGTGATCCGCTACATCAGCACCGACATCCAAAATGCACAGGGACCCCATGTCCACGATCCTAGGACGGGCGAGATCATAGAGAGTGATATCATGTGGTATCACAATGTGATGAATCTCCTGCGCAACTGGTTCTTTATCCAGACGGCTGCCATCAATCCTGATGCCCGTAAGGTGCAGTTCGATGATGCCGTGATGGGTAGACTTATCCGTTTCGTAGCGGCACATGAGGTAGGTCACACACTGGGCTTGCCACACAACATGGGAGCTTCTGTTGCCTATCCTGTAGACAGCCTGCGGTCACCGACTTTTACCAAGAAGATGGGTACTGCGCCGTCGATCATGGATTACGCTAGATTTAATTATGTAGCACAGCCAGAGGATGGCGATGTAGGCCTCATGCCTGATATAGGTCCGTATGACAAGTGGTCGATAGAGTGGGGATACCGATACTTCTCAGCAGAGGACAAGGATGCAGAGCGAGCTCCGCTCGCAGCGATGATACTAGAGCATAAGGACGATCCGCTTTATCGATTCGGTCGTCAGAGACGTGTACCGCTAGATCCTAGCTCTCAGACCGAAGACCTGGGTGATGATAGTATGGAGGCGAGTGAGCTTGGTATTAAGAACCTCAAACGCATTGTGCCTAACCTCATCGAGTGGACAGCAGAGGACGCCAAGAACTTCGATGACCTCGAGGAGCTGTACGGGCAAGTGCTAGGCCAGTTTAGACGATATATGGGCCACGTCGCGGCCAATATTGGTGGCGTCTACGAGTTCTATCAGACCTACGACGAGGAGGAACCGGTATACAGCCATGCACCACTCGACAAGCAGCGCAGAGCCATGGCATTCCTGGACAAGCACCTCTTCCAGACACCTACGTGGGTGATCGATGAGGAGATACTACGCCGTATAGAGCCAGCTGGTAACAATGAGCGGATACGACGCCTGCAAGATAGGACGATGTCACTCTTGTTGCGATCAGATCGACTCAGCCGTATGGTCGAGAATGAGGCGCTTAATGGAGCGGATGCTTACAGCCCGATCGCTTTCTTCGGTGATATGAATGATGCCATATTTAGCGAGGTGACTACCGGTGGCAGCATAGATACTTACAGACGTAGTCTCCAGCGTAGTTACGTCGAGCAATTAGGCAAGCTACTCAGCAGTGATGATAGCATAGTTGCGAATAGTGACGTGCCAGCAATCGCACGTGGTAACCTCAAGCGTATACAGCAGCAGATCAGCAGCAGGGCAAACGGCAATGACTTGTCCGCCTACCACCTCGCAGACCTGACGGTCAGGATCGAGGAGATATTGATGCCTAAGAAGGGGTAGGGAAGACTATAGGCTGCTGTTATTTGCTGCTTGTTCGGGCTAACACTTCGACCGAAAAGCTCAATCACCGGCTCTTGCTCTCTATTAAAATAGAGGGAGCTGTAAAGTAAGGTTGCTTGCAACACTTATAAGTCCTTCCATTTATAAGGGAAGGATTTAGGATGGGTCCGCACCCGCTCAGACAGCAAGTACATCGTATCTTGCCCAGACTTATGAGCAACAAATTACAATTTCACCTTAGCGGCTTCGTCTACACGATTTTCGTGTGGGTGGGGATGCAGGTTATTTTTGATGGCATCTCGGCCCTGTCGATATCCACTTTGTTAAGTAGCGCTGTTTTCGGACTACTCTTCGCTTTTATCACGGAGCAGCGCTACCAAAAGCTGCTGGCTAGTGGTATTGAGGCGCCGGCGTTCATCGGCATATTTAGACGACGCAAGACGATACAGGCCCAGACCAATGATTTAGTCCGTGTAGCTCGGCGACTACGTGATGCCCTGCCTGATGCGCAGGTATCCCTACAGGGCAATGTCATTACAGCTAGTACTGGCAAGGAAGGTACGGTCAAGTGGGCTCTAGTAGAAATTACAAAGGACGGTGATGCCCTCGCGATCCGCCGGCCATTTACGATCTGGCGCGACCCTACGGAGTGCGAGGTTCTACTGGAGCGAGTCGCTCGGACACTAGTAGAGTGGTAAGGCCATGCGTACCTCTCTTTCCCGTGTAATCAACGTGGGATCAATTCCTATTAATAATCGAACGCGGGGTAGTACTTTCGCCAGCTATGAAGGTGGACCTAATCAAGAAGTATAGTGATGACTTCGCTCAGCGACTCCTAGACGAGTCGTATGAGGTAGATATGTCGAAGTATGACCTCCTACAGCAATGGAGCCATCACTGGGATATCGAAGAGCTAGACCTAGCCGACACCTACGCTACTAGTATGGAGAGTACTATCAGTGGTCATCTGTGGGGTGGTAGCGTTGATAGCGCTAAGTCGGAGATGATCCGTATGATAGGGGAGGACCGTGAGTTTATGCGATCGACCTTTCGAGATCTCTTTAAAGATGACCTCGATCTCGGTCTTCGTGTCGATCGATTTGAGCACCACCTAGACGAGCTCTACCGCCAGATTAAGCGCAAAGACCATAAGGCGATCTCCCACCAGCATGGCCGTAGAGAGATAGTCCTCTTGCTGGCTGCACGTTACCCCGACAAGTACTGCCTACACGACTACGCTGCCTTTGCTGAGATGATGCAACGCCTGGAGTCGAGACGTATACCCCAAGAGCCCGAGCTAGAGCGGTACTTTAAAAGCTTGCGAGGTATATACAAGGTGGCTACGAGCCATAGCCCTCTACTACAGCAAGTGCTAGCGATGCGATGTGCTGCCCTTGGTATTACCTTCCTCCCATCCCTTATGTTGATGAATGATTTTATGGATTTTGTGGCTAAAAAGTAAGGGAGTTGGGAGCCTGTGTTTCGATTGAAGAGATCGCATCACTTTGAGTGATCCGATCTCTAACCTTGCACGATCGCATCAAGGTGATTGAGGCCACTCGAAATCCCGTTTTCTAGTAAGCTAATATTGCTAATCCGCTAAAGAGCTAATTAACTCAATAGCTTAACAACTCACTTACAGGACATTTCGATTACGCTACGCTTCACTCAATGACCTGTTTCCTCCCTCTCAGGCGAAACCTCTGTCCTCCTGCGTCGGCAACAGGATTTTTAAGATTTCAAGATTTCCAAGATCGGCTATGTACAAGTCGTGCTGGCATCCTGAGTATCGACTGTGATTAGAATACCTCCCCCTGTGTCCCCCTCCACAAGGGGGATCTAGTTCGACATGGCTCGGGCATCTTGATTTGTAATTTAGCAGCAAATTTGATGACCTATGACACCAGTGCCCGAGCCCAGTAACTTGTGTCTCCCCCTCTGCGAGGGGGCGGGGGGAGGATACATGGACCATGCACTTACTACTGGAAGGATAGATAATTTAACTAACTTTAGGTAATACGATATCTTATGTCATACTACCAAGCTCACCGCATACGATTCCCCGTAACATCTGAGTTTCTAAACTTCGCCGAAGCTCATTTTGGGAGCAGTTATGGGTGGATATTTAATATTGGAAAGGATAGACCTGGAGAAGTAAGGAAGCGATGAGGCGGATTCAAATAATGATAGCCTTCATCTTAGTTGGTTGTGCGAATAACACAAATCAAAGTCCTAGACTAGTTGATTACATGGATATCAGGACCGAATATTTGAACGACTATTATAGCCAATATTCAAGCCTCCGAGGTCAAGCAATCGATAGTATTCAATCCTATATTGACGATTCTTTGAGATATGTGGCATTTTTAATCCACTATCCACCTTGGCAATTAGATAGCTTTTTCATTTTCAATAGTGATTCAACTAGGTTCTAAACCAAATTGCACAACGCAAGTGAGCATGCTGCCACGGAAGAACTTGATTGTATCATCGACTTCGGAGGAGCTCTAATCGAAGACAAGTGGTACTTCTTCCAGATGGGTACGGTCACCTATGTCCCACGTGGAGACTACCACCACGACCCGTACGAGTCGCTGACCTTTGAGGAGCTGAGCTACATTGCCTGGCGAGGAGCTATACCTGGGCTGATCTACCGGCAAGAGGATGGGAGTATAGCGACTAATCACAAAGCTATCGATCAGATGTTTTTCTCGACGGATAAGTACTATTGCCCTGATCCAGAGACTATAAGAACTTGTAGAGACAGCTTTCATGTAGCTACTCTAAGGAGATCATTACAGTCTAAGCTCAAGAAGAAAGAGATCCTCGAGATCCAAAAAGAGATTGCCAACAGTAAAAAACCATACGTGCCACCCTACAAGGAGCTTACTGACAAAGATCGTCGAAGGGGCAAAAAGGAAAAACTATTCGATAGTAAAGCGTGGAAGGCGCGATATGATGATAAGATTGAAACAGGAGAAAATGAGAGAAGCAAAAAGAGATAATAAACTCAGAAGTATAGGCACTGAGTTCCAGCGTCACAAAATCTGGCGTTTCATTGTGGGTAAGCGGAAGATGTTTTACCTGGTTCAGGTGTGTGTGCTATGCGCAATCCTGCCTACCTGTAGCACTGCCCAGGAGCTATCACTAAAGCTATCCGGGTTTTCTAATACCTCCACACCGGCTGCTCTATCTGACCGTTTGACGGATTTAAAGTCATTTAACTCCGATCTACTGGTGATCGGAGGTGAGTATGCACATCGCTTGTCTGATAAGTGGTCCGTCTACACGGCTGTTAGTATATGTGATATAGGGGTATTTGGGAATGAGGGCCCTTTGCGATGGCCTGCTGAGGTCATCGCGGGAGTGTACGTCGATGACGAAAGCTGGCCCAACTATCGGGAAGTTGCAGAAACAGGACGAAGCTTAGTTCTAAGCCTTGGCGGCCGACGCTATCTTGATATCGGTAAGAAAAGCCTTGTGCCTTTTGTGAGTATGCAGGCTGACCTCCAATACAACTACATAATGCACTTTAGTGAAAGGTATTACAACAAGGGTATACGTAGTGGTTTTTCGCCGCGCCTCCAGCCGCAGTTTAATCGTACTCCGAGAGAGAGCATTGATAAGCACAAGACAATTAGTGCTGGCATTGTAGCACTGGTCGGCATCGAACTACGAATCGCTACATTAATTAAACTACGAGGTGGATGGGCTGTGCGAGCGGACCTGCTTGACTATGCTCGCAATGTCGACTACCTCAGGACCTTTGCAAGAGGCATAACCTTGCAAGCTGGCATCAATCTTTCTGCGGTAAGGCGTACTTTCTTTCCTAAAAAGGACAAGGAAGTAGGGGAGTGATGGTTTTCTTAGTCGACTTTACTTTACGGACATTTCGATTACGCTGTGCTTCACTCAATGACCTATTGTTGTGGCCTCAGAGAAGTTGATTCGCGACTTTCGACTTTACGCTGTTGACTTTGGACTTTCTTCGTCCTTCTTCAGAACCACAGCTTACCGTCCGCCAATCCCGCGTGGTAGTCGATCGTCAGCTCCGTGCCGGCGTCAATGTCCTTACTAGCAGTAAAGCGTACGACTTTGCCATCATAGTCTGGCTCGAAGTCTAGATTGGCCGCCTTGTCGTGGTTGTAGAGGCTCCCGTAACCTAGTGCTATGGCTAAGGCCTTGCCATCGTCGCCCCAATCGAAGTAGTAGTCGTGTAGGCTCGTACGATGTAGTATAGCCTTCTCAGCAGCAGAGAGGACGATGACGGGGGCGATCTCGACGATGTCGCCAGCGGCTAGGGCATGGCTCGTGTAGACACCACGACCTTTGTCTGACTCCATGATATATAAGCCGGGCACTTGCACGCTAGGTCTTATTGATCTTGGTAAGGTATACGCCGACGAGTATGACGGCCATACCCACTAGGTGGAATATGCCTATCTGCTCGCCGTCTAAGGTGCCCCAGAGTAGGGCGACGATCGGTATCAGATAGGCAACGGAGCTGGCGAATACGGCATCGGTATCCTGGACTAGGCGGTAGAAGAATATCGTAGACACCACAGTACCCATCAGAGCGAGACCTGTGACTGCCATCAAGGATAGCTGTATATCAGGCCGTGCCATGAGCTCGCCAGGGCTTATAGTAGCCAATAGGTAGATGATGGCGGGAGGCCCGATCAAGGTAAAGCTCGTCGCGGAGATAAGTATCGACCTCGTTTTCTGAAACAAGTGTTTGACCATATTGACGCTGAGGCCGTAGCAGATAGTACCTATCAGTATGAGTCCGATGTAGCGGATGTCACCACCCCAGCCGGCCTCTCCTCCCTGTATGATGAGCATGAGTACACCGCTAAAGCCTAGTATGGCACCCAATACCTTGTAGCGATTGATGGCTGCGCCATATACTATGACTCCTATAATCAAGGCAAATATCGGCGTCATGCTGTTGAGCATGCCTGACAGGCTGCTATTGACCTTGGTCTGTGCGATGGCATAGCAGAATGCCGGTATACCACTGCCTGTAGCACCGACGATACCAAAACTCAGCCACCTGCGCCAGTCTACCTCTCGGCGGTGGTAGTACAAGATAGGCAAGAACGATAAGGCCGTGATCGATATACGAGCACAGGCTACCTCTACAGGTGATAGCGCTAGTAGTGACTTTTTGATGAGTATGAAGCTACTGCCCCATACAATGCCCAGGGCAGCTAGTGTCAGCCACGATCTGAGAGAGATCGACTCTGTCGACACTTATTCTTCTTCGCTCTTGTCGATGAGCCTAAATCCGTTGCCGTGGATATTCATAATCTCTAGGCGGGTGTCAGTAGCTAGGTACTTACGCAGTTTGGTAACGAATACATCCATAGACCGCGCGGTGAAGTAGTTATCTTCTCCCCAAATCTTGGTGAGGGCCTCGTTACGGGTTAGTACGTCATTTTTGCGGAGCATAAAGAGGCGTAGTAGGTGAGCTTCTTTAGGCGATAGCTTATCCTCTCGCTTGTCTGTACCATTGTCAAAGGTCAGTATGCGTAGCGGATAGTTAAAGTGGTAGTACCCTGCGGAAAACTCCTTGATCTCGTCCTCGCCATCGTCGGCCTTCATACTACGCTTGAGGATGGCCTGTATCCGCAGCAATAGCTCCTCTGAGTTAAACGGCTTACTGATATAGTCGTCACCACCGATTTTAAATCCTTGGAGGACGTCCTCTTTGAGCACCTTGGCCGTCAAGAAGACGATAGGTGTCTCCTTATCCTTTTCTCTGATCTCGGCCGCTAGTGTAAATCCGTCCTTCTTGGGCATCATCACATCAAATATGCAGAGGTCATACTTATCCTTACCAAAGGCCTCGTAGCCCGCCTCACCGTCTGTTGCCAGCGTTACGTGAAAGTCATTCATCTCTAGGTACGACTTCAGTACGTCGCCGAAATTCTGATCGTCTTCTACAAGTAATATCTTAGTGGACATGGGCTGTTGTGTAGGTGTTTAAAATAGTAGTAAGGCGTATTTAACAGATTATTTGTGTTAAATCTTGTGTCTCCTCGGCAAAAATACGGTAAAAGTGCTGCCTTTGTTTAGCTCACTCTTGACTTTGACATTTCCATAATG
>CAYMFD010000028.1:0-34462 GCA_964389475.1 uncultured Saprospiraceae bacterium
CGATTCGCTCGAGGAGTTGCGTTTTTTCTATCCAGTTCATATGCAGTTAAAAGTTTAATAGTCGAAAGTCAAAAGTTATAAGAGGTTAGTCAGTAAGGGGACTTGGTGGCGGTTTATTGGCTTTGAGGAGGCTTGTCAGCTGGTCAAATACTCTGTCAAATAGGGATCGGTCCTCCGTAATGATGGTTACCTGTGCCATCATCTGAGGTCGATAAGGTATGGTGAGTCCGTAGTCGGTCGTGATGGTATCCGGGAGGTTGACGGTGATATCATAGGCGGGCTCTTGGTCGTTGCTAGCAGTCGGCAATGGCTGGAGATGCGATACAGTAGCCTTTACCGTGCCATACTCTTTGGCTGGGTAGGCGGGAAATCGGATCAATGCTCGCTGACCTACCTCCATCTTGCCGGCATTGGCGACTGGACATCTAGCGGCGATGTGATAGCCAGCATCACCTACGGGGATGATGTGCCCTATCGTCTGACCTGCCTGTATAGGTCGCTCCACCACGATATCTTGTAGATACTGGATGTGGCCTGAGACAGGTGCTGGTATGCTGTATTGTTCTTTCCATTGTAGCATCTCCTGCTTTGTATTAGCTATGAGTTCATTGACTTGGAGGTGTAGTTGATGTACGCTAGTTTGTCGATCTCTCTTGAGTCGGATCACCTCTTGTTGTTGGGCATGTATGCTGAGATCGTTTTGGATGATGTTGTTCTTGATGCTTTCTGCTTGGCGCTTAGCTTGCAGTAGCTTGGCTGCGGACAGCTCATGATCTATGGTGCTGATGACACCATCCTGGTGCAGTTTGGTCTGTCGCTGGTGGTCGTAGTCAACAAGGTCGAGCTCTTGCAGGTAGAGATCTAGTGCACGTCTCTGCGACTCCCCGAGTTGTCGCAGGTGGCCGATCTCTCGCTTGAGGCCAGCTAGCTGTTGCCATACAAGGTCATTGCCCAGTGTCTGACGTAAGTTGCCGTATGCGGACTCAAGCCTTGACGATACACCTTGAGCACTACCTAGCTGCAGGTTGCTGGGGTAGCTCAGGTTGAGGTAGTCACGGATATCAGCGATGGCTTCGTAGCGGCCTATCCACTCTCTCAGTAGCTCTACCTGGGTATGGTCAGTTGTACTCCGCATATAGAGCAGGGGTGTCATCGCAGCCACTGTATCATTCGACACTGCCATGATCTCCGTAATATAGCCACTAGATGGCGCTACTAGCTCGATCGGTGGACTAGTCGATGTCAGCGTACCCGAGGCCTCTATTTTATCGGGATAGTTAATGATAGTAGTACATGCTAGTATAATGACTACTACCAATGCGACCATACCGATACCAGATCGCAAGAGCCACCCTGGCGGCTTACCGATCAAGTCGGATATCTCAAGGCCAGATGTTTCTGGTTGATTTGTGATGGGTATGTCTATGGTGTCTTGTGGCATGTATATCGTCCTTGATATCTTATTTTTTTTAAAATGTTTTAATTGGTCAATGCCTGAATAAGCAAGACGTAAATAGGGTAATGCGTCAATGCTTAAATAGGGAATGCACACATTCAAGCATTCAATCATTCTATCATTCAAGCCATTGTACTACTTGTACTTGTAGCTGGTGTCTTTGGCCTTTGTCATTATTCTAGTTATTTCGTTTGATTCTTTTATTAGTCTATCCAGTTCGTTCTTGTCCATACTAAGATCGGCCTCTTTAATGACTTCAAGCCAGTAATCCGTCTCATCTGCTTCTTCGACTACGATACATACTTTGCTGAAGAACTCTGCCCTGGACCTTCCTCGGCAGGCGGCTCGATAGTTGGCTCCGACCGATGTTGCTGACTTGACGAGCTGGTAGGTCACGACCGAGGAGGCCTTACACTGTCGTAGGCTATCACAGAACTTTATGACATCGACGGCCAGTTTTCGGGTTCGCTGCTTTAACTGTGCTATAAATTTCTCTTTTTCCGTCATTTTCTAAGCTTCATTTAATAGATCAACGCTTATAGACAATTCTGGCGTGTGCCTTCCACCAGTATTCTCGCATTCTCGCATTCCCTCATTCTTGCATTCTCGCATTTCTTCTTGCATTCCCTCCTTCCCGCCTTGCTCTCTTCCCGCATTCCACTCATTGTCCTAGTTCCAATTGATTTTTCACGAGTTCATAGTATTTTCCTTTCTTCTTTACCAGCTTTTTGTGCTTGCCTACTTCTACAATTTTTCCATTCTCTAGCACTACGATCTGATCTGCACGTTTGACAGTACTCAGGCGATGAGCTACTACGACAGCTGTTCGATCTTCTAAAAATTTATTGAGGTTGCGCATAATGATCCGTTCATTATTAGCATCTAGACTATTCGTAGCTTCATCAAAAAACAAGAAGGCCGGATCTTTGTATACCGCTCTGGCGATAAATAAGCGTTGCTTTTGGCCCTGACTGATGCCGTTGCCTTTGGAGCCGATTACCGTGTTAAGACCAAGGGGCAATTGCTTGATAAAGTCCGTGATATTGGCAGTATCCACCGAGGCGAGCACCTTACCGAGATTGACTTCGTCGTCGCTCTCAGCAATGTTGCGAGCGATCGTATCAGAGAAGACAAAGCCGTCTTGCATTACTACCCCGCATTGAGCTCTCCATGCTTTCTTGTAGATGGTACCTAAGTCCTGATTGCCGATGACTATAGACCCCTTGCTAGGCTCATAAAATCCGAGTAGCAACTTGATCAAGGTGGTTTTACCACTGCCACTAGTACCTACTATGGCAGTGGTCTTGCCTCGAGGTATCGTGAGATTGATCTCCTCAAGCACATCATCACCGATGGGAGTATACCTGAACGATAGATCACTAATAACGATGTCACCCACCGGTATATCGGCTGTAAGCTGTACGTCCTTGCTTTCCTCATTCTCCGTGCTGTGTATTTCACCCAGTCGCTCAAGGCTGATCTTGGCATCTTGCGCTGTACGTACGAACCCTATAAGCTGCTGTAGTGGACCATTGAGTTGGCCGATGATGTACTGGATAGCCAGCATCATACCTAGGGTCATGGAGCCATCTAGGACTAGCTTGGCCGCAAAGAAGGTGATCAGTATGTCTTTGAGCTGGCTGATGGAGGTAGCACCAGCATCTTGATATTGCGTGATGGCGAGCGACTTCATCTGTGTACGAAAGAGCTTGGCCTGTATGCTTGCCCACTGCCATCGCCTCTTGAGCTGACTACCTTGCAGCTTGATTTCTGGCATGCCCTGTATGATCTCGATAAGGCTATCCTGGTTATCAGACATTTGCTGAAAAGCCCGGTAATCAACCTCTTTTCTCATCTTCAGAAATAGCACGACCCACAGTACGTAAAGGATACTGGCTATAAAGAAGATGAGAAAGATCTGGACGCTATATATCGCCAAGACTACCCCGAAAACGATCAGATTGGTAGAAGATAGTAGAATAGAGAGGGAGGAGGTAGTCAGGAAATTCTCTATCCACTTATGGTCTCCTATGCGCTGTAGGAGGTCACCCGTATTCTTACTGTCAAAGAAGCCTAGAGGCAGATGCATCAGTTTGATCAAGAAGTCAGCAATAAGGCTGATATTTATCCTGACACTGATGTGTAGTAGTATCCAGCTCTGAATAAATCGTACGGTCGTACTACCTAGAAAAAGCATCAATTGTCCAATCAGGACAACGTAGATGAAGTTGAGATTCTTAGTGTCAATACCCACGTCGACCAGGCTTTGGGTCAAGAATGGGAAGATGAGTTGAAAAACCGTGCCGAGTAGTAACCCCAGGATTAGCTGGATAAGCAACTTTCTATGTGGCTTGAGGTACTTTAGTAGGTATCCTAGTCCTACTGCGCGACCCCTATCCTCTTCCTCATCGTCAAATGATGCCGTTGGCTCTAGAAGTAGCGCTATGCCTTTATCGTGATCTGACAGCCAATGCTCGCTAAACTCTTCTCGAGTCAGTTTATGTTTACCATCAGCTGGGTCAGCAATCCATACGTGTTGCTTGGACATTTTGTGCACGACGATAAAGTGGTTCTGTCGCCAGTGTACGATGCAAGGTAGGGGAGCCTCCTGTAACGATGGTTCATCTTTGCCTGCAGCTAGTGGTATTTTGACTGCTAGAGACCGAAACCCAATAACTTCAGCAGCCTCACTTATGCCTTTCAGGCTTACTCCAGCACGATCTATGTAGCACCTCTCTCTCCGATATGGTAGAGAATAGCTTTTGCCATAGTGGCGGGCTATCATGCGTAAGCACGTAGGACCTCAATCCATGGAGTCGAGTTGTTTGTAATGCGTAAAGCTCATCTCTATTTGAGAAAAAATAACCTAAATGAGAAAATACTAATTCACCACAGCTAAATCATTGGTACCCAACTAACACTTAATCATTTTTCAACCATAAACATAGAAAACATAAGTCTATTACACACAATATTTTCAGAAAAAAACAATGCCTTACAGAAAGGGTAATAAAACCTACTTTACTTACCGCACTTTAACAAGTGGCAAGCTTTAAACTCCCAGTGACAAAAATTGACTATTGTACTAACCATACTTAAACGACATACATCGATATCACAATAGACTAAGATTCGTATAGATAAAAAAGGACTGGAACTCTTAAGAATGTAAGCAGCAAACCCGTCCGCTAAAGCAGACGGAAATGCTAATATCTACCCAGCAGCAGAAGCTTGTCAAAAAAAGCAGACGGAAATGGCAATCATGTGCCCAGCGGCAGAATCGTGACCGACCAAAGCAAACGGAAATGCTGATATGTACCCAGCAGCAGAATCGTGTCCTGCACAAGCAGACGGAAATGAAATCATGTACACAGTACCGCAATGTAAAACTGGACCGCACAATATTATCCGTGAACCGAAGGCTAGGCCTGTCTTACCGTCTGCTTTTGCGGACGGGTAATCGTAAGCCTAGTAAATCGGCTTTAGCCAAATTGCACCATCTAGTGTCGAAGCTGTAGAAACCAGCGAAACAGCAAGCACGCATAATGGGGCTAAAGCCCCGATCAATTAAACAGTAGCAAACCGTCCGCTAAAGCAGACGGAAATGTAATCATATATACAGTAGCAGAAATATGGCTGACAAAAGCAGACGGAAGTACTGTGTTGTGGCCAGTAGCAGAAGCTTGTCCGACAAAAGCAGAAGTAAAATACTGTCCGGCCACTGCCTTACACCACACTACAACATCGATAAAAGCTCTTTGTCATTAAGCCCATTTTGCTTACTGCAGAAAGGCGTCGCCTTATGAACTTGCCACATTTACAAATGAAAGCTTACATTAGCCATATGATCACTTACCGGATAGCTGAGACCAAAGATATTGCTGAGCTCAAAGACATATTTGTACGGACAATTACTAGCACCTGCGGCGACGACTACTCTACACGTGAGATAGCCGTATGGACCTCCTCCTCCAAAAAGACTGGGCGGTGGCACGAGCTGGTCACAGACCAGCATACGGTTATCATCGAGGTAGATGGCGAGACGGCAGGCTTCGGGTCCGTCAAGCTGATCGACTACATAGACTTTATGTACGTACTGCCCGACTATCAAGGTCAGGGCATCGCCAAGGCCCTCCTCCAGCACCTTACAGAATGGGCGGTAGAGATGGGTGCGGCAGAGCTCTACACACATGCAAGCATTACCGCCAGAGGATTTTTTAAGGGTCAGGGTTTTAGCGTTATGTACCGCAACGAGGTAAAGAAAGACGGCGTCACCCTGGTCAACTACGCCATGGAGAAAAACCTTGATGACAATAGTGCTAGTTATGCCAACAAGGCGATAGACGATATTGTCTGATAAGACTATTAAAATTACAGTGTGAATACGACGGATCTTCGCAATCAGTTCCCTGTACTAGAGCGGTATACCTACCTCAATACAGCAAGCTCAGGACTGATCAGCCTTAAGCAGCAAGCCTGGCGTGCACAATATGACCAGTTATTCGTACAGACAGGCAGCAAGTTTAGAGATGCCTTAATACCTCAGCTCGATGGGGTAAGAGATACCGTGAGTCGAGTATTTGACCTAGATGCAGAACAGGTCGCCCTCATCCCCAACTTTAGTATCGGTCTCAACCTCCTCGTAGAGAGTCTAGACAGTCGACTATCTGTGCTAGCTATACAAAATGACTACCCTTCGCTGACGCTTCCTTTCAAGTCTCGGGGTTTTGCAATCAAGGAGGTGCCGCTCTTTGACTTAAGTGAGGCGGGCATTGCGACTCGTATCAAAGAGCACAGTATTGACATCCTAGCCATCAGCATGACGCAGTGGGTGACGGGCATCACCTTTTCGCAAGACTTCTTCGCAAGACTACGCCAAGACTTCCCTGACCTCCTTATCATCGTAGATGGTACGCAATCGCTAGGTACGAGTCCATTTAGCTTTCGCGAAAGCGGTATAGACATACTGCTCACAAGCGCCTATAAGTGGTTAATGGGTGGTTATGGCTGTGGCTTTATGGCATGTAGTGACAGGGCACAAGATCGCCTATCGATCAAGAGTACAGGCAATGCGACTGAGATGGTACGTATGCTATCGGGCCGATCATACAAGATGCAGCTATTCGAGCCCGGCCACCTAGACTATAGATCTATGCACACTATGCAGATGGGACTAGAGCTCATCGGGAGCATAGGCCTCAGTGAGGTCGAGCGGCGGATCAGCAAGGTCAGCCTACACGCCAAGGCACAACTCGTCAACATGGGTATGATATCACCCAGTAGCTTAGGCGGTGCCATACATCGTGGGATCATACACCTGATATCGTCGGAGCGACTGGTCAACTTCCTGAGCGAGCATGGTATCGTCGTCAGTTATAGGGATGGACTGAGAATGAGTATTCACTTTTATAATACCGAGGCGGATGTCAATCGATTGCTGGCAGCAATGCGGGTGTTTAGGTAGTTGCTTGGTTTTCTGTAGGACATTTCTGGTCCCAAACATCTAACCGTAGTATTATCTATAGATTCTATAGTAGCTTGAGATTCTATCACTTGTCGGAAAGGCCCGACTGGCCTTACTTCGAGAGCCTCAGCACATCGCCTTCTTTTGCTCAGATCAAAAGAAGACAAAAATCATGTCGCTGTAAGGAGATTCTTGGCCTTTGTACAACTAGAAGGAGAGTGATATCAGACTAGAATACACAACCCTCGTAGGATAAAAGGTAAGGCCAAGACCGATCTCGAGCCTTGTCAAAATTGCTTTCATTTTTCTGCTTCACATGAGACATCAAGATTCTTTCAATACTGTAAACAATAGTGAGATTACTGGCAACACAAACAATGATGAAAAATCGCACATTTTGTCGTCTCTCCATCTATCTCTGTACAGCGACAACTAACAGAACCCTGCTAACTAAAATCTCACGATAGCTCATCATAGCCAAAGCCTCCTGCTACATGACAGTGGCTTAGAGGGTTTCTTTCGTCTACATGGCGGGAGCCATGGGCTTCAGAAAGAGCGGGAGCCATAGGCCTCAGAAAGGCTATAATTACAGCTCTATCAGCATACGGGCTTACTAGCCCTCTAGTCTTGTGGATGGCGTTCTTGGTATACTTGGCGGACCTCCTTCTTTAGGTGTCCTGCATCATCGTAATCTTCATCATTCTGGATGATCTTGTAGGCCTGCTCTCTGGTCATTTTGATCAAGAAGTATCTATCCGCCGTCTCGAAGGGCAGTGCACTCATCAGTTTACCTTTGGCAGCAGGGATAAGCACTAGTTTTTTATCAAAGCCATAGGGGTACTTCAGCTTCAACTGCTCGACGATCGCATCATCTAGCTTGTCATACGTCTTTACTACTTTGGGTTTACTGCTCATAGAATAATACAATTTGCGGGATATAATCGCATGGTCGGCAATGTAGCAAACTTATTCTATTATTCGAATTATAGAGACGGCATTATCATCTTTTTTACATGTCGATTATTGACTATCAGTCATTTGTCATCTAATCTGGATAAGCAAGACTAAAGTAGCTACCACGTAGAGGTCTTCTATCGACGTAAGACGTACGCTGTAATGGTAAGGTGATCAAATATCAAGCTTACATATTCATCGTAAAAAAGTCAATATGTACTGCCTCATCTTATATTTGCCCGAACTTTGACCAGACCACTTCTACTATGCCTTTAGATAAGTCCATCCAATCTGTGTTGATCATCGGTAGTGGGCCGATTATAATAGGTCAGGCATGTGAATTTGACTACTCGGGTAGCCAGGCGGCTCGGTCGCTTACAGAAGAAGGTATCGAAGTGAGCCTGATCAATAGCAATCCCGCTACCATCATGACAGACCCAGTGATGGCGGACCATATCTACTTGCAGCCGCTCACCACAGACTCTATCATCGCCATCCTCGAGGAGCGGAAGATCGATGCCGTACTACCCACTATGGGGGGTCAGACGGCCCTCAACCTGGCGATCGAGGCCGATAAGATGGGTATCTGGGAAGAGTATGGTGTCAAAATGATAGGCGTAGACATCGCGGCCATCGACCTAGCAGAAGACCGAGAGGCCTTTAAGCAGCACGTATTGTCACTAGGACAGCATGTAGCGCCAGCCTTTACGGCCAATAGCTTCCTAGAAGGTAAGGAAGCCGCACAGAAGATCGGCTTTCCGCTCGTGATCCGCCCGTCCTATACACTGGGTGGTACTGGTGGTGGCTTTGTCATGAAGGAAGAAGAATTCGACGATGCCTTACGTAGAGGACTGGATGCATCACCCACGCATGAGGTCATGATCGACAAGGCGGTACTAGGCTGGAAGGAGTACGAGCTAGAGCTACTACGCGACAAGAACAACAACGTCACCATCATCTGTACAGTCGAGAATCTCGATCCCATGGGTATACATACGGGCGACAGCATTACCGTTGCCCCAGCCATGACACTGTCCGATACGACCTTTCAGCAGATGCGAGACAATGCTATCGAGCTCATGCGATCCATGGGCAACTTCGCAGGTGGGTGTAACGTACAGTTTGCCGTAGATCCGGAGACGGAGGCGATCATCTGCATAGAGATCAATCCTCGGGTATCTCGATCCTCTGCACTGGCTAGTAAAGCGACTGGCTACCCGATCGCCAAGATCGCTACCAAGCTGGCGATCGGCTACACGCTAGATGAGCTCAGCAATCAGATCACTAAGACGACATCGGCTTTCTTTGAGCCTACGCTAGACTACGTGATCGTCAAGATGCCTAGGTGGAATTTCGAGAAATTCTACGGCTCCGACCACCGCCTAGGCCTACAGATGAAGAGTGTAGGTGAGGTGATGGCCATCGGTCGTAACTTCCTTGAGGCTATGCAGAAGGCCTGCCAATCACAAGAGAATAACCGTAGCGGCCTCGGTGCCGATAAGAAGGAGTGGATCAGGACGGATGACATCCTCAAGCGCCTAGAGCAGGCCAGCGATGACCGTATATATCGCCTAAAGGATGCCTTGCGTCTAGGCGTCCCAGCCAAGACGATCCACAAGCTCACCAAGATCGACCCATGGTACATCAACCAGATCAAGCGCCTCGTCAAGTATGAGGACCAGGTACTACGCTTTAATGTGCCAGACGATATCCCGACGGACTTCTTCAGAGAGCTAAAGGAGGTAGGCTACTCCGATGCGCAGATCGCCTGGCTGATGCGGATCGAAGAAGCTGCCGTCACCAAGGCTCGTAAGGAGCGAGGCATCACCCGGACTTACAAGATGGTGGATACCTGCGCTGCGGAGTTTGAGGCCAAGACGCCATACTACTATTCGACATTCGACAGTGAGAACGAGTCGATACCGAGCGATAAGAAAAAGATCATCGTGCTCGGCTCCGGCCCTAATCGTATAGGTCAAGGCATCGAGTTCGACTATTGCTGCGTGCATGGTATCATGGCCATCAAGGAGGCAGGCTACGAGGCTATCATGATCAACTGTAATCCTGAGACGGTATCAACAGACTTTGACATAGCGGACAAGCTATACTTCGAGCCGATATTCTGGGAACATATCGAGGAGATCATCGACCTAGAGCAGCCTGAGGGTGTGATCGTACAGCTCGGCGGTCAGACCGCCCTCAAGCTTGCGGAGAACCTCACGGCCAAAGGTGTCAAAATTATAGGTAGCGACTTCGATGCGATGGACCTCGCCGAGGACAGAGGCCGGTTCTCTAATATGCTCAAGGACCTCGAGATCCCCTACCCTCGCTTCGGTACCGCCGTAGATGCCGATGAGGCCATCGAGGTAGCACATGAGGTGTCCTATCCCGTACTCGTACGACCGTCCTACGTACTAGGTGGTCAGCGTATGCGTATCGTTATCAATGATGATGAGCTAGAGCGACACGTCCTGAGCATCTTTAAGCATATGCCAGACAACAAGGTACTGATCGACCAATTCCTAGAGCGAGCTCAGGAGGCGGAGGTTGACGCGATATGCGACGGTGACGACGTGCTGATCATGGGTATCATGGAGCATATCGAGCCAGCGGGTGTACACTCTGGCGACAGCAGTGCCGTACTCCCTCCCTACAGCCTCAGCGACAAGGTGATCGCCGATATGATGGAGTACACCAAGCGCCTAGCGCATGCCCTCAACATCCGAGGACTGATCAATATCCAGTTCGCCATCAAGGATGATAATGTGTATGTGATCGAGGCCAATCCGCGAGCATCGAGGACCACGCCATTTATCGCCAAAGCTTACCAGGTGCCCTTCCTCAAGATCGCTACCCACGTTATGATGGGGACTAAGAAAATCAAAGACTTTGAGGTCAACAAGCAACTCGAAGGCTATGCGATCAAGGTACCCGTGTTCTCCTTTGACAAGTTCCCTAACGTAGACAAGCAGCTGGGGCCAGAGATGAAGAGTACAGGCGAGATGATCCGATTTGTGAAAGACACCAAAGATCCTTTTTTCCGTAAGCTGGATAGTGAGCGGAGTATGTATCTGAGTAGGTAGGACAGAGCGGGAAAGTTGAAAGTCGAAAGCGGAAAGTGTTCTAGCGCAGGTTTTATTGAGTCTCGCAAAGGCACAGAGATCGCTAAGTGTGGCATAGAGCGGGTGGGATGGAACCTTGTGGGACGTGTTCGCTTAATTGACAATTGACGAAAAAAGAGACCGCCTTTCACAAGACAGCCTCTTTACTTTTACTTATCGATCGTACCCAATCACTCCAGTGGGAACATATACTTGTCCTTTAAGCTCTTAGGCAGGAGCTCCGTACGACTGTCGTTTTTACTCTTACGCTGCGTAGGTATACTTTCACGCTTGCGAGAGTTGTTGTTACGGCGCTTCTTGTTGTTCTTGCGCTTTTGGCCACCGCCTTCACTATTATTTTCAGCCTTGTTCTTATCCTGAGACTTTGGCTTTTGAGCACCACCGCCATCAGCTGCTCTGAGGTTTTCTTCTCGACGCTTCTTGTCTGCTGGTGAGCGGTCTTTACTGCGCTTACTGTTGTTATTTCGGCCACCACCACCATTGCGGTTACCTCTCTGTCCACCGCCCTCTTGGCGCTTCTTCTTACGATTGGCGAAGAACTCTTGCTTCTTACGCTGCTTCTCCTTCTCGAACTCCTTCTTCTCGGCTGCGGTCATCGGCGTGTCCGTCTGCTCGAATGGGTGGTCTGACTTGACTTCGATCTTGAGACCGATTAGCTTTTCGATGTCGCGGATGTATGCATTCTCTTCTGGCTCGCAGATAGAGATCGCTGTACCCTCCTCACCGGCACGACCTGATCGACCTATACGGTGTACGTAGGTCTCGGCTACATTGGGTATGTCAAAGTTGATGACGTACTTGAGCTTATCAATATCGATACCACGAGCTGCTATATCCGTCGCTACGAGCACCTGCAGTGTCCCCTCTTTAAATTGCTTGAGGACCTTCTGTCGGAAGTTCTGTGGCTTATCACCGTGTATCGGCGCTGCTTTGATATCCGCCTTCTTAAGGTCTCTCGCTATACGGTCGGCACCGTGCTTGGTACGGCTAAAGACGAGCACCTGATCCATCGACCAGTCCTCGATGATATGCTTGAGCAGTGATCTCTTGAGCGGCTTATTGGTATAGTATAGGTACTGCTCGATGGTCTCGGCAGTAGTAGATGGTGGTGCTACCTCGACACGTACTTCATTGGTAAGTATCTCCTTAGCCAGCTTGACGATATTGTTAGGCATCGTCGCTGAGAAGAATAGAGACTGTCGCTCCTTAGGTATGAGGCGAATGATCTTCTTGACGTCATTGACAAAACCCATATCGAGCATTCGATCCGCCTCGTCTAGAACGAAGAACTCGATGTCGCTGATCTTGAGTAATCCCTGATCGATAAGGTCTAGCAGTCTACCTGGCGTAGCTGTCAAGATATCGACACCCCTACGTAGACGGTCTACTTGCTTACCCTGCTTCACACCACCGAATATGACGGTGTGCTTTAGGTTAGTGTATTTACCGTAAGAGGCCACGTTTTCATCAATCTGAATCGCTAACTCTCTAGTCGGTGTCACGATAAGTGCCCTAGGACTAGGCGTCCGCTGGTCTACCGTGCTCTCTACCTGCAGTACTCGCTGTACGATCGGCAGGGCAAATGCGGCGGTCTTACCCGTACCCGTCTGTGCACATGCTAGTACATCTCTGCCTTTAAGAATCGGTGGAATCGCTTTCTCCTGTACTGGAGTAGGCTCTACATAGCCTTTCTCTCGCAGCGCCTTTAGAATAGGCTCCGCAATGTTTAAATCTGTAAATTTCATTATGTATTTAAATTGGAATGTGTGGGGCAGCATCGGGGCTTGATCGGTGCCTCTGGCTGAGGCTTTAGTGTGCAACACTGGTCGCATCTTAATTATGCTCAACTACCGTTTGCTACCCTTTGTATTTGACACAAACATAGACAAATAAAGTCAGAGGATGAAAATTATCACATTATCAATTAAATAAACATTACGAAATATTATATGTGAATATTCTAAAGACTTTAAAACTTGACACCTACACTACCTAGGAGTCTGCCTGGCTGGTCATCAAAGGCAAAATCTCGACCTCCGATATTGACATGATCACCAAATCTAGACAGGGAGCCCTCGTAACCTAAGTCGAGCCGCACCCGCCATATATCTAGCCCCACACCTACTCTAAACCCAAAGGTCGAGCTATCAAAGTTTTGCCGGTAGCCATCGATACTCACTAGGTCACTAGTACTATCTAGGTGAAAACTGGCGACTGGACCACCATAGAACCTAAATATCGATTTCTTGACACCTACCACAAATGGGATGTCTATATCGCGATACGACTCGGCACGTAAAGTCTCTAGGACACCATCCTCGCTGACCTCTCTCACCTTGTAGGTTACCGAGCTGGAGTTAAACAGTAATGCTGGCTCGATATAAAACCCTGCGATAGATAGTCGGGTGTATAGCCCGAAGTGAAAGCCATAGTCTGCATCCGTCGGTGATATGGATACTAGACCTTGCTCTGTCAGTAAGGTAATCACTAGGTTGTCAGCTAGGTCCATGCTGCTCACACCAGCCCGCACGCCTACCTCTAGCTGTGCCGTACCGACGAAGGTGCAGCCAATACAGAGGAGGGATAAAATAATCGTTTTCATAGGGTACTGTCTTTTGTAATGAGGCGGGACTGACTTACTACTACTTTATTATATCGATATTCGTAGTCCGTTTAGCTTAACTGTCGACCACTTTAACATAATATACTAGCTAGCAACGTATGAGCGATCATAGTAATATAACAAATAAGGTGCCTAGAATAACCTTCTTTACCGATGTAGACTTCATAGGTAGCTACAGTAGGGAGTCTCAATGCCCCAATAGTACGCTGCCAGAGTTTGCCTTTATCGGTCGCAGTAATGTGGGCAAGTCGTCACTGATCAATATGCTCACCGGTCGTAAGGAGATCGCTAGGGTGAGTAAGGAGCCTGGTAAGACACAGCTCATCAACTTCTTTGAGGTAGAGCACCAGTGGCACCTCGTAGATCTACCAGGGTATGGCTATGCCAAGATCAGTAAGAAGAAACGCGAGGAGTGGGAAAAGATGATCGAGCGATACCTCGTCACCCGCCAGCAGCTATGCACGGCATTCGTGCTGCTCGACATACGACATGCCCTCCAGAAGATCGACCTAGAGTTTATCAACTGGCTAGGCGAGCGACAAGTACCCTGGAATATTATCTACACCAAGGCGGACAAACTCAAAAAGCGCGAGATCGAGCAAAACGTACAACGCATAGAGTCCGAGCTACTCAAGTACTGGGATGGTCTACCTCAGGCATTCGTCAGTAGCAGCACGACTAAGATGGGTCGAGAAGAGATCATCGAGTTTATTCATACATTGAATAATAAATAGGCACCTTTACACCCTAGTGTGCTAGCAAACCCGTGTCGAAACCATACCCACATATAATACCAGACCTCAACGCCTGGCCCATCAATGTCTTCGGTAAGAACCGTAAGCTATACATCAGCGAGCTCAATGAGCTGGTGCTATCGAGGCTACTGGACAAGCATAAAGATGATCTACAATCTCTACTAGAGAAGAGCCTCTACCTAGAGCGACAGCGGGTCAAGACGAGCCCGTGGAAGGTCGACCCCGTAGACGATAAATCCTACTGGACCAGCCTCACGTCAGAGCTGAAGGAGGCCACCAAGCGCAACGATGCTCAGGATCTACAGCTAGCCATACTCAAGCGAATCATCAACCGCTACAGTACCGAGATCGTGGGTAACTTTAATCCCAAGACCTTTAAGTTCGCTCGCAAGTTCCTCACCTTCGTCTTTAAGGCCATACACAATCGCTTTATCAGCAAAGGCACGCTGCGATTGTGGGGTAATCGCGAGATACTCGTTAATCGCCTTAACGCCAACGGTTACGTAGAAGAAACCCGAAAGCTATTCGAAAAAGGTACTGTCGTCGTGGTACCTACCCACTTTAGCAATCTAGATAGCATCATGATCGGCTACATCATGGATAGTGTGGCGGGCTTACCGGCCTTCTCCTTCGGGGCGGGTCTCAACCTCTACGACACCGAGCTAGCGGGCTACTTTATGAATCGACTGGGTGCCTATCGAGTCGATCGCAGAAAGAAAAATCCCATCTACCTAGAATGCCTTAAGGCGATGACGACGCATAGCCTGCTGAGAGGTGTCAACAATATATTTTTTCCGGGTGGCACTAGGTCTAGGAGTGGTGCCATAGAGCAGCGGCTCAAACTAGGACTCCTCGGCTCCGCCGTAGAGGCACAGCGAGCAGCGCTGGAGTCTGGCACAGACCAACGCATCTATGTCGTGCCATTGGTGCTCAGCTACAACTTCGTACTGGAGGGAGAGAGCCTTATAGAGCAGCATCTGCGGAGAGAGGGCAAGGAGCGGTATAGCCGCAGTCGTGGTAAGACGTCTATGTGGCGACAGGTCTCAAGCTTTACCAGCAAACTACTGCGTAAGCGGGGTGATGTCACGATGACCTTTGGCGAGCCCATGGATGTCTTTGGCAATATGGTAGATGCGGATGGCGTGAGCCGTGACAAGCATAACAACATCATCGACCATCGAGACTACTTCACGCTAGACGGCCAGTTTCAGGGCAATAGTCAGCGAGAAAGCGTCTACACCAGGATACTAGGTGAGCGGATACTCAAGAGCTATATGCGTAACAATACGGTCACGCCTAGCCATCTTGTCGCCTACCTAGGCTGGTGCTGCTTACGTGAGTACTACATCACGGATGATGTATTTGCATTATTAAAAATGCCACACGAGGAGTTCTATATAGAGCTATCCTACTTTAGGAATGTCACCGAACAGGCACTAACAGTACTACGCGAGTGGGATAAGCAGGATAAGATCAGACTAGACGACCGCCTATCCCTCGATGTCGATGACCTCATAAAAGAGGGGATATATCAGCTGGGCCTCTACCATCCCAAGCGGCCACTCAAACGAGACAAGAAAGGTGACATCGTCAGTCAGAACTTCAAATTGTTGTACTTTTACCACAACAGATCAGCGGGATATTTTTTGGACCGCGAAATCGAATGGCCCAGCATCAACAGATCGTCGTCTGCAGAGCCCATTAATATCTAAATTAAGTACATCTTGAATTATATACTGTATGACCTAGAGGCCACGTGCTGGCTAGGAAGGCCGCCTAAAGGCATTCAAGAGATCATCGAGATAGGGGCAGTCAAGGTAAATGAGTACGGCGAAATACTAGGTGAGTTTAATAAGTTCGTCAGGCCGACCGTCAACACGAGACTATCCGGCTTCTGTACCAAGTTGACGACCATCACACAGGCCGACGTAGATAAGGCAGACACCTTCCCTAGAGTAGTAGAATCCTTTAAAGACTGGGTAGGCGTATACGATGAGGACTTCGTATTGTGTGCTTGGGGTGACTTTGACATCAGGATGCTCCGCATGGACTGCGAGCTGCACAAACTAGATACAGACTGGCTACACAGTTTTAGCAATATCAAAAAGCAATACCAGACCC
Source organism: uncultured Saprospiraceae bacterium (assembly GCA_964389475.1). Lineage (GTDB taxonomy): Bacteria > Bacteroidota > Bacteroidia > Chitinophagales > Saprospiraceae > CAYMFD01. The sequence goes on from CAYMFD010000028.1 coordinate 16,496, forward strand.
TCAAGCGTCTAGACAAAGGCACGGGCCTCAAAAAAACCACTAAGCACGAAGGTTTCGAGTTTACGGGCAAGCATCATAGAGCCATCGCTGACGCTGAAAATCTAGCCAAAATCTTTATCAAGTATATAGATGAGTGGGTATTCATCAACTACTAGTCGTAAAATAGTGTTAATCCGTCGATCAACGTGCCCAAGACGCAACTCTGACACGTGTAAAAGCTTTGGAACTTTGATCCTCTATTAATAATTATCGTAAACAGATTAATCGCAAATAATGAAGAAGACATTATTATCCCTACTGGCACTAGTTATCACACTGACCAGTACTACCCTACTAGCGCAGGACGAGCTTACCTCTGGCCATGTAACTATGGAGATCACTAAGATCGAGAGTGATGACGAAGCAATGGCAGCACAGCTACAGATGCTCAAGGGCACCACCACCGACATCTACTTCGCTCCAGAGCAGTACATGAGTGTTATGAGCATGATGGGCGGCCTCATGAATATCACCAACAAGGTAGGTGTAGAAAATGGCAAGATGGACATGTACATGGACATGATGGGTCAGAAGATGTGGATAGAGACGACCACTGATGAGTCTGCAGAAGGTAAGCCAACCACAGCAGACGTAGACATCACCTACGACAAGGCAGACACTAAGGAGATCCAAGGGTACAAGTGCTACCTGATGACCATCAAGAGTGCAGACATGCAGGGAGGCAGTGTAAAGGCCTACATAACGCAAGATATCAAGAGTGATGCTAAGTTTATCCAAGGTTACGAAAAGGTAGAGTATGAGGGCTTCCCTCTAGAGGTGACGCTATCTATGCCAGTCATGAGTATGACCATGGAGACAACCTCAATTAAGAATGAGTTGCCCGCTGGCTCGTTTGATGTCAACACGGACGGCTACGAGAAAATGAGCATGGAAGAGTTTACCGAGAAGATGGGTGGCATGGGAGCTGGACTAGGTTTCTAAACTATCCTTAAAGTATATGCTGGACCAAGTGTCTAGTGCCAGATTAAAGAGTCGTGTATTGGTACTGCACGGCTCTTTTTTTTTGTAGATTGAGTTTGAGATTTTGAGAATTGAGAGGAAGAGAGTTTAGGACTCCAAGTTGACAGAGATGAGGAGCTAGTGTCCCTAGATTGACACCCATAAAGCTTCTGATCATCGAGCCATTGTCGGATAAGCTAGACTAGCCTTGCTTCGAGATCCTCGGGATAGGTCTTCTTCTATGTTAATTAATACCATTTCTGCTACAGAATTTCACTTATTTCTTGCCTTATTCTTCATCATATTTCGCCAAAAAGCCTCGTGGTAGCTACCCTTCGACAGGCTCAGGGACCGCGGCTACCACTACGTTTTTTGACTCATCTTATTTTGAATAAACTCAAAAACTAATGCGAAACCTTATAGTAGAAATGGTATAAGTCTGTGTTAGCGCTGTGCGGTTTTACCCGCAGTGCGACGACCGATCATAATTCTACCATTTCACCATCCTATCGATGAGGATAGCAGAGGCCATGGCGGCATTGAGCGACTCAGCGATACGATCAGGTGACCCCATGATGGTGACCTTGTGATCGAGCTGATTGATGATGGCATGCTGTATGCCCTTGCTCTCATTGCCGATCACGAGTATCCACTGGTCTGACGCTACTGCTGGCAGTGGGGCTCCATCCATCACTGCACCGTATAGCGGTAATGTCGGCATCGCAGCGAAAGTACTACTACACAGCCTTACGTTGACCATACTGCCCATGGTCGACTGTACTGTCTTGGGGTTGTAGTAATCCGCACACCCAGGCGAGGCAACCACAGCATCTATACCGTACCAGTCGGCTATGCGGATGATAGTACCCACATTACCTGGATCTTGCACCCTGTCTAGGTATATCAGGCGGCCACTATTAGGCACTGTGGTAGGTGCAGGCATATTGACCACCAGTAGTATATCAGATGCAGAGGTAAGCGCTGATACCTGCTCCATCTGGCGTGGCGTAATCACCTCATACTCGCCAGTGTACGAGGCCAGCAGGTCGGCATATCGCTCGACGTAGGCCTCGGTCACAAGACAACGATCCACCTCATAGGTGCTACCCCTCAGAAACTCGTTGGCCGTCTTAGGGTTCTCCACTAGGAATTTCTGATACTTTTGTCGAAATTTAGACTGCTTTAACGACTTTAGAATTTTCGCTTCGTTCTTAGTTAGCACTTGCTTCTTGATCTTTTGAATAACAAACCACTTATTACCTCTCTCTCTGCAAAGATCAGCATAATCATGTTGATCGCAATAATGGTGTCTAGCTGTAGCGTAGGCAGGTACCTAGAGGAGGAGGACTACCTACTGGTCAACAATAAAGTGAGCCTCGAAGACAACGAAAAACTCCCCGATGGTCGATCTATAGAGCGAGAATTGATGACCCTCATCCGCCAAAAGCCCAACAGAAACCTACTGGGCATACCTCGAGAGTGGATATACCTACGCCATGCTGACCCGCAAGATACAGGATGGTACGATAACTGGGCTAGAGACCGTGTGGGTGAGCCACCGACTATTGTAGATACTGCCTCCACCTATGAGGTGGCTAATGCCATGGCTAAATACCTGCGCAACAAGAAGGGGTTCTACAATGCATCTGTCCAGCCTCGTATCAAGAGAAAGGGCTTTAAAGCCAAGGTCACTTACGAGGTAGACCCAGGGACTCGACACTACATCGACAGTGTATTCTATGTAGGTAGCGACGCCAATATCATCCAACTGATGGAGGGTATGCGTGACGAGAGTCTGGTGGACCAAGGAGACCCTGCTGATGCGGCCCTCTTTGACCTAGAGAAAAACCGGATCATCGTCAACCTCCAAAACATGGGTTATGCCGACTTCGTGGGTAACTACATCCAGATACTGGGTGATAGTACGGGCGGTGATCATAAGGTTGACATCTTTATGCGGGTCATACCCCCGCTACCAGACAGCATACATCGTCAATATCGAGTAGGCGACATCCGTGTATTTACAGATCACTACAAGGGGCAACTACGGAGTAACACCGACACCCTACATCATAATAATAGAGTCTACCACCACGAGTTGCGTAACATCTTGGTCAAGCCATCGGTCATAGACAATGCCATCTACCTCGAAGAAGGCAACCTGCTAACTAGAAATCAAAGGACCAAGACCTATCGCAAACTGAGCGATCTGAGCACCTATCGCTTTGTCGCTATGACACCCGCTATCAGTAAGACGGAGCCGGACCTGATAGACTACAACGTCTACCTCACTCCCCACCAAAACAAGTGGATCAGCGAATCTAACTTCAACGTATACTACAGTAACTTCACCCAGAGAGAGCGACAGCTCATAGGTCTAGGGGCAGGTGGCGGTCTCACCAACAGAAACCTCCTAGGAGGTGCTGAGCAGTTTAAGGTGACCGGCGAAGGCAGTATCGAGTTTGACCCCGTAAACCTCCGGATCAATAGATTTAACATTAGTCTCGACAACTCGCTGCAGATACCTAAGCTCGTCGACTATGCAGGCGTCATAGGATTTACTAATCGTATAGGCATATTGACGGAGAGTGGCTTAGAGCGGCTCAAGCGAGAGGCCAAGACCAATCTCAAGGTTGGATTTAATCGATCGGGGATTGTTGATTTTTATGGGGTATCGTCCTTTAACGCCGCTGTACAGTACCAGTACAAGATTAACGACAATGCACAGGTGAGTTTTACACCTACAGCATTTTCGCTCAACGACTACAGCGAATTTGAGAACTTTGACATCACGGTAGGTAATAATCCGTTCATCATCAATACGTTCGCCGACAACTTAATAACGGGTTACTTCTTTCACCAAGGGTCTTTTAAGTATTCGAGCGAAAGCAATGCTCGTGGATTTAGCTGGTCGTTTATCAGTGATCTCGAGCTCAGTGGATGGGAGACCTACCTGACTAATGAGCTGTACAACCAGTTATCTGACACTCGTAACAAGTGGCAATTCCTAGATCGTTTTGAGTTCTCCCAATACGCCAAGGTAGAGGCCGACCTACGTGGATATAAGGTAATCAATCAGCGACAGCAATTTGCAACCCGCCTCAACATTGGGGTCGGATCGCCATTTGGCAGCTCGGAGGCCATACCTTTTATCAAGCAATTCGGCGTAGGTGGTCCTAATAGTCTGCGAGCCTGGGACCAACTAGAGCTAGGGCCTGGTAGTTACGACAGTCTACTGATCGATCCGATTATCATCAATGGTGAGGCGCAGCTATTTTACCAGCGTGGAGACATCAGGTTGGAGTTTAACGCAGAGTATAGGATGGATCTCTTCTGGGTACTGGAGGGGGCTCTATTCGCCGACATCGGTAACGTATGGACGCTTAAGGCAGATCCTGCTCGACCAGGTAGTCAGTTTACACGAGACTTTTACCGTGACCTTGCGATTGCAGCAGGCTGGGGAATACGCTTTGACTTCGACTACTTTATTATCCGCTTTGATTTTGGCTATCGTATGCGTAACCCCTACCCCGATCGCGACACGGGCCGCTACTGGAACCCCAATCCTTTTAAGCCCAGCCCATTGGGTAATCTACAGGTGGCGGTTAATTATCCGTTTTAGGAATCTAGGTAGAGGGTATCCGACTGTAGATACTAAGCTTACTCCCCGCAAATCCACTCACCAAGATCGGCCAGCTCCAAAAGTCGTTGATCAATTGATCCTTTCGCACACATAACTTGTTGAGTCCCTATCTATGGCAAAAGCGATAATAGTAGGGGCTGGTATAGCGGGTATAGCGACGAGCATACGACTCAAGGCCAAGGGCTACGATGTACAGGTCTACGAGGCTAATACCTACCCTGGTGGTAAACTATCGTCCTTTACGGATAGTCGTGGCTACCGATTCGATGCGGGCCCATCGCTCTTCACCATGCCAGATAAAGTGACAGAGTTATTTGCCCTCATGGGTGAGGAGAGCAGCGACTACTTCACTTATGATCGGAGGGGGCACGTGTGTCACTACTTCTGGGAGGACGGGACTAGGTACCAGATGCCATCGAGTGAAGACGATATCGCTGAGTCGATGGCCAGCGTATTTGATGTAGATAAGCAGGCCGTACACAATTACCTCAAGAAGAGTGCTCGCAAGTACGAGGTGACAGCACCCGTATTTCTCGACAGGTCGCTACACAAGGTAACCTCCTATCTGAGTACAGACACCGCAAAAGCGCTAGCAGCCACCCCACAGCTCGACATCTTCAGCACCCTAGACGAGGTCAACCGTAAGGCTTTTGGTGACGAACGACTGGTACAACTGTTTAACCGCTACGCCACTTACAATGGCTCGGATCCTTATCAGACGCCTGGCATCATGTCGATGATCCCCCACCTAGAGATGGGTGTCGGCACCTACTTCCCACATGGCGGTATGGTCAGTATTACCAATAGCCTAGAGGCGCTGGCAAGGCGACATGGCGTCAACTACCAGTACAATACGGCTGTGGATCGCATCGCTACTCACAATGGCAGGGCTACAGGTGTCGTCATCGATGGCGAGACGATAAGTGCAGACCTCGTCGTCAGTAATATGGATGTATTCAGCACCTACACCCGACTACTTCGCGATGAGGAGCAGCCTACTAGTATCTTAGAGCAGGAGCGAAGTAGTTCTGCCTTGATATTCTACTGGGGGATCAATCGGAGCTTTGGCAAGCTAGACCTACACAACATATTTTTTAGTGACAGCTACAAAGAGGAGTTTGAGTCCATATTTCAAGACCAGTCGCTACACGAAGATCCCACCGTCTACATACACATCAGCAGCAAGGGCGAGGCAAGTGATGCGCCTCCTGGATGCGAAAACTGGTTCGTAATGATCAATACGCCTGGTGACTATGGGCAGGACTGGGATGAGCTAATAGATCTAAGCCGGCAGCGGATACTGGACAAGGTAAGTCGGATACTGGGCACCGATGTCTCGCAGCATATCGACAGTGAGTCTATCCTAGATCCTCGCAGTATAGCTAGCAAGACGCAGTCTCACCGTGGGGCCTTGTATGGTACGGCCAGTAATGATCGCTTTGCCGCTTTCTTGAGACACGCTAATTTTTCGAGCAAGATCAAAGACCTCTACTTCTGCGGCGGCTCTGTACACCCTGGAGGTGGTATCCCGCTCTGCCTGCAGTCTGCCAAAATCGTGTGTAACCTAATCTAAGTTATGTGGACGACCATCGATAAGCACCAAGCACTCGTACGTAACATCTCCATATTTACGGTATGGTTATTTATCCTGAGTGCCCTCATAGGCATATCGCTGGGCCATGTGGACTGGTTCATTACCAAGACGCCGCTCAACCTCCTACTCGGCCTGCTGCTCTTGATTATCAATGTACGACTAGATGACATCAGAGCTTGGGCGGCATTCGCCATCGCATTCGCTGTAGGGATGGGTATAGAGATCTTGGGAGTGAGTACCGGTAAGATATTCGGCATCTATAGCTATGGTGCTAATCTCGGTCCTAAGGCTTACGAAGTACCCTTTATGATAGGCACGTACTGGGCAGTCCTCACCATCGCCTCGTCTATGGTCGCACGACATTACTCGCAGCGTCGCTGGATGGTCAGTGCTATAGGCGCTAGTATTATGGTGATGCTAGACTACTTGATGGAGCAGGTCTCTTGCAGACTGGATTTCTGGTGTTTTGCCAATGATCATGCCCCGCTACAGAACTACATAGCCTGGTGGATTACGGCCTTCCTTCTCCACTTCGTGACCCATGCCCTAGTAGCAGATAAGGGCAAGCTCTACTGCACCCACTTGCTCCTCAGTCAAGGCGCTTTTTTCGTTGGTGTTTACTTTTTGGTGTAGGCCAAAACAAGAAAGGGCGACCTCCTTTCGGACATCCCCCTTTCTCTGTTGGTTTTAACAGTTACTCCCTGTAAGGCAAATACGTTGCCAGCTTTGTCAGGACAGTACTGTATATCTCTTATTGGGCTAGACTAGCGAGTGTCTTTTGCTCTGCCTCTAGGAAGCCTTGCTTCTCCATCCACTCGTCATTATAGACCTTAGCTACGTAGCGGCTACCGTGATCGTGAAATAGTACGACGACGACATCATCTGCAGTGAACTTATCTTTTAGCTGCATGAGGCCTTGTAGAGCTGCACCACAGCTATACCCACAGAACAGGCCTTCTTCTCTGGCCATACGTCTGGTCATGATAGCGCTATCCTCATCCGTGACCTTCTCAAACATGTCGATCACGTCGAAGTCTACGTTCTCCGGCAGGATGTCCTCCCCTACTCCCTCGAGAGCATACGGATAGATCTCATTGTTGTCGAAGATGCCTGTCTCGTGGTACTTCTTAAAAACTGACCCATACGAATCTATGCCCCATACCTTGATATCAGGATTTTGCTCCTTGAGGTACTTACCGATACCCGATATAGTACCACCAGTACCTACTCCTACGACAAAGTGTGTCACCTTGCCCTCTGTCTGCTTCCATATCTCAGGACCAGTGGTGAGGTAGTGTGCCTTGGCATTACTAGGATTATCGTACTGATTTAACCAGCAACTATTAGGTATTTCCTTGCTCAGTCGCTCTGCCACACTATAGTATGACCTAGGATCCTCTGGGTCTACACCAGCTGGGCATATGTGTACCTCTGCACCTAGTGCTTTTAATACCTGAGCCTTCTCGGGACTCTGCTTTGCTGAGGTAGTGAAGATACACTTGTACCCCTTGACGATGCAAGCTAGGGCGATACCCATACCCGTATTACCACTGGTACACTCTATAAAGGTACCACCAGGTGTGATTCGCCCCTGTTTCTCTGCGTCCTCGACCATCTGTAGGGCCATTCTATCCTTGGTACTGTGACCAGGATTGAAGTACTCCACCTTAGCGAATACAGGGAAGGGTAAGTCCTTCGTAATCTTATTAATCTTGACCATCGGCGTATCTCCGATAGTGTCTAGTATATTATTGTAAATCATCTGATCATTTAAAGGTCTTGAAGCCTGCTAGTAAAAGCGACCACAAAAGTAAAACTATTGAACATATCAGCGGGCAAAACCGGACGAAGTCTGCGGGACCATCAACGACGGCGCTAACACAGCGAAAAAAGGACACAGTCCTAGCATACTCAGCAAACCTTCTTACTAGCAAGCTCTGACACCTGTTATTGTCAAGAGGGCTGGTAGCTTCTATATAGCTGATAGCGGTATCTAGGACGCTAGTCCTCGGACATCTCGTAGCCCACTGCTACGTCGCTTCGCTCTAGGACTTTCCAGGTATGATCGCTTAGCAACTCTGCCGTGGCTAGCCATGTATACGGCTTAGACCTACCCCACTCATCAGGAGCTATCATACTAAGGATCGCCTGTCCGTTACTGCGTTCGTACAGGTGATAAGTACGACCCACAATGGGCTCAAATCCACAATCCGCACCATAGATACGTTCGCTGATGTCGATACGATCATGGATATCTTGTGCTTGCCTGATCAAGATCTCTACCTGCTCCTTGATACGCTGCAGAGACGTACCCGTCTGCTCAAACATGGCAGACATAGCTAGTCCTTTGGACTTACCCTTATCAAGTGGTCGGATAATGGCACTACCTACATGGTGTGCATAGGGGAGTAGACCGGGGTTTTCGGCAACCTTATCTGGATCGATATTCTGTGTGGACTCTCTCGGTGTATCTGTCGCTCTGCTCATACGCTGTAAGTATGCAGTAGTAACGGTAACATACAACACTAGGTTCTGACGAAAGAGGAGATTAATGTCAGCTGACCTTGCCCAATTTGCACGATTGGATATAGGCTATCGTCACGTCATTGAAAACTTGAGGTTGGTCGACATTGACAACATGGCCACAGTCGGGAATGACATGCAGCGTGCTGTTTTGATGTTCGGCCGTGATCTTTCGGATGCTGGGCAAAAACATATGATCTTGGTCGCCCATGATATAAAGCGTAGGTATGCCTTGGTCTTTCTCTCTGAAAAACCTTAGCAAGGGATTGACCTCACTTGCCATCCTAAACCACTTGATAAACTCCTTCTGGTACAGCTTCTTGGCTTCTCTCACGAAAAGACTGCGACTCTCCTTGTGCTGCCGTCGTGGCATAATGATCCAGGCGAAAAACTTGTAGAGCAGCATATAGGGGAGCACAGACTTAAACCAAAAGCCGAGTTTCATCAAAATCTGAGACTTGACATTCATCTTCATAATAGCCCCTCCCATCACCATAGAACGTACCCGGTCTGGCGCTAACTCTGCCAGTTCTCTGATGATGATCGTACCCAGGCTGATACCTACGAAGTGACTGCTGCGTAACTTGAGGTGATCGAGGACTTCTATGACATCTTGCGTGATCGTCGTAAAGGTGTAGCGCTTAAGCAGCTTGGGCAGTGTCTTACTCTGTCCATGACCTCTCAAGTCTAGTAGCAAGACATTAAAGTGCTTCTTGTACTCACGGATCTGCTTGTACCATATAGAAGATGATCCTCCTGCGCCATGCACAAAGGTGACCCACTCAGCAGAGGTCGGATGATCAAATGTCTTATAGTATAGCATGCTACAAATATCGCTTCTTAAAACTATACTCGATGTTCAAAAGTTGTGCGGGCTTGCGTAAAGCGGTGAAATTGCCATTCACTATCATGTCCTCAATAAGTCGATCCTACTGCCGAAAGAATTTCAGAGAAAAATCGTCTCGACTGCAACGTGATGCTATTTGGCTCCGTAGAGAGGGTGTCGACAACAACTAGAAATTCATTTTCACATTAGTACATCAGACAACAAACACCATGAAAGTAATAATTCAACAAATAGCAGCTCTCCTTTTGATGGGAGCGATAATGACACTAGCCTCTTGCAATGATGATAATTTCGACATTGTCGACGATGAGGTTGTCATCACTGTGCCCGATACTGTATCAACTATAGCTATTACGGGAAAAGTAACAGATAGAGAAGGTAATCTCCTCTCTAGTGCAGAAGTATCCCTACTACACAATGGTATCATACATAGCACTATCTCGGAGCAGGATGGCTCTTACGCCTTTAATGATCTAGCAGCAGTAGATGATCGTCTGGAGGCATTAGTACAAAGTGAAGACTACATAGAAACTGCCGCTGTACTCACTGTTACTGATAAGGACCTTACTCATGACTTTGTACTTATCAAGCCAGAAGAAGTAACGGGCGGTAATCATACTACAGCGACGATACTATCCGATAGCTTAATCCTACTCTCTGGCATTACGGCCACACCTAGTGGCGAGGCAGTCGAAGGCGCAATAGTTTTGATAGCAAGACAGGACTTAACTGACCTACAGTATGCCGTCTCAGACGCAGACGGTAACTGGGAGATCGCAACATCACAACGTGGCGATTTCATTTTATTTGCAGTAGATCTCTGCAGGCAAGTACTACAAAATGCACAGGTAGTAACTCTCACTGACGACGACTTAGATATTGGTACAGTCGATGTGGGCAACAATGTATATAGAGAGTACAACTTTACAGGCAGAATACTGGATTGTGATACTGGTGAAGAAGTACCAGGTGTATCTATATCCATCACCTTCGAAGGCGAAAACAATTCCTACCAAAACAACTTAGGCTCAACGAATTACGACATACAAGCGAATAATTGTAGCAATGCTACGTGCTACACTATCAGAGCCAACTCACCATTCGGGTACCGTGATACCATTGCAACTTGCTTACCACTAGATGGTAATCTCAACAACGACATCTTCGTCTGCAAAGAGGCTTTAATACCTGATGAAAGTGAGGGAGTCTTTAACGTAGGTGGAGTACAGCTTGACTATGACTTCGTATCTGCTACTCGAGAAAACGATGGTTGGCTAATAGGTTTTGCCGATCCAGACTTGACAGAAGTCGCAGTAATACTTACTGCAAGCGATAGCGGATCTGGCACCTGCACAGGTGTAGCGATCTTTGAAAATGCAGGAACTACTACCTACGTGATGAGTCAGGATCAAGCACCACAATATACAATCGATAGTGTGACAAACAACTATGTGTATGGAACTATGACAGGTACACTCTTTGAAGTGGCGACCCGTAGCGCTGCACCAACAAACGCTACCTACAAAGCACTTATCCAATAAGTCCATGGCGACTCCAACTCTTATAGAACAATGTATTGCTAATGATAGAGCTGCCCAAAAGCAGCTCTATCATCAGTATGCCAAGGAAGTAGCCAATATCTGTTTTAGGTATGTCAAAGACACAAGCACTACCAAAGATTTAATGCAGGAATGCTTCATCACAGCCTTTAGCAAAATGCATCAATACCGTTCGGACAAAGGGTCCTTCGGTGCTTGGATTTGCAGAATTGCCAGTAACAAATCGATTGACTATCTGCGGTCAAAGAACAGCATTTCGTTCGACGGCAATGGCCTAGACGAGCAGTGGGCTGTTGAAGGTCCTGACCCTACAGATAACATGGCTGCAGAAGATCTCTTGCAACTGATCAACACCCTACCTGAGCAACAACGCATCATCTTTCAACTCTCTGTGGTTGACGGATATACACACCTCGAGATCTCGGAGATACTAGATATCCCCGCAGCGACGTCTCGCTCTCATCTCTTGAGAGCTCGCACACGACTCCAAGTCTTACTCACACAATCACAAGACCATGCCATCACAAGAGCACAATAAATATAAAGACAAGCTTACTAGCATCGAACCTGATATCGACTATGATGCAGGCTGGGATGCGATTGCAGATCACCTAGACAAAGAAGATGACAATAGAAAGCCTGTACTATGGTGGAGGTTTGGGATCATTATCGCTCTAGTACTAGTCTCAACAACTGCTTACTTACTAAACGTCAGCCCAAAGTCTTTGTCAGATATAAGCCTACAGGCACAAGCTAGTACTACGTCTGACAACCAACCGCTCACAAGTAACGACATTGCCGACGGTAAAGAAAGTGCAAGCCGAATTACGGATCACAACAACAACAACAACAACAACGCGAACTCTCCAGCAAGCCTAACGGCAGATCCTAGCAGCAAAATTCAAAACTTGGTCAGCAGCAAGTCAACCCTGCCTCTTACTCTCAACAATAACAGCGACAATGGCCCATCAGTAATTCAATACGACACCCAGGTACAACCATCTGCTATTATGCAACCCTTGGCCACTCAGGCAGGACAGACATCTAATAATGGAAAGGCTCTCCTGCCTAGCGACACTGGTGCTGACGGTACAACTGCGAATAATGCAGGTATCGCAATTACAGAGCTAGACGAGACATTCATATCGCCTCTACTACCCATTTCTATTGAGCTACTACTCATTACTACAGACGACCTACCTACACCAAGCTATCAATCGCCTCTCAACAATACTAGGCCTGCGACAGCCTTATGGTCCCTCAACCAGGGCACCTACACGCCTCTCGGGGTAACATCTGTCGCGGCAGATGGCGATAATAATATACGTACGGCGCAGTTGCTATCGTCTATTACCAGCCTACAGTATCACCGGACCATGACCGGCCGGTGGTCATGGTCTGCGGGACTAGGTTACCAGGTACAGAGACAGCGACAACGAGCTAACGCCACCATCACCACGGTAGAGCGGATCAATACTGCTGATGGCACGATCGTCATCAATGATACGGGCAGCGTCATAGGCACCCTACCCGGGACGGCTACCCGAGAGACCACCATCACCCGAGATATCCAGCAGTATGGCTACATCCATAGCGCTGTCGTGCAGGCCGGCATAGGTTTTCAATGGTCTGACAGGTGGCGTAGTGAAGTAAGCGCTATATACACGGCCCCGGTGTATACTAGTGGCAATGCCATAGAGCCATCGCTTGACGTCAGTTCGCTCTCGACGGCGGACATACCTACCGACCTCAGTGCCCAGATCAACCTCCTTTACGGACTACCCTTGCGGGGTTTACGAGCAGATGTGGGTGCGACTTCGCTGCACTCCGTCAATACTAATAATCGTAGCAGAGTGGGTCTTTACATGCGCTTGTACCTGTAGGCTAGCAGCGACATTTATGTCATATGTCCGCTAGGTTCTGACATGAGCTACTATTTGTCGTCAAGGATTACGTTCTTTGTAGGGCTAAAGATTCTATTATCCGTCGCTGCAAGAGCCTTTCGCCCTGCGATGACTAGACACACAACATGAGATTATTTTCGATCCTTTTTCTGCTTTCTTTTTGGGCTACAGCCCAATCACAGGACCATAACCTAGCGCTGGTAAGTAACGTACAGTACAGTACCGCAGTCGAGTATGGCAATGACATCTGGGGCTTTGTCGATAAGAATGGTGTAGAATACGCCGTCGTAGGGTCAAGGACCTCCACCCTACTATTTAGCCTTGCTGACCCTAGCAACCCTGAGCTCGTCTACGAGGTAGAGGGGGCTGTGGGTATATGGAGAGACATGAAATCTGTAGGCGACTACATATATGTCACGGCTGACCAGGGTAATGACGGTCTCCTCGTAATCGACATGAGTGCTGTGGGGGATAGCATTACCCATAATTTCTGGAGACCCATATATGACAAAGGCAGCGGAGACCAACAACTCAACAGAGTGCATAATATCTATGCAGATGATCGCTATGTATATCTAGCAGGTCTAGATAGTGATAATCAGCGTGGTGGTGTACTCATCCTCGACACGGAGGCGGATCCTCTGGAGCCACCAGTTGCTGGGGTCGTAGATGACTTCTATGCACACGATGTCTATGTACAGGATACCTTCTTGTATGCAAGTGAGATCTACATCGGTGAGCTCGGTGTATATAGCATAGCTGATCCTGCTAATCCCGTACGCCTATCAGGTCAAAGGACGACTACTGACTTTACCCACAATGCTTGGGTGAGTGACGATGGTGACTTTGCCTTTACGACGGATGAGGTTCGCGATGCCAATGTAGATGCCTATGACATCTCGGATCTTGACAATATCAAGTTCCTAGATGCTTTCCAACCATACAGACCACTAGGAGAGGCAGCGACTATACCACACAATACACACTACCACAATGGATTTCTAGTTACTAGTTGGTATGAGGATGGTGTGATCGTCATCGATGGTAATAAACCCGATAACCTTGTAGAGGTAGCTAGTTACGATACCTGGCTACAGGCTAGTGGTACCGGCCGTGGGTTTAACGGTTGCTGGGGAGTCACTCCTTATCTACCAAGTGGTCTGGTCATCGCTAATGATATCAACACGGGTCTATATGTATTCGAGCCTACATATGTACGAGCATCTTACCTAGAGGGCATGGTCGTCGACTCGATCACCAGAGAGTTACTGCCAGGTGCTACCGTGGAGATCCTCGGCAGTAGACCACACCGTGACGTAGCTAATGACGGTACATTTAAGACCGGCATCGCAGAGACAGGCACCTTCGACGTACGTGTGCGAGCCCTCGGCTATGACACACGGATCGTCTCAATCGACCTAGAGGCTGGCGTGGTCAATGAACAGACCTTCGCATTATTACAAAGAGCTACGCTAACCACCATACTCCAGGATAACAGCACAGGTAGCAGCCTATCTGACGGGCAGGTACTCATCGTCAGCGAAGAACTGGGAGAGACACTAGAGAGCTCCGTCAATAATCTAGGCGAGGCTAGCAATCAACTAGATAGAGGCTCAGACTACGATGTGTATGGTACATCATGGTCATACCAATCCAAACTCGCCAGCGATGTAAGTATCAATGGTGACGAGATCGTCACGATCGCTCTAGATAGCGGTATTGTCGATGACTTTTTCACAGACCTAGGCTGGGAGGTAACAAGCAATAGCGCCAGTGGAGAGTGGCAAAGAGTAGTACCAGTCGGTACTGTCAACACAGGCACCAATGAGGTAAGCAACCCCGATACTGATGTGGACGGCGACGTCCTCAACTTTGCCTACGTGACCGGTAATGATGGCATAGGCCTCGGTGATGACGATGTAGATGACGGCAGCACGGTGCTGACAAGCCCTGCTTTCAGTGCTGTAACGAGTACAGCCGATAGTCTTGCAATTACCGTTAGCTATTGGTATTACACCTGCTGTGGTAATGCGCCGCTAGATGATACCCTAGTCATGACATTGAGTAATGGACTAGATACGATGGAGCTCTTCCGCACGCCAGAGTCATCGGACGGCTGGCAGACGCTGAGGTTTGTACTCACACCTGACGAACTCGCCTTTACCGACGAAATGCGATTTTCAGTTACCGCACAGGACCTCGGGCAGGGCCATATCGTGGAGGCCGGTATTGATGCTTTCAGAGCAGATCTAGTGACTACGATGGTCACCGCTCTCGATGAGGTAGCGATACAAGGCTTGACTGTAAGTCCATCTCCATTTAGCGATCAAGTACAGATCACCGTACCGAACGAGGGCCTGCACACGGCACAGATATTTGACGTAGTCGGTCGTGTAGTTGTTAGTCAACCACTCACGGGAGAGACGACAACGATAGCAACAGGTACGTGGAGACCAGGCGTCTACTATGTACGCCTACTGGGCGAGGGTGCCGTAAGTCAAACGATCTCTGTAGTCAAGCAATAACTATGGCAAATACGCTGATCATAGGCGGTGGTATAACGGGCCTCACGGCTGCCTACTACCTGCATAAGGCTGGCCGATCATTCTCACTAGTAGAGGCACAGAATACCCTAGGTGGTCGTGTACAGACCGATGTGGTGGATGGATATAGACTAGATCGAGGCTTTCAAGTATTTCTGACTGCCTACCCAGAAGCCAAGAGGATACTAGACTATGCGGCGCTAGATCTCAGGACATTTAAGCCGGGATCAGTCATCCTCTCAGGTGGTAAGGCAAGGCAGATCGGTGATCCGCTTAGAGATCCAGCGAGCCTACTACCTACCCTCAGCTCAGGCATAGGTAATATGAGTGACAAGCTCAAAATCCTAAAGCTCAAGCAGCGCTTAAGCAAGACGTCCGTCGAGAGCATCTTTGCACAAACAGAAAAGGGCACGAGCAGCGTACTACGGGAAGACTACGGCTTTTCTGACGATATGATCGCTCGCTTCTTCATGCCATTTTACAGAGGTATATTTTTAGAAAACGATCTATCTACTAGCAGAAGGATGTTTGACTTTGTGTTCAAAATGTTCTCCCAAGGTGATGCAGCCATCCCGGCACAGGGCATCGGTGCTATTGCCGACCAGCTAGCGAATCACCTGCCTACTCAAGACATAACGCTAGGTACTAGCGTCACCGCCCTAGATAGCAGTACCGCAAAGTGTAGTGACGGATCTACCCTAGACTATGACCAATGCATACTAGCGGTGGACCAGCTACACGCTGCGCAACTACTCGGCCAAAAAGTACCTGCAGATTATCGCAGTACGACGACGGTATACTATAGCTGCGATACAAGCGACCTCGCGCCGAGGCTTATCACGCTACTACCCGATGGCATGGTCAACAATATCTGCGACCTTACCTCACTCAGCAGTCACTATGCTCCTGCGGGTAAGCGGCTCATCTCACTGACCCTAAGAGATGTCGATCAGGATACCGATATAGACCTAGCAATCAAGGCCGCGCTAGCAGACATACTGCCAGAAAGCCAATCCTGGCAGCATATCAAAACCTACGACATAAAGTATGCCCTGCCCGACCAGACCCATGTCGAGGAAGGTGAGCTCACGGTACAAGGCAATACATACATCTGTGGAGACTACCTCCACTATGGTTCGCTCAATGCGGCTATGCGGTCAGGACGACTGGCAGCAGAGGCGATCATCAATAAGTAGAGATGTTATCTTGTCATGACCAGATAGGTAGACTAGTCGAGCTCACACGACCGGCATCACGTATCGTCTCTCTTGTACCCAGCATTACCGAATTATTGTTTGACCTAGGCGTAGGTGATCAAGTAGTAGGTAGGACTAAATTTTGTGTGTACCCACAGCCCATCATCCAGACGATACCTAAGATCGGCGGTACCAAGACCGTCAAGGCCCAAGTTATACACGACCTCCACCCCGACCTCATCATAGCCAGCAAAGAAGAAAACATAGAAGAACAAGTAGCTGACGCAGGGCTCTGGGATGGTGACACCCCCGTACCCACCTACGTCAGCAACGTGATCGACTTACCTACTAGCATCGACATGATCAAAGATATCGGCACCCTCGTCCGTAAGGAGGAGGCTGCCGCACATCTAAGCAATAGCATAAATGCCGCAGCCGCTAAGATAGACCTCAGCGCTACAGAACCAGCCCTCTACCTGATCTGGCGCAAGCCCTACATGAGTATAGGTGGCGACACCTACATCTCGGCCATGATGCGCTATGCGGGATACTACAATGTATTGCAAGATCACAAGCGCTACCCTAGCCTCGATGCTGAGACGATCGCAGCGCTTAACCCTCGCCACATCCTCTTATCTAGCGAGCCCTTCCCGTTTAAAGATCGGCACATCGAGGAGTTACAGGAGCTATGTCCTACGGCAAAAATCAGCCTAGTCGACGGCGAACATTACAGCTGGTATGGCAGTCGGATGCTCAAGGCACTGGAGGTGTGGGGGCAGCTCTAGTCAGAGCTCGATTACTATCCTTAATACCGACTACTATTGAAAATGACATTAATTGCATTAGCGCCTCCAAATATGTATCGGCATTATACATCTGCAAGCCTCTGTCTACTCTCTCAACCACATATTTGCTGGTGCTGACGGCTATCTCTGTATTTTGATAATTACTGACTGCTACCACCAAATAAACACCCCCTACAAGTCTCCATCGCATGAAGATTCACAAAACAATGCCAAATGGAAGTAATGCTGCGAGATCTCATGGCAAGATCCCACAGCATTACTCTTACTATGTGCAGGTACTTAAGAGCATGACAAGAGCCATCAACAATCTGGACAGTCTATGTCATACTTCTCCTTATGCAGGTCCCAGCTGA
>CAYMFD010000029.1:0-33871 GCA_964389475.1 uncultured Saprospiraceae bacterium
AATCACGGATGATCTTGCTATTACCATGGCAACCTACATCACATGCGTCAAACTCAGTATCTGAGTAAGAAGTGATAAGATTACAAACTTGGTTATTGACTGCTACCGCATCTCCATCGATGAAGTAGTGCGGGAATGCAACCTCTATACCTTCGCTAAGTGCTATGTCAGAAGGATCAACACCTGCACCACAACCTAGTTCTACGACTAGTGGTGGTAGGAATAAGTCTGCAACAGTTATATTGTTAATGATAAATACCTGAGTACAGGTAGAAGAATTACCACTCTGGTCAGTAAATGCCCAAGTACGTATAACTCTCTCTTGTCCACACTCATCACCAGAAACTTGGTCCGTGAAGATACCTTCTACAGAACCACAGTTATCACCTGTATTAAGATTAGGTGTAGGCACTGGAATCGCACCTGAGAGGATTGCATCTTTCTCATAACATAAGAACTGGCATTCCTCAGCAGGTGAAAGAGCCATTCCACCGTTAACACCACTGATCGTCCATGTGTATTCGCCATCCAATGCGCTAAATGCGAAGAACTCTGCATATACAAGTGTGTATGTCACACCTGCAACAAGTGGTATACCAGTAAACTCAGGATCTAAACCACCTGCATCATCATCGTTAGCTGCAAGAGCATTAGCACAAGCATCAGTAGGATCGAAAGTACCTGCATACAATGTAGCAAATCCATCACCTCCATAAGTAGAAGTAAGATCATACGTATCGTCTGCTGTCACTTGGAATGATATAGCATCATACCCGAAACCTGCACCAGCAACTGTACAAGCGCCACCAAAGGCAAATTGATTAGCTCTAGCATACTCGGGAGCACCAGGATCAAGGCTACCCACTAACTGCATTACTGGAGTGCCAGGTACACCTGTAGCAGGATCGTCCACAGCACAAGGACAATCAACCGCTGGAGCGATCTTATCCTCTACGATGAAGTATCCCCAACATAGGTTACCAGTTGCCGGGTCGATTACCTCATACTTGTGAGGACGATTAGCATCAGTAAGGAAATTGTTGAATGGGAGTGTTAGCGTATTTACATTTAAGTCAATACGTTGGTTTTCATCACCAAAAGGAATAATAGCCACCTCTAGAGAATCGAAGCAACCATAGTTATCACCTTCCAGGAACATATCAGCATTGAAAGATACCTCACAGTCATTATCAGCTGAGATATTAACCTGTCGATTACACGTAAGAGAAGTTGAAGGATTAGCGAAAGGATTAACTGTCACAGTAAAATCACACTCGTCAACTACAACACCATCAGGATTAAGTAATTCGAATTCCAAGTCATACTCACCTGGAACAAGTGCCTCTCCAGCCATTGGGCCTGTCACTTGGTTAATCGTAAATGGAGAAATCATCAGCCCAGAATCATATCTGAGATTAGTGAGCACTGCCTGAGAACCTCCACCAATAAACTGGTGAGCAGACATCAAAACGAATGTCTGGCCAGCTACCAAAGGAATGCTGAAAGTACCTGTGCCTGGCGTGTCCTCGATAAGAATCGGTGCGAAGTTAGGATCAATCGACTCTGCTTGGTAAAATAGACCTCTGAAACCAAAGTTGAGGTTATTACTATAGTCGTAGTCAAATGACAGCGTACCATCGAAGTTTGGTACTTGGAACTCTACTATACCATAGACAAAACCAGTGCAATCACCGTCAACAAGCGTGACGCTTGTAGGAGCACCAGAAAAGTCTGAACAAGCACCATTAAATGTAAAAGGTGTGCCCGAAGGAGCAGGAGTAGTTACTAGGTTAACCTCTGGAAATGACGCAAAGTCAAACTCAGCAGTAAAACCTTCAACTAGCATACCAACAATCGCAGGATCACAAGCGCCTGCGAAAGACACAAGGTTAGGAAGTATAACTGTACACTCACCACCACCTAGGGTGTAAGTCTGGTCACCAGGACAAACAAGGATACATGCATCAGCAGTACCTGAGCCACCGCCACCAGTCGTACATGAACCTGAAACAGGTACACCTACAACATCAGCAGTCCAGCCACCCTGTGTGATAGATCCGTCCGACTCAAATGTAAACGTAAGGCAACCACCTGGTGCACTCTCAAACGTAGGAAGTGTAACTGCGCCAGTAGCGTCAGTTGCATCCATACACGCTAAAGCAGCTCCACCATCGCCGGCGTCACCTGAGTATGTTCCATCATTACCATTAGCATCACCGGCGATCGTCAAGTCATCCCAACAAGATGGGTTACCAGCTTCAACATCGAAAAAAGTAAAGGTTACCTGAACAGTCACGTTAGGACCGTCAGCGCAAATCATTGTAGTGGTAAGTTCATTAATGCCGTAATTACCAGCATCACCACCAGAATCTGTATAAGTATCTACGCCGTCACAAGCTATGGTTACCATAGCATCACCTTGAACGATCTGGCCATAAGACTGACCAGCGAACAACATGAGAACAGCAAGACACGTAAGACACAATTGTCTAGTTCTTTTCATCATGAGATTGAGTTTTAAAAGAAAAATTTTTTGTTACTGATTTTCGCTACTTCAGTACGCGAACTAAATTAAGAACATGCTCCCTAGCCTCAGAGACCATTACCGGAGTCACCATCTGACCCTGAAAAAACGGATCCTGAAAGGCCAAATCGACTGTGGCAGCATTGTTACCGTAGTCAGCGATCAATTCGATCGTTCTACGCATACCAACAGATTTCGATTCAATAGACATTGCATCAGCAACGGCTTGTACATCAGAAGTAGAAACTGACATTGCTGTCATGCTAGGAGCAGTCCTAAGCGTTTCTAAACTCTCCTTCAAATTAGAGAGAGCTTCATCTGCACTGAAAAAAGATGCTTGAGCTTGCATTGACAGGCCGAAACCAGCAATGAGCACTAGCATGAAAAATAATTTCTTCATGAGATTAAGTTTAATTAATAAAAGATATCATGGTAACATTATAGCCTATACTATATGACCTCATGACACGACTAGATGGTTGAATGGCTATCTAATGTGAAAATGAATGGTCATTGGGACGAATGCCTACCTCTAGGCACACCTCACCAAGCCCAAAGATACAGATATGAATTGCCTCGAAATTCTAACGCATGGGTAATTATCAAATATGCATTTTTTACAATGTATAAAAATCTGTATATTAGCTACTGCATAAAAAAAGAGGCTACCGTTTCCAGTAGCCTCTTGTATCATTAATAGGTCTTTGAGATCTAGTTCTTCTTGTCGTCTCTACCTATATCTACCCTAAGCGTCAGTTCGTGGACACCATTGTTGTAAGTCTGAAACTGCTGGTTCGTGACGTTATAGCTGTAAAACAGATTGAGGGCATCTACCCTAGTACCAATTAAGAAGCCTAGCGTATTGTCCTGACCTAGCTTGTAGGTTAAGCCCCCCGTAAATCTATCGTCCAAAAAGGATAGGCGCATAGCCAGGTCAACATGTGTAGGCACATTATTGAGGCTTTTGATAAATATAGCTGGCATCAGCTTGATCTGACCATCGCTGGTAGTAAAATCATATCCAAGATTGATGATATAACCAAAACCAGGCTCGTACTCCTCAAGCGCTGAGTCATTATTAATCCTGCTACTCACTAAAGATGGTAGTGATACACCATAAGTGAGGGCATCATTGTATCTACCAAAAATACCAAAGCTAGCCTCGAAGTACTGATCTCCGTCCAGTCTGCGTATGAGGACTGGGTCATCTAGGTTAGTCGTGCCGAAGTCTCCAGAAGCCCTGTGCTGTACGTATGATGTAGAGATACCAAAGCTAACTCTATTGACCTCACTATCAATCGTGTAGGCGAGACCAAACTCTCCCTTACTCGACTCTAGTACACCGAACTTATCTCTCATAAGCTGGGCACCTAGTGATAGGCGGTTACCTACTGGGCCAGCGTAGCCAAATGTGATGGTACTTGGGCTGCCATCAAAGTCTGACCATTTGTTTCTGTAATTAACGAGTACCTCGCTGTGGTCATTAGCACCTATGGCACCTGGATTGACCAAGTATGGGGCAATGATCTGATGACCGTAGACAGCTCTCTCATCAAAGTAACGCGACTGAGCTGTGACCATATTGATACCTACACCCATTATGATAAGGATAGGTAGTAGTCTATATAAATTCTTCATGATTGTTGCTTCTGTAAGGATGACCAAGACAATATTGATTAACGCAAGACTGTAAGTGTCCCTTTAAAGATTTCTGTTCTACCACTGCCAAAGTTGACGGACAGTGCATACATATAAGCCGACTCCGGTAAATCAACACCATTGAGATCAACAGCCTCCCATGTGTTGTCATACTCTTGCTGCTCGAATACCAGTCCACCCCATCGATCAAAGACCTGTAGTCTAGTAGGGAAGTCTTCAACGCAGGATACTACGAAGAAGTCATTAGCGCCATCTTGGTTTGGTGTAATTACTGTATTGGCTTGATAACAAGGACCCTCTGGGCCATTGACATTACGTATCCGCTCCATTCTCTGAACCTCGCAGCCATTGGCATCTACGAAGGAGATGACATACATACCTTCGCATAGGTTGCTAAAGTCACAGTCGGCCTCAACTACTCCGTTTAAGAAGCAGGTAACTGCTCCTACTCCACCAGTGAGGTCGTAGTCTATAAAACCGTCACAACCTGTAACGACATCTCCCGTAGATACATTAGTAATAACAAAGGGCACTGGCTCTGTAACTGTAAAGACCTGTATCGAGCATGTCATACCTGCTCCATCAGTAGAGGTAATTGTGTACTCACCTGCCGATAGGTTGTCAAAAGATACGACGCCATCTGCGGCAGCAGTTACCGTCATGGCAGCCGGTCCTGCTAGAGTGATCGATAACGGATAAGCACCATTAGCGATATCAAACTCTACGCTGCCATCGTCAGCACCATTACATGATACGCCGAAGCCATTGTAGTCGTTAAACGTAAAGTTAGAAGCTGTAGGGCACGAACCGTCGCACATAGCTGGATCTCTTGGCTCTACCTCATATGTAGCTGTAAACTCACACTGGTTACCATCTGTGATGGTTACTGTATACATGCCTGGCAGTAAGTCTGTCAGTGTAAGGCCTGTATCCGGCGGTGTCCATGCAGCTGTGTAAGGAGCGGTACCTCCTGTAACGGCTAGTGATATACTACCCTCTGCAGTACCAGGGCATGCAGGATTAGTAGTAGCTACTACAGCTATGGCATCTGGCTCGGTGATCGTGTAAGACATAGTTACAGTCGAGCCATTGTCGTCCGTAACGACTACACTCACCATACCTGCTGACAATCCAGTCGCAGTCTCAGTAGTCGATGTACTGCCTGTCCACACAAAAGAGTAAGGACTACAGCCTCCATCAATAGTAAGGGCTACAGCGCCATCTGCTCCACCATTACAACTTACAGGTGTAATCGCTGCATCACTGATCGTAAGCTCTGTAACATCAGCGCTTACTGTAAACGTACGCATGTTACTACAACTGGCCGCATCAGTAACAGTCACAGTGTATGTGTCTGGTTGCAGGCCTGTGATTGTAGGTGTATTCATACCATTGGACCAGCTAAACATATATGGCATCGTGCCACCCTCTGGCAGTACGGTGATAGACCCTAGCTCTCCACAGGAGGCATTGGTCACATTCCCATTAACTGTAATCATGGGGGCTGGAGCAACCGTGGCACCTACAGTACACACCGTCTCGCCATCGCATACGATGGTAAGAGTATATGCACCTGCAGGTACTCCTACAAAGTTGCAACTACCGCTGCCTACCGTCGTCGTCTGTGTAGCTGGACCTGTCCATCTGCACTCGCAGCTAGCATCCAATCCACTTATATCTCCCACTAGTAGGTCTCCTGCTCCATCCTGGCAATCTGCAGCTATAGCTGTTACGGTGGGACAGTCTATCTCAGTCTCACACTTTACAGATCCATTGTTATATATGACACCTGGTATCTCAACAGGTATACCACTCGCATTGATCCTACCTACCTCTGCAGGGCCTACCTGTGCGATATTGACTGGTCGCTCTGCACCATTGTCACACGGACTCAGGATCTCAAAGCACATATCATATATAGGTCCATTGCCTACACTAAAGTTATCGCTCGACGGAGAGTCCCAGATAGCATTGAGCTGACTGGACGATATATTGTTAAAGTCATTACCTCCTAAACCTGGCAGCGTAAAGTTGGCCACCTCTACAAATCGCAGGTGAGCATCATTCCATGATATACTATGCCTGAAGCTCACTATATCCGTAAAGTCGACTACCTCTACCGGTACGCAGACGATATCTCCTACATCACCAGTGACCATGCCCACATTAAACTGTGGCGGCGTCACTACTCCCTCCTGGATAGTGATACTACCCTGGTTAAGTGTGAGGCCGCTACCTACTACATATGTCTGCCCGTTACCGAAAAACTCAATCGCCACAGGGCTACCAGTGATCTCTACAGGTGTAGAACTACCTAGTGCCCCCACAGCATCAAAGCACATCTCAAACAATACGTCTCCATCAGCTAGCGAACGAACGATAGTACTATCATCCGCCCAGAAAAAGCCTACCTGACCCATAGCTGCTAGAGCGGTATTGAAGTCAAACTCATCTAAGAATGGTAGGCCGAATGACTGAACTCTGTTGTAGGTTACAACTGTAGGGTCATAGTCGACCGTAAACTGGATACTCTGGATATCATTAAAGTTTTGAACCGAAAAAGGTAAGCATACTGTACTATTAGGAGACGTCACCCTATCTGGTATCGTAACAGTAAGGTCTGTATTTCCTGACCCGCCGCCATTGATCGTGACAGAACCGACATTAGCCGTAATACCAATATCTGTGCTAAAGTCATCTAATACGGCCTCTCTATCGGTGGGTTCGTCAGAGATAACGATGTTAGTCTGATCACCGGCACTACCTACAAGATCAAAGACCATAGTAAAGAGGACCTCACCCTGCGGTAACGTAGTAGGTTGAAACATGGGATGATCCCAAGAAGTAGCCAACTGGCCAGCCATGACGTCCACACTGCTAGCAGGTAAACTAAAGTTACTGGGGCCGTAAGTGGGAAGGTTGCCATTGATATTAGTGATACTATTGATCCGCATCACCGTGCTGTCCCAATTAACCGAAAACTGATACAACACTAGTGCTGGAAAATTTTCACTGGTAACATCGATCGACACTTGTGTGCCTGCATCACCACTACCGCTACCAAACGACACCTGCATCTGCGCTGAGGCGACAGAGGTCATTAAGCAAAACGCTAGTAAAAAGGAAGAAATAACTCTAGTCATAATGACGACTTTAGTCCTGTTAATTTAGTTGAACAAAGATAGCAATATATGCTGTGGACAGAACCACACAACATACTACTAACCACACCATAACATGGCTAGGCAATTACTGATAAGCAAATTGCGAGCCAAACATGATAAAATACAATAATATAAATACGGAAAATTGCTTTGCAGACATTGCGAAGGTAGTACCAAAGTCGCAAAAGTCCAAAAAAGAAGCGGGGGCAACATGCTTTCGCACGCTACCCCCGCTAACTATTTTATGTACTTAACTAAACCGTCAAGGCTAGTTGTTGATCAAAATCATCTTCTTAGTCGCCTTAAACCCTTCAGCCTGTAGCTGATAGTATAGAAGACCTTGAACACCGAGTTCGTCTGCTGTAACCGTTACAGTATTGACACCAGCATTGTAGGTATCATTGTATTGCTTAACTACTTTACCTGTCACATCAAATACTGAGATCGTAGCAGTCATCGCCTCAGGTAGAGAGAAGCTGATGTACGTCTCGTCCGAGAATGGGTTAGGAGAGTTTTGCATCAGAGTAATCTCTGAAGCGCTACCTCTGACCTCAAGACCCAGGCTCTTCACATTGAAAGCATCATCGTAAAGCTCAGCCTTAGTAACTGTACTAGTCACTGACAGTGCATTGCTCAATCTCACGTTGTTATCTGCCTCGAAGTTGATAGCAAACAGCTCGTCGCTCTCGCTTACGTTGATCCCTTGTGCGGCATCAAAAGCAATACTAAGTACACCTGGCTCAACCTGGTGGATGTGCTCGCTAGAAAGTCCGCTTGCATCTACATAAGTCATAGTACTCGCATCATACTCTAGCGTGAACTGGTAACCGTAGCTCATGCCTGTAGACGTTGCGTAGAATGGTACGCTTACTAGATCTCCGGCAGTGTATGCATTGTCATCTATAGCAAGTGTCACATCAGCCGCACCTCTACTATCGAGGTCTTGATCACGTGAAGTGATATTAACTCTGTGCGAAGCATTGACATCACCTATCTTGACCGCTACCATGTCCTCCTCTAGCTGAGGCTGACTGCTGTTAGTCACATTGATAAAGTCACGTACTGGCCACGGGCTAGCAGGGTCAAAGTGCTGGTGGTCTGCATCGATAAATCTCCAACTCGTATTATTCGTATACTCGTCAGTGATTCCAAGGATGAGTCTTCTCAACTCTACTACATCTGCACCAGTTACTGACTCAGATTTGTTGATATCTGCAGCGATCACCTTGTAAGGTGTATTAAGAGGACTAAGTCCTATAATGTGTCGCTGTATCAATACTAGGTCAAGCGTAGATACACCATTACCGTGGTAGTCGTCTCTCTCTGCAGAGATCTTGTACTGACTGTCCGCAAGATCAGCGAAAGCAAAGCGTCCGTCCGTTGCAGTTACGTAGTACTTCATCTCACTATTAGACATTGCCTCTAGCGCTACCATTACCTCTGCAACCTCCTGGTCACCTTCGTTAGCTACACGTCCTCCGATACCAGCTGGTGTACTACCGTTACAGTCTCCATTAGACTGGATGTCGATACGTACAGAACAGAAATCTTGGTTACCTGCTTGATCAGTCACCCATAGCTCGATATCATTGATACCTAGTTGAGTACAGTCAAAAGTAAGCGACGTCTGACTAGTGTTACTGCTGAAAGAGAATTGTAACGGTCCGTCACAGTTATCCGTGCTACCTAGATCGTAGTCGATAGCCCATATTGAAATTTGATTCGTAGATGGCATAACCACCGTATTGATCTGACTTCTACAGTATGGTGTAGGCTTCTTACAGTCCTTGACTATAAAGTTGTAGCTACATGTATTGGTATTACCACACATATCCTCTACTGTCCATGTGATACTATGTGTACCTGTAGGTAGATCTCTCGTAGCGTCGTTACCTGAACCTCTGATGTCGATACTGCCGTTGTTGTCAGCATCTATAGCATAGCTGTAGACTAGGTCTGATGCAGGTGTACAATCATCTTCTGCAGAGATTGTAAGTTCTACTTCTCCTATACAATCATCACCGATAATGCAGAACTCCTGCGTAGTAGTCGGGCAGCTCACGAAGTCTGGCTCGTTACTATTGTTGAGTTTGATAATCTGTACATACTGATCCATACCACGGCCAGAACCATTCTGGTCAAACTGGCACCAGTCGATGACTGTCCATGTACGGATAATCTTGAAACAAGCACTATCTACGAACTCAAATGTCTGATCGTTAAAGGTCGTAGCTACGAGGCTACAAGCATCGTCACCTATGATAGGCTCACCTGTCTGCGAAGGATCTATATCAGATCTCTGGCAACCTGTAAGGTCTCTATCTCTAGGCCATCTCAGATCGTTAGGATCATTAAAGTCAAATGGGTTATTGTTTACAACAGTGATTCTCTGAGTACAATCGTCAAAGCGACCCCCACCATCAGTAATTACAAATCTACGTGTGATCGTACCTACGCCACACTGATCAAGTGATCCACTAGGCGTATTAGTTATATTGGCCGTACCACAGTTATCTACGCCTACTGCCTGTCCAGTAATAGACATATCGAATGGGTCTTGACCACACTCTAGTGTAATGTTATCAGGACACACTATCACTGGATCGATCTTATCCTGGACGGTAACATTAACCATACAAGTATTAAAGTTATCGCTGACTCTTAGCTCGAGGTCTTCTTCGCCGTTGACGATATCACCTAGGACTCCACTACCATTCTGATCGAAGAAGACAGAAATCTCATCACCGTAGATACCATTACCATTGGCATCGTCCCATACTCTCAGCTCGACCATGATCTCCTGACCTACGTCTGTACAGCAAAACTCTACAAACTCGCCAAATCCTGTACCAGCGCCACAACCATTGGTCATACGTCTAGCGTCGAATTGTACTGGCGTACAGTTATCGTGACTAAGGTCGTCAAATGTGAGTGCCTTAATTCGCGCAACACCATCACTCGTGAGGGTTACGACTGTATTTTGGTCACAGACAGGTACCGGTGGTACGTCATCCATAACTATCACCTCAGTGAATGCAAATGACGTATTGCCACATCCATCTGTAAGGGTATATCTGATCCATGTCTGCCCTACTGGTAGATCACGGATTACATATCGCTGTGGGCCTACAGTCATGACATTATCGTCGATGTATAGACCATTAATAGGTGCACCACCTGTAGCGTCTGCTAGTAGGTAGCCTACTGTGTACGTCCATGTACCACACTCAAATGATACGATAGGATCTTGCACCGTGTAGTCTCCCGTACAACTGTAAGGATCTGATGGGACCATAAAGTTATCCTGAGGAGCTGTAGCTAGAGGTCCTTGATTATCAACGACCTTTATTATTTGGTATCTCTCCTCTAGCTCACCAGTACACCAGTCTAGGACAGACCATCTACGCAATACTTTGAAGCTAGCCTCACATATTGTAAGTACTTGGTCGTCAAAAGTTGCATTAAGCTCGCAAAGTGAGTTATTAGGAAAAATAGGATTACCATCAGCTGTCATAGGAGCACCTGTCTCAACTACATCTGGGTATCCATTATTGGCAAAAGGCACACCATTATCGTCTACACCAGCACCATTATCCCATGATGGGAATGGAGTACTGATCGTACCACAATTGAGGCTGGCATTATTGCCTGGCGTGTCATCAAAGTTGAGCGGGAAGGTAATGTTATTGTTACCTATACGTCTAAATGCAACAATACGAGAGCATACATCTGACTGATTGCCACTAGCATCAGTCGCTCTGAACTGTACAGTCCTGATAGCAGAATAGGGCTGGTCGCAACCCATGTCTACGGTCACGTCGCTCAACGTCTCTAATGTAAAGTCGTCGCAATTCTCCACCACCACTGGGTTAGGTACAACAGCATTAGCGTAACACTCCACAAAGATTGTGTCAGCTACGCATACGATGGACGGAGGCAACTTATCCTCCACAGTAATAGTACCCCAGCAGCGGTTATTGTTGTCCGTGCGACGTACTTCGACCTCAAGGGTCATGCCTATATGAGCACTAGTAACCACAGGCTGAGCCATGGGTACACCACTTGGGCTTTTCAAAATTACTTGATACGGACAGGTAGAGGGACCTTCGCCTTCCAATATCATGGCAGGTGTGATGGTAACCTCACAGTCAGCGTCTAGCGATACTTGCACATTATTGTTGCAATTAAGCGGACACTGAGCCGAGACCGTACCGACTGCAAGCACCAAAACTAGTGCTGACAGAAAACTCAGCAACCCCGGTCGGGACTGACGAGCTTGTAGTCGATTTGTAAAATTCTCGATTTTCATGTGATAAAAACGGTTTTTGTTGTACATAAAATAAAATAGTAACAATACCGTCCAGTCTCATCAAGACTTGAAATTCTTAAGGTTAGACATGCTGTAAATCTGGGGGATTACGTCTAAAGCCTCTGCTTATTTATCGTGTAGCAACTAGTCCACTAACTGGAACTCAATTGCAAGTTTTACTAAGTTTACTGTACTGTGCACACCGAGTTTGCGCATCATATTCTTACGGTGTACTCCTACAGTCTGATCACTTATGTATAGCTCAGCAGCTATTTGTTTGTTGTTTTTAGCTTGAGCTATAAGCGACAGGATCTCCTGCTCACGTTTAGTCAGTTTCTCCTTTATCGTGTACCTATCTTCATATACCGTGCCATTTGCATCTTCCTTCATCACAGACACTATCCCATTAGCCGGAGGCGTAATATGTAAACCCTTACCCAAGTAAGTATTACCAGCTAAAACATCATCTATCGCTTGGTATAATTCTTTTAAAGAATCTGTCTTTAGCAGGTAGCCATCTGCGCCTTTCTTGAGGGATTCCTTGACTAGTTTGGTCTTACTATACCTAGTAAGGACGACAATCTTAATAGACTTACTACGTCTGCGAAGTAGCGGTATGAGGTCCAGACCATCTATATCTAGTAGGTTTAGATCCATGATGAGCAGGTCTATCTCCTCCTCTAGGTCCACATCTAGCACATCGTTACCACCCTGGTAAGTATCGACGATCAGTAGATCGTCGCGCTGATCAGAGAGGGTAGCCGCAAGGCACTCCCTGAAGATGGTTTCGTGATCGATGATAAGTGTAGAGATATAATCCATATAGTAATCTGCTGCTCACCTCAATAGAGAGAGGCGATGTACCATGTGCAAAAGGAGTGCCAAGTGATCGATCAGCCTAGGCAGCAGAAGGAAAAGCGCTGTTATTATCTCGAGCGAGTTCATGATATAGAACCCTGCTCGTAAGCTTAACTATTGGAAATAAATAAGACCCTTAAACCCAGCGAATACTGACAATGCTGAGCAGTAGTTACACTTTAAACATCGTTGTGTTGCCCGCACAGCTTTAAATAGGAATGCCTTGCAAACACTAAAAACCGAGCAGATAGTAGGTGAATGGAATAGTAACGCTGCCGCAAAGGCACATACACTACTTAGGCGCAATATGGCGACGGACATCAAGCAGGGCGGCCAGCTTAATCGTTAGCTCATTACCTACTAGCAAGACCACACACCCTACGAGCATACCTACAGATAAACCATGAGCCCAGGAATAGTACGCTGGGTAGAATGGCTCTACAACTAGACTAGACATCAACAAACCGACAGCACCGAAGAAAAAAGTAAGCACACTCACCGCCTTTGTTACTTGGTACCAGCGCCTATCACACCGTAACCTACACTGGTATAGTAAGGCCTGGGCATCAGGATAGTCGGCATCTATGCGCAGTAGCTGACTGGTGATCGTCTCACAATCACGTAGCTGCCACAGATTATAGTAACTAGCTGCTTTTTTGAATAGTAGATCACAGAACAGGTCATTGCTATAGCCGCCCACATTCTCAATCACTACATACTCTATGAGGCTATCTACCCCATCGAGAAATCTCTGATACTTACCGATCTCAAATAAGGCGCCATGGTAGTCGAGAAGCACACTCATCCTCTCAGCTGCACTGAGTGAGGCAAATAGCTGACAGTTTTCGTCATAAAAGCGAACTCGCTCCCGATACGCATCAGGCTCTAGACGCTGATACGCTTGATAAACTGCCATGCTACCCTCTTGCTGAAGACTCATAAATGTATGATCCAGTATTACTTACGAAATTAGGATATACAAGTGAAAAGTAAAAGGGTACAGTTATGTTTAACAAGCAAGAAGCTACCGCTCAAGCTTGACACTAGGCTGACCCGCATGCAATAGTACGTGCTGCTTACGACCATCTATGCGTATATCACATATCGACTGCTGATCATCAAATAGATCAAATAATACCGTCTGCCCAAAATCGTATGCATCAAGCGGAGCTATCGCCGACTCGAGATAAAAATAAGCGGCCTGCATATCGTCTGACAGCTCCCGGCCTATAAGTTGCCAGCCCAGACTATCCGCTAAGCCAGACAGGTAGATGTGCTCTCTGAGATAGGACATCACGAGTACGTCTGCGGCACCAGCCTCTGTAGGGGTAAACAGTTGTAGATCTATAGAATCAGATAGTACCGCCTCAAGATCATCGAGAAATATATGTACCGACAACTGTGCAACTCCCTCCGACGTATCGATCTCTAGCTCTGTGAGGGAGATATGTATATCGTGGACAGGCAGTACACTGATCAATAAATAAAACACAACAGTCAGCGATTTCATAATTGCAATGATACTGGAGAATTACGTCTCATGCATGAGAGCATACAGCATTGATACGATACCAGGTGCTTCTCAGCTATTTTGGTGGATGGCGTGGCCTCCCGAATCGACCACCCTCGATGTCTGTCGCGAAGACTCCGTAATCCTGAGCAATGATCTCCACCCTCTGCGGCACTATGACACCACTCTTATCAGCTTTGGCTATCTTTGGTGGACATCTTAACAAAAACATCGAAGGTTATGAAGTACAGTCTAGTCGTCGTCCTACTACTAGTGACAGGTCTGCTATCAGCGCAGGAAGCACTACACCCCTGCGGGACTGCCCCCGTAAAGAGTCCTTGGCTGACCAAATATCAAAGCAACCCTAGTGGTTACGACACCAAGCACGCTGACCTCCTCTACGTACCCATTGCCATCAATATCGTTGCCGGCGACCAAGGCCAGAGTATGATTAATGAGGCAAAACTCTACGCATCGATCCTGCAGCTTAACGAAGATTTTGAAGCTAGTGATATGCAGTTTTTTCTGCGCAAGCCCGTGGACTACATTTTAAACACAGAATGGGCCAACCATCAAGACGTACTGACAGGTGCCGACATGATGTTTGCCAATAATATAGACGACGCTATCAACTGCTACTTCTGTCCCGTAGCCGCTAATAACTGCGGTTACAACCTACCCTACGCTGGCGTTGCTGTTGCCAACAACTGCAGTGGTGAGGACGACCATACGTGGGCTCACGAGATAGGCCACAACCTCTCGCTACCCCACCCTTTCCTAGGATGGGAGGGTAATGTAGACTGTGGCAATCTACGCGACTGGCTCACCCCAGCACAGACTAGCAATACATACGACTACACCTTCTTTCAAGATACCCTCATTAGAGATACCCTCATCATTGACACTGCGCTAGTAGAGTTAGTCGATGGTAGTAACTGTCTGATCGCTGCCGATGGATTTTGCGATACACCACCAGACTACCTGCCATGTAGATGGACTTGCAATGGAGATGGCACCAGCCCGGTCACACAAATAGATCCGAGTGGAGCATCATTCAATAGTGACGGCTCACTCATTATGTCATACTCGCTAGATGTATGTCAGGCGAGATTTTCTGATGATCAGATCGGTGCTATGCGAGCCAATCTCGTAGACGAGAAACCCGGCCACCTTACCAATACAGATCGGCCAGATGACATCGTCGAAGGCAGCCCCACACCGATCACGCCAGTCGATGGCGTAGAGGTCAATGCAGCTGAGGTCTACCTAGAATGGGAGCCCGTACCCAATGCCATGTTCTACCTAGTAGAGGCGAGTTTTAGAGAGGCATTTACCTCTTATCAATTTGACACAATAGTAAGTGGTACATCGTGCTTTGCGAGTTTTAACCGACTCCTCGACCGTACCTACTACTGGCGAGTGCGACCATTTACTACCCACCAGTTTGACTATGAGTACGGGCCACTAGGCACATTTACACCTACAGAGATCAGCGTAGACACGGATGAGACAATAGCTGACCCGCTGATGTCTATCGGCCAGACCATCATTACTGGAGGCCGCCTATCTGTAGCCGCTACTCGTGATCTAGATATCATGATTGTAAGTAGTAGTGGTCATGCCGTTCACAAGTCATCGCTCAGGCCCGGTCATAACGCAGTACCGCTGGATCACCTACCGTCTGGCGTGTATATCGCTACAGCTACCGACGGACGATCACAGCAAAGCAGTAAGATCGTAATCCCTTAATGACAGAGGACCCTCAAGTGAGCCGCTACCTCCATGCCTTGCGCAAGGAAGACAGTGCCAGCGTACATCAAACTATCGTGCCGATACACAAGGAGGTCTTCGCTAAGACAGACTGCCTAGCCTGTGGTGCTTGCTGCAAAGGAGCACCGCCTATCGTCACCAAGTCAGATGCTAAGCGGATCGCCAAAGCACTAGACATGCCTCCTAAGACGTTTATAAAGCGCTACCTAGTGGCGGATTATGATGGCAGCCTGATGATGAATGGCGTACCCTGTACTTTCCTAGGTAGTGACAACCGCTGCAGTATATACGAGGTACGACCTACAGCCTGCAGGGGATATCCACATACGGATGATCCAGACTTTAGTCGTCGGCCTAGGCTCAACTCTATTAATACCACCATCTGCCCTGCTGCACAAGAGATCGTAGAGCAACTGATGAAAGCACTACCTCTATGAAAAAAAGTCTTTTGGTTATCATAATCATCCTAAGCGTACTGGCAATCATCTATGCGCTAGGACCCCGTGTCAGCTACAAAGAGCCCCTACAGGCTACGACGAGTAAGCTACCTGTAGGCCTCAATACCGTAGCGTCTTACGTACAAGATCGAGAAGAAAAGTTACCTAAGCTCAAGACTGGTAATCAAGCTAGGGTCGTATGGGCAGATAGTGCGGCTACACCTACAGAGTACGTATTGCTCTACCTACATGGATTTAGTGCTAGTCAAGAGGAAGGAGCCCCACTACACACAGATATCGCCGAGCGATACGGCATGAACCTCTACCTCAGTCGCCTCATCGACCATGGACGCCTAGATAGTAACACGTTTAAAGGTATCACTCCAGCGGACTTCGTCAAAAGCGCCTGGGAAGAGCTCGCCATAGCGCAGACACTCGGCGAAAAGGTGATAATTATGAGCTGTAGTACAGGCAGCACCTTATCAGCGTATATGGCCGCACAGCCAGGCAGCAACATACATAGTCAGATCATGTATAGTCCTAATATCGATGTATACGACCCTACAGCCGAGCTACTTCTATACCCCTGGGCGAAGGAGATCATGGATGTAGTCATAGGTGGTGACTACCGATCTATCGACTATCCACCTGCCGCTGCAGCCCACTGGACGCCAGTCTACCACACCGATGGTATTGTAGCTCTCAAGCACCTACTGGAGCAGACGATGACGGATGAGACATTCGCAGCCATCACACAGCCCCTATTTATGGGCTACTATTATAAAAGCGAAGAAGAGCAAGACATGGTCGTCTCTGTAGAGGAGATGCTAGGCTTTTATGACAAGGTAGGCACTGAGGCTAGTCAGAAGGTAAAGGTTGCCTTCGCAAATGCAGGTCACCATGTCATCTCTAGCCATGTCATGTCATCAGATGTAGATGGGGTACGTCGCGAGACGGTCGACTTTATCGAAAACGTACTTAAGATCGCTCCTAAAAAGTAGCCTTTACTTGAGCCCTACCTGTGTGAATGGTGGGCAGCTCACCGGTACGCCTACCCTGGTAGCTAAACGTCACGTCTATGTTGGCACCCACACGCCTAGTATAGCCTAGGTCCCACAGTACATTCCTACCACCCTGTAGACTTTGTAATAACTCATACTCAACGACTGAGCCTGTCTCCCCGTCGTAGATAATGTCGGCATACGATATCTCAGCATCTAGACTCTGTCGGCTAGCCGTCCTATAATTACAACCGATGGTGTACCGCTGTACCTTAGCGGTCTCTAAGTCTTGGATCGTCTGCCTGGCATCTTGATACTCATACGAGCCTGTGAGGCGTAGTGCATTGGTGGGCCTATACTGGATCGTAGGCTTAACGAACCAGTAGTCAATATCAAAGTTTCTGTTTTGAAACTGCTCACTGATTCCCCCTCTCACACCTTGCTCCGCATCGACGATAATATCTAAGTATCTACGCAGGTTGACCCGCAGGCGAGAAAAGTAGGCCTGCCGAGTGCGGGTATCTGCTCCTACGATCTGGACTATCTTATTGGCCAGTGTCTTACGACCTACTTGCACATCATAGGTAGGATCACCTCTATTCCAAAATAAGGTGAGATTGACCGCTTGACTACCAGCGACTAGATTGGAATCAGCCAGAGAGAAATTGCCAATAGCCACTGCTGTTGACTCCTCATCGCTGACCTTGCTTGTGAGTCTGGTATTACCAATAAAACTAAGCTTGCTCAAGAGTCGAGTGGCAGTTCGTCTATCTGCCTCACCAGTAAATAATCGCTTCAAGTCGATGCGGATACTCTGATTAATAGACTGGTTATTAGTAGCGATAAACTCATTGTTAAACTGGCTCGTCCGCCTCCAGAACGACCTAGGATCATCGGGTCTGTAGACGAAAAGGCTCTGATCTAACCCCTGATTATCCTCCCCGAGGTAGACATACTCTCCGAGGTCAGGATTCTCTACTTGAAAGTAGACGAACTCCTGCTTAGGCTCCTGACCTGCGTCTAGGGCAAAACTCGATGTCGTAACCAACCAGTTATTCTTAGTCGACCAGTCAAGGTCTAGACGGCCCACCAAGGTATTGGTCGGATCGGTGGTAAGGAGGTCGGCCCTCGCTACATCTAGCGTACGTATACCACCACTCCACTGGATACGCAGCGACTCACTCGGCCTGTATGTCTGCTGTGCTTCGATCATCGTACCGCCGCTTACATGGACCCATTCTTTTTCAAATGGCAGGCGGTCTCTCCTGTGTGTCACCTTAAACTGAGTGGCAAAGGAGCCCGACGAAGGACCTGACAGAATCAATCTCGACAGGTCGTAGGAGATAGCGAGAGGAGAGAAGTCACCTGAGATACGATCCCGAGACTGGTTATGCTCGACCTCATTATATATGGTAATACTATAACCTGGTAGCTTTGCGAAGTTATGCGTTAGCGTCACCTTGGGTCTGTAGAAGGTAGAGGCAAGCGCTTGATCAGTACTAGAGGTCAGATTACCGATGACATCGAGGCTCCACCTCTTGTCACTATACTGCAGTCGAGAGATGTGTCGATTACCTTGGTACAAGCCCTGCCGTGTGAATCCCTTGTAAGCATAGGAGGCCGAGAATGCCTGACGCTTATACGCAAGAGCGGCTGTATACAAGTACTCCTGGCGGTCGCTAGAGCGGTTATCTAGATTCCAATCTCTTGCAAACTCTTGAGCCCTGAATGGATTGAGACGGGTAAAACTAGCGCCGACAGCCTCTACCTCAGCACTTACCTGCAGTCTACTGAGCGAGTCCCTGCTCATAACAAAAGCCCTACTTACGTCTAAGTGAGCGGCATATCCACCATTGTCCTGATCGCCTACCGTACTAAGTCGATTGAGGTCCGAGCGGCTGAGGGCTATCTCGCTATTGACATCAAAACCTGCTAGCCTAGCACCTCTTAATCCAGTAGTCACCATCTGCTGCTGCTGTGGTGCTATGAGCTGTATGGACGGTATATAGTTACCCATGCCTGCACCCACATATTGGTACACTCGACCATTGACATTAAGATTATTAGCTATCTCATAGTCACCAGCCCCATCTACCACCTCACTAAAGGTCACGCTGAGCGACTGCTCTGTCGGCATAGGATTAAAGACTAGTACAGAGTCACCGTCATCTATCCGCCAGTCGTATAATATGCGAGCACTATTCTCATCTAGCGAGGCCGTAGATCGTACACCGCTGCGACGAGCTGCCAGCGGATCATCACCCGCTAGGCTCAAGGTCCTGACATCAAGACTATCTAGTGTCAGGGTACCCGTAGCTGTACGACTATCTTGCTCGCTGTAGAGATTGAGGTAGTAGGCGCCGTTGCCAGTGAGCCATTCATTATCGACGGCATAGACCGTACGGAGGTAGGACTGATCAGAGTACTCGAACTCTACGACTACTCGCTCATCCTTAGTGATAAGCCTGGTGGGTGTAAAGGTGACCTCTGCCCTATTGTAGTCGATCACGTAGTCGTACTCATACCCCCGCTCCATCAGGCGGCCATCGATGTAGACTCGCTCAGAGCCCGACTGGATAATGATAAATCGCTCTCCGTTATTTCCTTGCAGCTTATAGGGTCCTTGATTGCCCTCCACAGTCATCAATGTTTGCCTGGCGAACTTACCCCTAGCGGCGGCAGCGCTAGCCCTAGTCCGTAGTCGATTTCGCTTAAAGGCCTGCTCATGCTCGATAGATAGGCCCTGCAACCTCTTATTGTAGACACTAAAGTAACCTTGAGGATTAAGCAGGTTATAGTCACCCGCGACCACACTGGTCTCATCCTTTGACAGTTTGATATAAACACGGTCAAACTCTTGTAAGACTTGCGTATTGCCCTCAGGCTGGATGGGTATGTTCTCATCACTGATCGCAGCGACGATCTCTACCCCCTCGCCTATATCTCCCGCCAGCTGTAGGTTGAAGTTGCTATTAAGCACTAGTGACTGTGCATTACCTACAGAGAATCCACGGCTGAAGCTACCTGCATAATTTAGATTTTTGGCCCCCAGAATACCTGTCGACCTGTCTTGACTAGGTCGATACTTGTAGCGAGGAGCGATGGCAATGTCTTGCCGCTGCATCTCAGAGGTATCTAGTAAGCGATAGACTGATTCTACATCGAAGTCAAATACCCTAAAGCTAACCTCTAGCGTATCCCATGTGTACGTAGTATCAAATGATATCAAGTTGTTGTCTACTGCAAAAGGAATAGCGGGATCTGCCACTACCGTACCAGGGACGATCGTATACTGGCTCTGGTAGGTGTGGTCGCCGCTGACGAGACGTACTGTCTGCATACTAGTATCCCCTACCGTCTGTGCTATGGCACCACTGATCGCTAAGAAGTGTAGTATGGTATAGGTAATAATATGCTTCAAAACCGTAGGAAAGGTACTGCTGACCAAGTAAGTAAACGAAGTTGACCCCTAGGATTGTACTACATCTTACATATCAAGCACAAATAACCCGGCAAAAAGTCGACTCCAAAAAAGCAAACAAACTGTCAATCAGTGATTTTCATATTGCACTTATTTGTAATGTATTTGTTTTTCCTATCTTTGTAGCCGTGTTTGGCATCATATTAGTAGTATATGTAATACTTAGATGATTAGCAATCACCACGTTCCAAAAAACAGCTGCTATTTTTCTCTTTGACCGACGTTGAAAGTCTCTTGTAATCAAGGTGTTACTGGGCAATCATGCGGTCAATATTTATATATTTGCAATTGGTTTTATGGCTGATTGCTCTGATATAGAACCATGAACATATACCCACGATTTGTGAAAGCTGTAAGGCAATCCTTTTTCCTAGTAATCCTAAGCTGTGTGTGCACGCTGTTGCATGCACAAGATAATAGGTCTATAGATGGCTTTGGTAATAACCTGACCGCCGTAGAGGCGGGTACAGCAGGAGATCTCTTTACCAGATTAACATCAGCCACTTACCAAGATAATATAGGTAGTCCTGTCCTAGATGGTCCCAACCCTAGAGTTATATCCAACGAACTCTTTGCCCAACAAGACGCAAGAGAAGATAGCAAGTTGCTAAGTGACTTCAATTGGGTATTCGCACAATTTATCAAGCACGAGATATCGCACATGGTGGTATCACGTGATGAGACCCTCGAAAACATACTCGTACCAGAAGATGATGAGTTCTATGAGCCTGGCATGGTTATTACTACCAAGCGAGCTGTACCTGCTGAGGGTACTGGTATAGATGTACCGAGAGCATATATCAATCAAGTAACCTCCTACATCGATGCTAGCAATGTATATGGTAGCGACGAGGATAGGGCCGCATGGCTGAGAACAGGCATAGATGGCAAACTCAAAATGTCTGAAGGCGACCTACTACCGTGGAATACGGTAGATGGAGAGTTTAATGGAGAAGTTGATGATCTAGCACCAAAGATGCTTGACGAGACTAACTCTATGGGCAAATACTTCGTAGCCGGAGATGTACGTGCTAATGAAAATCCACTATTGATCTCTCTACACACAATATTCTTGAGAGAGCATAACAGGGTCTGCGATGAGCTGATGCTAAGACATCCGCAGTGGAATGACGAGCGATTATACCAAAGAGCAAGGAAGATAGTAGGTGCTATCATGCAGTCTATCACTTACAACGAGTGGCTGCCGACGTTAGGTCTGCAAGTACCTACCTATACAGGTTATGATGCTGGACTAGAAACTAAAATATCGAATGAGTTTGCTGTAGCGGCCTTTGAAATTGCTAGTACACTAGTTAACAATAGCATCCTACGAATGGACTATGATGGGTCTGAAATGATCCAAGGTAACATACCACTGGCTGATGCATTCTACGATCCTGAAAACATACTGTATGTCGATGGTATAGATGCCTATATCAAAGGTATGGCGGCACAAGTACAGCAAGATCTCGACTGTAAGATGATCGATGCGGTAAGGAACTTTAGCTACGCAGAAGGTAGAGGTACAGATAGAGCCGCCGTTACGATCAATAAGGGAAGAGATACTGGTCTACCTTCTTATAACCAGATGCGTCGAGAGCTAGGCCTACCGGTCTACAGATCATTCGATGACTTGACTACCGATCAGGAAGCCGTACAAGTTCTTACTGATCTATATGGTAGCATCAATAATTGTGATGCATGGGTAGGCCTCATGGCTGAAGATCATCTACCGAACAGCATGTTTGGTCAGATGACTGGAAAAATTATTGAAACACAGTTCCAGCTACTACGAGATGGTGACCGATATTACTATGAGAATGATGACGTGCTTCTTGATGCCGACATCGCCATCATAGAGTCTTCCACCATGTCTGATCTTGTACTTCGCAATACGGGTATAGATCTTATGCA
This sequence comes from uncultured Saprospiraceae bacterium, assembly GCA_964389475.1. Taxonomy (GTDB): domain Bacteria; phylum Bacteroidota; class Bacteroidia; order Chitinophagales; family Saprospiraceae; genus CAYMFD01. Next base: position 22,628 of record CAYMFD010000029.1, read on the forward strand.
AGACAATGTCTTCAGGGCACTAGCGCATGAAAATCTACCTATCGGTCCAGACTTGACGCCACTCCACCTAGAGGCAACAGTCTACCCTAACCCAGCTGATGATTACATCGTAGCTAAGTTTTACCTCGATACCGAATCAGTAGTAGATATCGCTATCGTCAACAGTATCGGCGTAACGATTATGAATAAGAGCATCACAGCACTAGCTGGCGATAATGTTATAAGAATGCACCTCGACGATGATGTACAACAAGGTACGTATCACATTATGCTCAATAGTAGAGACAAGCATAAGACGCTTTCTTTTGTAAGACTCTAGATACATTCCCTTCTAGCTACAACAGTTGATCCTTTTAAGTATTTTTGACGGCATAGCTTTGCAACATCTATGTCAGACAAAAAACTATTCCTACTAGACGGCCATGCCCTAGTATATCGAGCACACTTTGCATTTATCAACCGCCCTCTTATTAATAGTAAGGGCATCAATACTAGTGCAATTACGGGCTTTACGCGTACCCTATGGGATATTATGCGTAAGCAGAAACCATCACATCTAGCGGTAGCTTTTGATCCCAAGGGGGATACGTTTAGGCATAGAGACTTCCCCGCCTACAAGGCGAATAGAGAGGCACAGCCGGAGGACATACAAGTCGCCCTACCCTACGTCAAGCAGATACTCGAGGGTTTTAACATACCTACAATCGTAGTAGACGACTATGAGGCAGATGACGTAATAGGTACCCTCAGTAAGCAAGCAGAGCGGGAGGGATTTACCGTATACATGGTGACCCCTGATAAAGACTATGCTCAGCTAGTATCTGACAACATCTACATGTACAAGCCCAGCCGGCAAGGCAATGGCATAGACATCCTAGGCGTCCCGGAAATACTCGAAAAATGGGATATAGCCAACGTCAGTCAAGTGATCGACGTCTTGGGGCTACAGGGAGATAGTGTGGACAACATACCTGGTATCCCTGGCATAGGTGCTAAGACGGCCGTCAAGTTGCTCAAGCTATATGGTAGTGTCGAAGGCTTACTGGCCAATACCGACAAGCTCAAGGGTAAGCAAAAAGAAAAGGTCATAGAATATGCGGAACAGGGCCTACTCTCCAAAAAGCTGGCAACGATCAGTCTAGATGTCCCTATCCAGTTTAATGCTCAGACATACAAGATCGAGAACTTTGACCGAGACAAGCTCAGTAAGATCTTTAAGGAGCTAGAGTTTAGGACGCTGGCACAGCAGATATTCGGAGAGCATACCGACACTCAATCCACACAAGGCGACCTCTTTAGTAGTAACGCGACAGTACCCAGCGCCGGTAAGGCCAATGCTCCAGCGAAGTACAATGTCGTCTCTAAAAATATCAACAATGTAGCCCATGAGTACCTCCTAGTAGACACCCTAGCAGGGATGCAAACACTAGCGGACTCACTACTACAGCAAGAGCTTGTGAGCTTTGATACAGAGACGACGAGCATAGATGCCCACCAAGCCGAACTCGTAGGACTAGCATGGTCGTATAAGAGCAATGAGGCCTACTACGTACCTGTGCCCAGTGATCACGAGCAGATGCTAGAGATAGTGGAGATCTTCAGACCTATACTAGAGCATGACACGATCATCAAGGTAGGCCAAAACATCAAGTATGATATGAATATCATGAAGTGGTGTGGAGTCGATATACGAGGCCCTCTATACGATACGATGATCAGCCACTACCTCAGCGAACCCGATCTGCGGCATAAGCTCGACTACCTAGCAGAAGCCTACCTCTCTTACAAGATGGTACCTATCACTGACATCATAGGCAAGGGTAAGAAGCAACTGACTATGCGAGACGTAGAGGTCGACAAGGTCGTCGAATACGCCGGTGAGGATGCAGACGTCACCCTACAGATCAAAGATCAACTGGATGAACTACTGACAGAAAACAAGCTAAGCGACCTATACTGGGATCTCGAAGCTCCGCTCATACCCGTACTCAGCGCTATGGAGTACGAAGGCGTAAGGATCAATCCTGACTTCCTCAATAACTACAGTAAGGAGCTAGGCAAGCTCATCAAGGAGCAGGAAGATAAGATCTACGAGGCCGCAGGTAGTGCATTTAACATAGGCAGTCCTAAGCAAGTCGGCCAGATCTTATTCGACAGATTAGAAATCCCCTACAAGGGCAAGAAGACTAGCACAGGTCAGTACAGCACTAGTGTCGATAAACTCCAGGAACTAGCCAAAGACCACCCTATCGTGGCCGACATCCTCAACTACAGAAAGTATAGCAAACTCAAGTCGACCTACGTAGATGCCCTACCCAAATTGATTAATCCTAGGACGGGTCGCGTACACAGTAGTTACAACCAAGCTAGAGCAGCCACGGGCAGGCTCAGCTCCGAGAATCCTAACCTGCAAAACATCCCCATCAGAGATGACGCTGGTCGTGAGATCCGTAAGGCCTTTGAGGCTCGAGACGCCGACCACATCCTCCTCGCTGCTGACTACTCTCAGATAGAATTACGCCTGATAGCCGAGATCAGCAAGGACGAGGCTATGCTCGCTGCATTTATAGAGGGCAATGACTTCCATAGAGCGACAGCCGCCAAGGTATACGATGTACCTTATGAGGAGGTTACACCCATGCAACGCCGCAATGCCAAGACCGTCAACTTCTCCATCACATATGGTGCAGGTGCAACTAACCTCAGCCAGCAGCTAGACATCAGTAGGCAAGAGGCCAAGGAGCTGATCGAGCAGTACTTCGTACAGTTTGCTGGACTGAAGCAGTACATGGATGATACCGTCGAGTATGCCCGTAAAAACGGCTACGTCTCTACCCTTCTAGGCCGTAGAAGAAACCTGAGGGATATCAACAGTCGTAATGGTATGATACGATCCAATGCAGAACGTATGGCCATCAATACACCTATACAGGGTACAGCGGCAGATATGATCAAGGTTGCTATGATCAATGTCCACAAGGCTCTCAGAGAGCAGAAGCTCAAGTCCAAGATGATCCTACAGGTGCATGATGAATTGGTCTTTGACGTTTACCGGCCAGAGCTAGAACAAGTGAAGGCACTGGTCAATGATCTCATGAAGAATGCAATGCCTGAGTTAAAAGTGCCGATCATCGTGGAGATGGATACTGGAGATAACTGGCTAGAGGCTCATTAATACCGATTGATGATGGCAAAGGAAGCAAGAAAGTGCATAGAATGCGGAGACACGATCACGGGTCGTAGAGATAAGAAGTTCTGCTGCGGTGATTGTAAGAACTCTTACAACAATCGCATGAACACCGATGCCAGCAAGTTCATCCGTAATATCAACAATACCCTCAGGAAAAATAGACGGATACTGGAGCAACTCAATCCTAAGGGGACAACAAAAGTCTCAAAGACCGAGCTCCTAGACGAAGGCTTTAAGTTCAGCTACTTTACCAATGAGTATGTCACTAGGGGCGGCAAGGTCTACCGTTTCTGCTACGACCAGGGCTACCTAGAACTAGAACCCAACAAATATGCGCTGGTGATCCGCAAGGAATATGTAGAGTGAAGGCTTGTATTAAAACTCTGGTGGTATGATATGCTTAAAGTGGCCGTTAAGGGCTGCCTTTCTGCGCAACTCCTCCATCCGGACGACATGTGGCACGAAGACCTTAAGATGATCCAATACATATCGCTGCTGCTCCATAGCTGTAGTCATACGTAACACGACCACTTCCTGCTCTATAGTAAGTCCTATCTTATGGATGACGGTTGCCAGATCAAAGCCTTCGACGCTAGGTACCTTCACGTTGGTAATATCCATGTGATCGTAAAGGGATCGCAGCAAGTCTACTATCTGAATCATGGCTATCGGATCGCCGGCCACGTCCCAGGATATAGCTTCTACCTCACCTCCAGGATACATTTTGTCCTGCATCTCCTCATAGTAATCGACTAGTCTGAATGTCCCTAAGGCTTGAGAAGAGACGTCCATCTTACCATCCTCATACCGCTTGGCTATGTGGTCTAGACGCATCTCTGTACCGATGTCAAGTAACTTGCCATCGCTCACAGGGACTATACCAAAAGTCCTACCAGTGACCTCACACTCCTGAAAAAGCTGTCTGTACCTGGGCTCGAATATGTGAAGGTTAACCGTTTCCTCAGGAAAGGCCACAAGGGATAGTGGAAAAAGGGGTAATTGCTTGGTCCTAGGCATGATTAACGGCTATATGACCGTATTAACCTTCAACTTGTGGCTTTGGTTTTCTCTCCGCTAGATCTAGCGTGACACTAAAGATATTACTGACGAGGACACCAGAAACGTTACCAATGTTGGTCAAAGCATAATCTATCTGTAAACGGCCCAACTTGATACCTAGACCTAGGTTAGGCTGTACCTCCCAGGCTGTATCTGTGACAATCGCACTATTGAGAACTCGCTGTATATTGCCAAAACCACCTCGCAGAAAGACGAGATCTTTAAAGCCAAACTCTAGTCCTAGGGTCGGCTCGATAGCTATCTTATCAGAAGAAATCAATGCCGCCGCTCTACCGTCTGTACTGATATTGAGATTGAGCTCCGTCAAAAATGAGAAGTCCCGAAATGACTGCTTATTAGCCACTGCAAATACAAGTCTCGGTAAAGCTATCTCCGTGCTACTTATGGGTATGTCATTGTCGGTCGCGGCAAAGACCGCCTTCTCATCCTCATCAAGGTCAAAGCTCCAAGCATTAAAAGTACTTGTTATATCACGGCCCATCAATGCTAGTCTCCAGCTGCCAGAGGTATACCTAATACCTAGATCGGCACCAAAACCGATAGAGCTACCAAAATCACCAATCACTCGCCTGATGACCTTTATATTACCGCCGATCGACCACTTGCTGTCGGTGCCAAGGTAACGGGCATAGCTACCCATGATAGCGTAGTCCACATTACTAAACTCCGTCACATTATCAAAATCGACGGTACCATCAGGCTGTACTAGGTTAAGCGTATTAGGTATCTGATCTACACCCATCCTGATATAGGTAAGGGCTGCATACGACCGACGATCCTTGAGTCGCTTAGCGATGGCTCCATGGTCATAGTTGGCTATGCCGCCAAACCACGCGGCATGCATCACAGACACCTGCATAGGAGCATCTATCTCGACCAGGCCGGCAGGATTCCAGTATGCAGAGGTCACATCAGCCTCTGATGCCACGACACTACCGAACATACCGTGAGCTCTCGCACCCACACCTATATTTAAAAACTCGTTGACAAATTTAGTCTGTGCCATACTCGACATAGCGAGCATTAGAAGACTTATAAAAAGAAAAAACCTGACCATAAGACTGCAAAGTTAGACCTAAAACGCAATTAGTAGCACACTATTGCTAAGGTCTCCTGTCGATGTAATCGTACCTTCGAGCAATGGAAGACATTATACTACGAAAAGGAAGAGAGCGAGCTGTAGCTAGAAAACACCCCTGGATCTTTAGTAGAGGCATCTACTCCGACTGCAGTAAGCTCAAGGATGGCGACCATGTACGGATCAGTAACGCCAAGGATGAAGTCATCGGTGTGGGCCACTTTCAGCATGGTAGTATCGCAGTACGGATGCTCGCCTGGAGGGACGTAGCTATAGACCAGGCGTACTACAACGATAGAGTCAAACAAGCCTACGAACTGCGTATGGCGATAGGCGTACTTACCGATACTACCAATACCTACCGCCTCATACACGGCGAGGGTGACCACCTACCTGGCCTGATCGTAGACGTCTACCACGATACAGTCGTCATCCAGTGCCACAGCATAGGTATGTATCGAGACATCGATAGGATCAAGGCTGCCCTCCAGGCTACGCTAGGCGATGCCGCACCTCACATCTACTGCAAGAGCCAAAGTACCCTACCTAAGAACTATGACGCTACCGATGCAGATCGATGGCTAGACGAAGCACGACCTATGCCCGTCGCAGTATCAGAAAATGGCGTCTCGTTTAATGTAAACGTAGAAACGGGACAGAAGACAGGCTTCTTCCTAGACCAGCGCCATAACCGTGAGCTGCTTAGAACCTACAGTAAGGGCAAGTCTATCTTAAACTGCTTTTGCTACACCGGCGGATTCAGCCTATATGCCCTCGACGGGGGTGCTCAATCCGTCACAAGCATCGATGTCTCTGCAAAGGCAATGGCTATGCTACAGGAAACATCCGATCAAGGTGGCTACGGAGAGCGACACCACCTTATCACGGCCAATGTACTCGAGCATCTCACCGAAAACAGCGATGATGCTTACGATATCGTGGTAATAGATCCACCTGCCTTTGCTAAGCGCATCAACAAGCGACACAATGCCATCCAGGCCTACAAAAGACTCAATACCCTAGCTATAGCCAATATCAAAAAAGGAGGACTGCTATTTACCTTTAGCTGCTCGCAGGTGGTCGATCATCAGATGTTTTACGATACCGTAGTAGCAGCATGTATAGAGTCTGGTCGCGAGGCCCGTATCATACACCGGCTATCGCAGGGGCCGGATCATCCTGTCAATGCTTTTCACAATGAAGGCAGCTATCTCAAGGGCCTAGTGCTTTACATTAGCTAGTCGAAAGGGACAAAAGTTAGAGCGACACTATATCCAGGTCGGGCATAGCTATGTCAGATATACCCAACTCCCGCCATACCAATATATAACCACCACCGCCAGCACCACATAGCTTGGGTGCAATGGTATCGGTATCTAGGGTTTGTGACCACCAGTGCATGAGATCATCTGGTATAAGTTCAGAGAGTCTATTGTACTGCATTTCGCTGATCCTATTAGCATACTGCTTGAGCTTATTACTATCACCGTCGAGCAGGGCAGCAATAGCTAAGTCTTGGCTAGACTTGACATCTTCCATTCGTTGACCGAAAACAGGGTCAGAAAACAAACGAGCCTTATACCACTCGACCAGTGGCTTGGTAGAGCGGGCTTGACCCGTATCTAGCAAGTGATAGTGCCCTAACACACCACTTGGCAAGTCCACTTGCTGGAGGTCTTGACCTACCTTCATAATGGCACTATCGGTAAGGGATACCAATGGGTCGATACCACTAGATGTACCATGATAAAAGCCCTCTATAGCAGATAAGCGATCCCGTACCTGAGTCAGAGATAGATCCTTACCGTCACCGTAGCGGTCATAAATCGCTGCTACTACGCTGCCGCTACTACCAGCTCCATAACCTATAGGTATAGAAGAGGGCAAGTACCATCCGTCAGTCACGTCCCTAGACAGACGATCGACATCCAGCCACTCATCGAAAACATCTCTATGTGTGCTTAGAAAGGAGGAAAGCGCTTCTAATGCTGTATCTACTCTATCGCTTAACGACCATTCACATGACTTGCGCATCAGTGGGACGGCCACGGCACGACCACCGTCAAGTACAGTATACTCACCATACAACAGAACCTTACCGCTATATGCTCTCGGTGGTGTCACAGCGCAAATTATTTGTCGTCTAGATAATACTGTAACTCGGGCATCTGTGGTGCTAGCTCCACGATACGGTCATAACTCAGAGGCATACCTTGCATAAAAGGCAAGATGGTTGCCTCAGCGACTGGCTCTGCTCGCAAAAGTCTATTTTTTACACGCCTGGCATCTTGATAAGATCTAGTAGGCCCCGCATGTATGCGGTAGGCTTCTTGGCTTGGGTCTTTGCTGATTGTACACTCAAACTCAGCAAGAATATTGCTTTGCAGCATCTGCGTCACTGATCTATATAAAACCTTAAACGTCAGCCCCTCTACCTCAGCCTGTGCGGGATCAAGGTGTAAGGGTTCGAGGACTTCACTTTGTGACCATAGTGAGGGCGAAAATGAGTACTGCGCATCGCTGCTAGGTAGTCCCTCAATAAAGATACTCGTTGCAGGCACACCCTTGGCGAGTAGGCCTTTTACAATTTCTTCCCCTTGCTTTAATGCGAAGAAAATCTCTCTCGAATAGTCGCCTAGCTTAGGCACCTTACTCCTTATCAAGACCTGCGTACCAGGATAGACGAGTATAGCATCTGCAATTGTGGCTATCGTCTTCTTTACTTTAGGATCAGATAGACCAACTGTACCGTCGTATGTCTGTAATGGCATTACGATCTCCTTCGTAGGTAGAGGTGTATCCTGGGCATCTGCGATCACAACCGGATCAGCACTTATAGAGTCTACTGCTGAAGGCTCAGAAGCTAGGCGCTGGTCAAGAACTAGCAAATCGCGATCGAACCTCTCGATAGACTCCTTGAGATATATAAAGTATAAATCGTAGCCACCATAGCCTCCTCCCCTATTACTTGAGATCATAGCCTTACTACCATCAGGAGAGAGTGCAAAACCGATATCATCACCAGATGAGTTAATCGGTGCTAATAGATTCTCGGCAGGGCTCCATGTGCGGCTCTCAAGTGAGAATCGTTGTTTGAAAATATCTAAACCACCACTTGAGCTCGGTCGGTCAGAGGCATAGAATAACTGCAAACCATCAACAGTCATAAACCCTCCTACCTCGTCAAATGCTGAGTTAATACTCGGACCTAGGTTAATGGGTTCAGACCAGGTAGAATCGCTCAGGGCTGTGACCCACAGATCATAACCACCGTAGCCACCCTCTCGCATACTACTAAATAGAAGAATCGTGTCGTGTACGAGCTGGATATCTCTATCACCAGCACTTGGCACTACCGGTAATTCGATAGGGAGCGGATAGTAGTCAATAGACCTATCCATTGTGAATGTATCTGACAGTAACTGAGCTCCCCGACTACCTTGATCCTTGACAAAGAGTAAGACTTCGCCGCTTGCATTAAAGGCGCTTACGAAATCATGAGCACTACTATTAAGCAGTGGAGCGATAGGAGCCACGCTAGCGTAACCTCCATTATTAATATCTAGTCGATACATGTCATGGTAGTACTTACCCAGCTTCTGATCCTTGAGTCCTTCTGCATTTCTGAGGCCACCCACAGCACCGGGCCTATTACTGCTGAAGTAGTATCGATCAGGGTGATTCTGGCTCGTAAGTGGTAAGATGTCATCTCCACTCGAGTTGACGACCGCTCCTAGATTTTCAGCATACCCATATTGATCCAGATAGCTGTACTTGATGGCCGACTGACAGTGAAGCAGAGTGAGCATAATCTCTTGTCGCTCTGCGTTATCTACATCTACGGATCCTAAATAATACTTGTAGGTCTCAGCAGCTTCTTCGTAGTTGCCAGATAAGAACTGTGCCTCGGCAAGTGTACGGATCATCTCACCATCTTCAGGAAGATCTTGAAGATATGATTGTAGTAATGGCACGGCAGCAGCTGACTGACCTCGCCTAGTAAAAGCGACAGCCAGCATCCTCACGGCCTTATCATACTTCTGCACCTCATCGATCTCGATCAATGACTCTATGACTTTCTGATAGTCCTCTAGCTCGTAGTAAAGCTGTGCCTGCTTGATCAAGCCCCGCTGAGCGGTCAGCGACGCCGTAGCAAACAACAGAATGCTGCATGCAATCAATAATCGAGAAGCCCTCACTATATCTCCTGTGTATGATCAAACTGCTCCAAGTAGTCACCCACACGCCTCACAAACGAACCTCCTAGGAAGCCGTCAACAACACGGTGATCATAACTATGCGATAAGAACATCATGTGTCTGACAGCAATAAGATCTCCAAACTCCGTCTCAACGACAGCAGGCTTCTTTCTGATAGCCCCGACAGCCATGATAGCTACTTGAGGCTGGTTGATGATAGGCGTACCTAGTACATTACCAAATGTACCGACGTTGGTCAGCGTATACGTACCACCTTGTATCTCTTCCGGCTTGAGTTTGTTGGCCCTTGCCCTAGCTGCTAGATCGTTAACCCTTCGAGTAAGGCCTACTAGGTTAAGCTGATCTGCATTCTTTATCACTGGCACTATCAGGTTGCCGCTAGGCAATGCTGCAGCCATCCCGATATTGATATCCTTCTTGACAATTATGTTATCGCCATCTACAGAGACGTTGATCATTGGAAAATCACGTATCGCCTTAGCGACAGCTTCCATGAAGATCGGAGTAAACGTGATCTTCTCACCATATTTCTCTTGAAACTTCTTCTTATTCTTATTTCGCCAGTTGACAATGTTCGTTACATCTGCCTCGACGAAAGAGGTTACGTGCGGACTCGTGTGCTTACTGTCCACCATATGCTTGGCGATAAGCTTACGCATACGATCCATCTGTATGATCTCTGTACCGCCATTAGATGATACGGTAGACGCCACTGCTGCTCTAACAGCAGCCGCAGGTGATGGTGATGCGACACTAGGTGCAGCCGCAACCTTGGTCTGGGCTCCTCTAGTGCTGATGTAAGCAAGTATATCTTTCTTAGTTACTCGTCCATCCCTTCCTGATCCAGGGATAACTTCTAGCTCACTAGAGGAGATACCCTCCTTGCTCGCGATAGACCTCACCAGCGGGCTATAAAACCTGTCCGACGACGTACTGGCGGCACGACTGGCGGGAGCCTCCGATGGGGCTTCACTCTTAAGGGGTGCTTCAAGGGAGGCAATAACCGTTTCGGCTTTTGCATCGGGCTCAGCTTTTGCAGGACTTTCACTTGCAACCGCTGGAGACGCTTCTGCACCAGAGCCATCCGTCTCAATGATCGCGATTACCTCACCTACTGCTACTGTCGTATCTGCTTGATACCGCACCTCGGTAATCACACCGCTTACAGGAGAAGGGATCTCACTGTCGACCTTATCAGTAGCTATCTCAACGATAGTCTCATCAACATCTACAGTATCTCCCACATCTTTTACCCAATTTAAAATGGTCGCTTCTATAATCGACTCGCCCATCTTAGGCATTATCAACTCGACTTTGGCCATATGTTACTATTCTTTTTGTGCTACACTAGAAGTGCTACAATAAACATTACTGGTTGGTTCTTTACTGGGCTACAAAATTAAGATTAATAGTCTAGTGTGCTTGATGTATACCGTCATGTTAATTACTACCTACGATTACACACTCATATTAATCACTTATACAAAGCCTTGCTAACATCGTATAGCGAGTAGAAGCGCAACAGACCCTACTTATTGTAGACTGAAAAACAGAAAGGGCGAGTACAGTTGTACTCGCCCCTTAAGGATTATGGTTAATAAATAACCTATGTCTATCTGCCTAGTCTAGAATCGTATCACACCGATACGTGATCACTTGCTTACGCAAGATCTCAC
>CAYMFD010000030.1:0-32983 GCA_964389475.1 uncultured Saprospiraceae bacterium
CGAGACTCGTAGAGCGAAACCTCGCTGCTCAAGGGGAGATGTCAAACGATAAACGAACAAACGTAAAACGTCGAACGTAAAAGAGAAAGCGAGATTTGACTTTAGCCGGCCGATGGTTCTACCCCGACGGCGATGGGAGATCAATCCAACCTTAACGGCAAGCACTAACCGCATACTAAGGTGGTTAAGTAGCGCAGCGTATCGAAACCCTTTATAGATTGGGAGGCTTTAGTGACCACAAATGATCTCACATCTCACACGTAGTATTCAAGACCATTCTCACAATCTTTCTTAACTTAGTTTCTGTGATATGTAAGTGCTACGTGGTGGTTGTGATGATTTTGTTCGCAGAAGCAGGGTCTTTGTATGGTCAGGATTCGACGAGGCTGATACAGTTCTCTCAAGTATTCTGGGCGGAGAAGGCGATGAAGCAAGACTTGCAAGACAGCATGGAGATCGTAATGGCGGAGTACTACCAGGACAATCCCAATACTATTGCTGCAGGTGATCCAGTAGCAAGGGCTTTTGTGCAAGCACGTAAAGGAGATTACGCCAGACTGTCGGCAGACCGCTTAGGTGTTCTGTGTTCTCGGATTGGTATCAGTCAAGACGACTACGATAACATCAAGGACAGGTACTACGCTGATAGTCGGTATCAGACGGAGATATACCCCATACTCATTAGATATGCAGGTAATGAGGACTAAGCTGATCATACTAGTACTGCTAGTGGCGACAGGAGTGTCTGCCCAACTGCTACCGGATCGGTACCGAGAGACGATTACTAACACCGTGACGGTAACCCGCAATGTGAAGTTTAGCACGGGAGTACCACAGCCTACCTTCGGTGGAGGGTTTTATGAGTTCGTAAGTGGACTACCCGTCAATGCAGATGAGAGCGATACCGATCCTGTTGATCTATACATGGATATCTTCGTACCTACAGGTGATACATTGACGCAACGACCTGTCGCTATTGTGGCTTTTGGTGGCGGATTTCTAGATGGTACTAGGGACCACTGGAGTATGGAGCAGATTGCCATACAGCTAGCTGCTAGAGGATACGTGGCGGCTACTATGGACTACCGTCTGGGGATGAATATCTTCGATGAGGATGTCGCCATCCGGGCGGTATATCGAGGCTTGCAGGATGGTCGTAGTGCCGTACGTTTTTTCAGAGCTGATGCGGCAGGTAGCAATACGTATGGCGTTGACCCCGATCACATTTACATAGGTGGGCATAGCGCTGGAGGCTTTGTAGCCCTGCATAATCTATATCTAGACAAGGATGTGGAGCGACCAGCTAGTACTCGCACATGGTTTTATGAGGGTAATTGGCTACCAGACCAAGGTGGCCTTGACGATGTGGGTGACAATACTACTTATTCTGGTCATGCCAATGGTGCATTTAGTCTAGCTGGGGCTCTCGGTTATACGACTTTGATAGAAGGCGGGGAGGCAGAGAATACGGTGATGTTTCACAGCACAGACGACGGGACTGTCCCTTATACCTCGGGGCAGCCATTCTCGACGATTCTGGCTTTTGTGATTGGTGACGACCTGCCCGATGTATTTGGCAGCAACGCTATTGCCTCTCGATTTGCCGCTGTAGGTCTAGACTACCAGTTTTATAGCTATACGAGCCGTGGTCACGATGTCCACGAGGCATCCTCGACACAACTTTACAGTGATATCATTCCGGGTATTACAGACTACTTGCATAGTCGATACCTGGAGCCGCTGCCACTTACTTTTGTCAGTGACAGTTTGGTCTGTGATGTTACAGATTCTGCGGTCTACGAGGTAGATGGCCTAGCAAAGTATTACGGCTGGCAGGCTACAGGTGCCCTCGGTACTGCCACCGATAGTACCAGTAGTACCGCAACGGTACTATGGGATGATACAGCACCTTCGACGGCTATCGAAGTGACGCCGTACTCCCGCCTACTTGCGAGAGGAGCTAGCACTACACTAGGTGTTACGCTTAGTGAGGTCGACTCGGTATACTTGATGCAGTCGGGATTACTATCGTGGGCTGATCCTGCGATATGGATGCCGACTAGGATACCCACGGGTTGCGACCATGTAGTAGCCGGTAGTGTGACGCCTGGGACTATAGTTACGGTACCGTCAGCATTATTGCCCGTACATCAGCGCATACGATCGCTGACGACGACCAGTAGTCTTGAGATCAAACTGTCAGCAGGATCAACGTTGCATATCAAGGATTAAACCCCATCAAGCGAATAGACTATTCTTTTTTAGCCAGGTCATCGTAGGCCTTGATAGCCAGTCGCATCATGGTAGCATTGGAGGTAGCGATGTACCTGCCTATGTCGCCGTCTCGCCAGCCTTGCTTGATTACGTAACTCTGAAATGCCCGAAAACTAGGTCCCAGCCATCGCTTCAGTAGACCGGGTCCTTTACTAGATTTATACCAGACCTCTGCCTTGAGGGCAGCGTACTTGTGCATCCGTTGCTGGTGGTCGGCCCTATCTTTATAGCTATAGTGGAGCAGTAGACCGGGTAGTCGCTCAATAGCGGCGTTGGCCAGAGGGGTGAGGTCTTCGTGTACGGCGGCATCATTCCAGCGTTGGTCTCTTTTGTGAAAAATCCGATTCTTCCAAACAGGATGCCACCCACTATACCGTACCCACTGACCTTCGAGATGTACGAGGCTATTGAGCTGGTAGACGGTTCCTCGCTCTGGTACGAAGGTCGATAGGTAGAGGATTAAGTCCTCATTCATCACTTCGTCAGCATCGACACTGATGATCCAGTCATGCGCTGCTGCTCGGATGCCTACATTTTTGTTAGCGCCATAGCCCTCCCAGGCGTGCCGTATGAGGGTAGCACCAGCCTCTTGAGCTAGTAGGTCTGTACCATCGCTGCTGCCACTGTCCACGACTATGATGTCATGGCTCAGGCGCTTAGCGGCATTGATACAGGAGGTGATGGTCCTTGCCTCGTCGCGGCAGATGATTACTACGCTAAAAGGAGTGACGCTTGACATTACAGTATCTCAGCTGCTGCTAAGAAGTGTGGGTTGGTGAGATCTCTTTTGTTGTACTCTAGCGGCAGTCCGTCGCTCATCTTAGTGATGCTACCACCGGCGGCTCTGAGTATGGCATGGGCAGCTCCAGTATCCCACTCCATAGTAGGCCCTATCTTGGGGTACAGGTCAGCTGCACCTGTGGCGATGTTGATCATCTTGAGTGATGAGCCTCTTCGCTCGATCTCTGCCTGGTCTAGGCGGTCTATCCATGCCTGTGTATCGGCGGACATGTGTGAGCGGGAGGTTACTACTCGTAGGCCAGGCTGTGTCATGGTGACTTTGCGTACGCCTAGAGCGGTGGTCGTGCCGCTCTTATCGTCTAGGTAGGCACCTACTCCTTCTCCACCGTAGTAGAGGTCGCCGGTGACGGGTACATACACGAAGCCCAGGATAGGTAGCTGACCCTTGATCAGTGCTATGTTGACGGTAAACTCGCCGTTACGCTTGATAAACTCCTTAGTACCATCGAGTGGATCAACTAGCCAGTAGTAATCGTACTGTGATCTTACGTCATAGTCTACACTCGCCGTCTCTTCTGAGATGATGGGTATCTCTGGTGTTAGCGCTTCTAGCTCTCTACAAATCACTGCATTGGCTGCTAGATCGGCACTAGTTACAGGACTCTGATCAGACTTGATCTCTATCTCTGCAGAATCTGCCAGATAGATCTCCATGATGGCGGCACCAGCCTTGATGCTTATGGTCTTGAGAGGATCGACAAGTTTGTCTAGGTGTACCATGCTTATACCGTCATTATGTCTGCCTCTTTGGCATCGATGATCTTATCGATCTGACCAGCATACGACTTAACCATACCTTCCACATCACCTTCTTTTCGTTTACCAGCATCCTCCGGAAAACCGTTTTTAACCTCTTTTTTGATGGCATCCATCAGCTTGTGCCGTTCGTTACGTAGAGAGACTTTCGCATCTTCTCCTAGTCCTTTGCACTGTTTTACAAGATCTTTACGTCGCTCTTGTGTGAGGGGTGGTACAGTGATACGTACCATCTCACCGTCATTCATAGGTGTGACGCCTAGGTTAGCATGAAATATTGCCTTCTCTATCTCGCCGAGCATCCCTTTCTCCCACGGTTGGATACTTATCGTCCTCGCATCGGGAGTATTGACATTGGCCACTTGGGCTAGTGGGGTAGGGCTACCGTAGTAGTCGACCATCACTGAGCTGAGCATGCGTGGAGAGGCCTTGCCTGCACGTATTTTGGTTAACTCCTCTGCTAGGTGCTTGACAGATTGCTCCATCGATGCCTTTCCAGTTTTGATCGTACTTTCTAGATCTTGTTCCATTGTATTAATGTATAATATTCGTTGATTTGATTTAGTCTCTTCCTAAAAACTGTAGTAGGAAGAAGAGGAACATCACAAGTGCTCCTAGTGCTTGAGATACGTAAGTCATCGCTGCCCACCATAGGGCATCTTTAGCACCCTCATACTCACGGCCTCTGGTGACGCCGCTCTGGTCTAGCCACACGAGGGCTCGCTTACTCGCATCAAACTCTACTGGTAACGTAATCATGCTAAAAAGCGCTGTCACCCCAAAGGTGATAACTAGTAGTAGCATCAAGGTATTACCAGCGAATCCAGCTCCAATACCCATGACTAGTCCCATAAATAAGAACTGCTGGGCCCTACTAGACATCTGTACTAGCGGCACAAGATTGCTCCTCATCGCCAGCCATTTATAGGCAGTAGCATGCTGTACGACGTGCCCACATTCGTGAGCGGACACCGCTGCTGCTGCGATACTCCTGCCCTGATATACAGCAGGTGATAGCGACACGGTCTTAGTCCTAGGATTGTAGTGATCACTTAGGAATCCTTGACCTTGCACAATCTTTACATCTGTGATCCCATAATAATCCAGCATCTTCAGTGCTGTCTCATAACCTGTAAGCCTAGCATCGTTAGGGATCTTGCTGTAGTGGTTAAACTTACTCTTGAGGCGATTGGAAATGACACCTCCTACGAGTCCAAAAAAGCCGAGAATAATCCAGTAAAAAAGCATATGTGTGAAGTTGATTTTGTCAATGAGAGTTCTTGTTTTTAAGGGACTCCCACATCCTATAACTACAATTAGTCGTGGGAAGTTTGCTTAGGGGTGTTAAGTAAATTTAACGAATTATGTCAAAGCCCGTATACGACCGCAGCGCCTCAGGTATCACGATGCCCTCAGGCGTCTGATTATTCTCTAGTAAGGCTGCCACGATGCGTGCGAGTGCCAGTGCTGATCCGTTAAGGGTGTGAGCTAGTTGGGTCTTGCCGTTTTCGTCACGGTAGCGGCACTTCATACGGTTGGCCTGGTAGGTCTCAAAGTTACTGACACTACTGACCTCTAGCCACTTATCCTGCGCTGCACTGTATACCTCAAAGTCATAGGTCAAGGCACTAGTGAAAGTCAGGTCGCCTCCGCATAGTGTCAGCACACGGTAGGGTAGCTCTAGCGCCTCTAGCAATCCGGCGACGTGGTCTAGCATCTTGTATAGCGTGTTATATGACTGATCGGGATGGGTGACTTGTACGATCTCGATTTTGTCAAACTGGTGTACACGATTGAGCCCCTTGACATCGCTACCATATGAGCCCGCCTCTCGTCTAAAGCAAGGTGTATAGGCACACATCTTAAATGGAAAGTCCTTGGCGTCTACGATGACGTTGCGAAATATATTGGTTACTGGTACTTCAGCAGTCGGTATGAGGTAGTAGTCGTCCTTGGTAGCGTGGTACATCTGTCCTTCCTTATCGGGTAGGGCACCAGTGCCTCTTGCGCTATCAGCGTTGACGAGTAGGGGCGGTATGATCTCTTCGTATCCTGCCTCTACGGCTCTGTCGAGGAAGAAATTAATGAGACCACGCTGTAGTCGAGCACCTTGGTTGCGATATAGCGGAAATCCTGATCCCGTGATCTTAGCCCCTAGGCCAAAGTCGATCAGGTTGTACTGTTCTGCTAGGTCCCAGTGCGGTTTGGCATCTTCGCCCAGCGTAGGTAGGTCACCGTCAAAGTCTCGGTAGATAGCATTATCACTGTCAGACTTGCCTGCTGGCACCTTGGGGTTAGGCACATTAGGTACTGCAAGGAGGGCCGCTTCGAGTTGCGCCATCACGTCTTGCTGATCTTGCTCTAGCTGGTCTATTGCTGTCTTGTGCTGACCTACGGCTGCTTTCGCCGCCTCAGCCTCAGCTGCCTTGCCCGACTTATATAAGGCGCCTATCTCAACACTGATCGACTTAAGGGTAGACCGCTCGCCATCTAGCTCTGTCTGGATTAGTTTTCTGCGTTTGTCTAATAAGCTGATCGTGTCTACGACCTGCAGCTGGTCATCTGACCAGTTACGTAACTTTAGACCAGCCTTGATAGCGTCAGCCTCCTCTGTAAATCTGCTTAGCGTGAGCATACATGTAAATTTTCCGCAAAGATAATAGGGCTATTCACAGTGTTAATAAAAATGTCTACAGCTTGGGTGTACTGGTATAAGGGTTGAAAGTGGGACGGACTAACCCCCCCCTCGTGTACCCCTTTTTTAGAATTGACAAATAAGTGTACATTTGCAACAGATTCACGCAGGGCTATTAGAACCACGTTCTCCTACCAGCTCGCTTTTTCCCACAATCAACAAATGATCGCCTTTACAGAAGAGGTATCTGATTATTGTAATTCCACCGAAAGAAATAGCATTACTTGATGTACGATATTTTGCAGCTTAATGATATGCTAGTACCCGAACTAAGGGACCTAGCGGAGAAGCTTAACATGAAGTCTTACAAGAGACTCAGCAAGCAAGATCTAATTTATAAAATCCTAGACCACCAGGCTATTGCCGAGGCTCCGTCTACCGAAGATCCAGGTAGTGACGAACGTCTCAAGCCCAAACGTGGCCGACCAGCTAAGGCCAAGCCAGCCGCCAAAGAGGATAAGCCTAAGTCTGACGACAAGCCAAAGGCAGAAGATAAGCCTAAGCGCGGAAGAGGTAGAGCCAAGAAGGAAGAGACTCCTGCTGAAGGTGCCGACAAATCGGCTGCGCCAATAGAAGAAAAGAAGCGAGGTAGACCAGCCAAGGCCAATCAAGAGGATAAAGACGACAAGTCTAAGTCTGACAACAAGTCAAAGGCACAGGATAAAACGAAGCGTAATAACGACAAAGCCGACGATAAGAAAGGTGACGATGCATCTCAAGAACAGCGTCGTGATAATCGCAACAACAATGACAAAGGTGACCGTCGAGATAACCGAGGTCGCAATAACAACAACAATCGCCGCGAACGAGACGATAATCGTCAGGAGAAGCAGCAGCAAAAGGAGAGTAAGTTTAAGATCGAGTTTGATGGCATCGTAGAGGGTGAAGGTATCCTAGAGATGATGCCAGATGGCTATGGTTTCTTACGCAGTAGTGACTACAACTACCTGTCATCTCCGGATGATGTATATGTATCTCCATCGCAGGTCCGTTTATTCGGGCTCAAGACGGGTGACACAGTACTAGGTACGGTACGTCCGCCTAAGGAGGGTGAGAAGTACTTCGCTTTGCTACAGGTGACACTGATCAATGGTCTACTGCCTAGTCAGCACAAGGAGAGAGTACCATTCGACTATCTCACGCCACTCTTCCCGCAAGAGAAGTTTAAGATGACGGTGAGGGAAGACGGTAAGGACTACGGTAATCGTATGATCGACCTTTTCTCACCGATAGGTAAGGGACAGCGTGGCCTGATCGTAGCACAGCCTAAGACGGGTAAGACCTTCTTACTCAAGGACATTGCTAATGCCATAGCTGCTAACCACCCAGATTGCTACTTGCTCGTACTACTGATCGATGAGCGACCAGAGGAGGTGACAGATATGAAGCGTAGTGTCAATGGTGAGGTGATCGCCTCGACCTTTGATGAGCCTGCTGAGAATCACGTACGAGTAGCCAATATCGTACTCGAAAAGGCCAAGCGCCTAACAGAGAGTGGTCACGATGTCGTCGTACTGCTAGACTCTATCACGAGACTGGCTAGAGCTTACAACACGGTAGCACCTACTAGTGGTAGAGTACTATCTGGTGGTGTTGAGGCCAATGCTCTGCACAAGCCTAAGAAATTCTTCGGTGCCGCTCGTAACATAGAGAATGGCGGATCATTAACTATCCTAGCGACAGCACTTACCGAGACAGGTAGTAAGATGGATGAGGTGATATTCGAAGAGTTTAAGGGTACGGGTAACATGGAGCTACAGCTCGACCGTAGTCTGGCTAATAAGCGTATGTACCCAGCTATCGACCTTACTAAGTCGAGCACACGTAGAGAAGAGCTCTTGCTAGACGAGGGTACACTCAGCCGTATGTTCGTACTGCGTAAGCACCTAGCTGATATGAAGCCAGATGAGGCGATGAACTTCTTGCGTAAGCAGATGATCGGCACTAAAGACAATAGCGAGTTTATGCGTAACATGAATCGTTAAGCGTTCAGCTAAATTGATACAGTAAAAAGCCTCTGCAGGATCATTCCTGCAGAGGCTTTTTTGTTTGACTTGCTTGGTATCGTCTTTTGGCTAACTACTTTAGTCTTATACTGGCTCCCAAGCTTACAACTTGATTAAAGGACATGTCAAAGTTGAATAGTGTAGTAGTGATACTCTCACCATTGACCTCACTCTTATCTCGCTCGGCCGCCATAAGGACTCGTAGGAAGCCACCTGTCAGGGCAAGCGTCAACTTATCTGAGATTATGTACCGATACTGTAAGTCTACAGTGGCTAATAAGCCGTGCGAAGTCGATATAGCGTCTAAGCGGCCTGATGCTCCATCTAGATAATCGATATCTGCTCGGTGAAAGGAATATCCGATAGTATGTATCCAGCTAAGACGATGATGGTCACCCCATGTTTTGATAGGCTTGATCTTACCTAGAGAAAAGTCTATGCTTCTCAGGTTACTATTTACTCGGCCTATCGTGTCAATAAAGCACGTAAAGCAGGTAGTATCTGTGCCTCTACGTTGAAATCGTTGTGTGAAAATGGCATCACTCGATGAGTAACCTGCAGCGACGAATCGTCCGTGCCGCTGTTCATCATCCATCGATATAATGGCAACCGAGATGTAAGGATCCCATCTATCAAAGTTGGTGGCTTCCTGCTGAGACTTAATTCCTAGGCTTTGTAGTATGTATTTTTTGGTCCATTGCTTGGTACTATCAGCCTGTTGACCGTAAGTAGTCATTGCGCTAAGAGAGAGTGCGGTAATCAGTAAGGCGATGAGTTTCATAGTTTGAATGCTATTACATATTTGTCACTAATCACAACTTAACGACTACAGCATGGTATAGCGTATTGAGAAGGGATGCTTTGCTGAAGATTACGAGGTGGTATCTCTTTCTAGACAGATACCACCTCGTAGTAGGTTTACTTAACTACAAATCGAGTAGTAGTACTACCTTTTACTCCTGTTGCTCGTGCGATATAGATACCCGATCTTGGCAAGTCGCCTCTGTCGATACTCACTTGTGCTTCTTGCACTATCCGTTGCATCACTAGTTGACCAGCCATATTGTAGATCTCTAGGGATTTGGCACCATTAGGTACGGTGATGATTGCATTGCTGGTAAGTAGTGTAGGCGTTACGAACATGGCTGCCGCACTGTAATTGTCATCGATAGTTGCCGTCGTACTGATAGGCTGTAGTACAACCTGTGATTCTTGAAGGTCGCTGGTGATCACCTCTTGGGGTCTTTCACTATGCAGGTAGAGGATATCACTGAGCATGCCACTTACCGTGCTGCTGAGCATCACGTCAATGATGACCTCTTCTTGATCAGTATGAGGCACATATACGATTGAGGCTTTATCGGCATTAATTGCGGTCGCAGGGCGACCATCAGCGTTACGTACGCTTAGGTCTAGGATGCTCGCGGACGTTTGGTCAAGTGTTAGGTGTATGCCTGCTATGCTGTTAGATGATAGGGTAAGCGCAATGGTAACCTCCTCACCCGCATTGATAAGCTGGTCCGCATAGCTAGCTTGGTAGGTAGAGCGGTTCTCTACTGGATCACTACCACTCCATAGGCCTGCGGAACCATTGACATCCCCAGCTTGGTAGACGTCAAAGGACAGACCACTGGCTGTAATCTCAGAGCGATCGTAGGTAAGGTCATATATGTCAGTAAAGTCATAAGGGTCTATGCTGCCTGCACTAGCGCCGTCGACGGTAACCGTATAGTTGGTAGGTGTGCGAGACCCGAGTATCGTCTCTGTAAGTACGAATACATCATCAGTCCCTACGAAACCACTACCATCTGCATCGGCACGTATAGCCTGAGCTCCTACCAATGTAGATTCTCCAAAAAGGAAGCGCTGTATTAACACGACATCTAACGTTGATACGCCATTGAGGCTATTAAGTGTAACCACGTCAAAGGTGTTGAGGCCAGCATTGAGGGCAGTCGTGTCTACGGCGTAATTATTCAGGCCTAAGTGCCTTAGCGATTGTCCATTAACCGCAGCGTTATCAACGTAGGGGCCTGAAAATGACCCATTAAATTGTACGGATACTTCATTCTCCTGCAGAGAGTCTAGACATGTGCCGAAGGGATCGGTAATGCTGATATTACCCCAGCAGGCATTGCCGCTAAGCGTATCTCCCACTATGTAAGTAGAAACTAGTAGAGACTGGCAATCTAGTGTCAATGTGGATGCAACAGCACTATCAAGCGTCACATTGGGATTCCCTATAAATGCCACTAGATTGGTATCGCAATCTGGGTCAATGAAGTCTAGCAGGTCTTCAATTTCGACAGTAGCAAATCCCGCACTATCAAGAGCGAACTCAACGTCACTATTGCAGACGAGTACACAATTATTCTGTGAAAACGACTGAGAGTACGAGCACAGAAATAGTATGATTGGATAGATATATTTAGTCATCGTAAGTGTTTTTAAATAAGTGAAAAAGGGTGGTGGTTAGAAAGAGTGTCTGTAAGCCAGTCTAAAGCTGATGGCTTGCGCATTACTCCTTAAGGCGTAGTTTTCTGGCTCGTAGGCATCAGTAAACTGGCGCCAATAGGCAGCGGTAAAGTTGACGCTAGCCTGTTCGGTTAGGGATAAGGCTAGGCCCCCCGCAAGACGACCGCTCAATTGCAGTCCCTCTCTAAGTATGTTATTGTCATCAGTCGATAGGTCGTAGACCTGACCGTCTCTATGTACTGAGCCTGATTGCCAAGTGTGCAACGTAGGCACTAGCTCACCTTCCAAGAAAAACTGCGTCCTATTACTACCGCCGATATACTGCCGTAACCCTATGGGCATGGCGACTGCACAAAAGCGATTGAAGCTATTAGCATCTCTGTAAGTAGTTGATATGACCGGTCTTTCGTCGTATACCTCGGTCGTACCACTAGGACTAATGATGCGTTGTATAAGCACCTCAGTTAGGGTCGTGTCTATCGATACGTCGTGTGTCTTTCTTTTAGTCGTTTGCTGGCTGTATTGCAAACCTGCAAACACCTCCGTTTTGGGTAGGATACGGTAGAAGTAGCGTAGCTCCGTCGAGATTATATCAAGCGGGTCTTCTTGCATATTTCTAGTAAGTAAATCATTGGTAGCCGTTGGTGCCGTAGTCTGCAAGTTGACATCAAGTAGGCCGTAAGTCAATGACCACTCTACACTAGATCTCGGTGTTTGATCGGTCGTAGTTGGTGACCAGGTAGGCAGTAGAGTCATGTTCGTGGGTTTGATCCGTCTGTCTACTATAGCCAGCGGCCTGATCGCCTTTACCAGCATCGCCACTGCTTGCCCATCACGGAGTACGCCTGCAGTGCCTCGTGTTGTTGCAGTATGCGTAGGATTGATCAGTGATGGAGCTTGTGGAGCACTACCGGCACTTTGATCTCCATACTGTTGATTACTTGCACCGGTCGATACACTACTACTCTGACTAGCATTAGCGTAGTAGACTGATTGTACTGATTGCCTAACGTCTGTCTGGTTATCTAAGGCTATAGATTTTTCAGTTGGGGCAGTTGTTTCGGCATTGTCATTAGCATGACGCAAAGTAGTACTCAAGTCACCGGTTGTAGGACTGCTCAGTGCTAAGGCCTCAGTACTTTGTGAGACTTCTCCATCTTGTAGCGATGTACGCTTGTGTGCTACGATAGCGACTTCTGCGTCTTCACTATTAGACAGTGCAACGGCGGATATCGTGATCGTCACTATTAGCGCAATGGCCGTAAGCCAAAGCAATAGCCTTCGCCTGCTAGTCTCGCGCGGTAAGCTAGGCTCTATTGCCTGCCACAGGCCTTCATGGTCGTAGTCACTACCATCTACCTGATCAAAGGCGGCTTTTATGATTTGGTTAGATTGCTTCATATGGCCATCTTTTTTTGATTAAGGATATCTCGAAGTCGCTTTCTAGCTATTGATAGTTTTGCCCGACTAGTGCTGGCCGCTATATTGAACATCTTTCCTATTTCTTCGTGCTTATACCCATCTACGTGGTGGAGTAAGAATATGTCTCTGTAGCCTTCAGGTAGTTGGTTAATCACTTCTCGGATGGCCTCATGTGATAGGTCGTCTAGTATGCTAGGTCCAGTAACTTGGTCCAGCGACTCAATGGTATCAGTAAGGTCCGTCTTCAGCCACCTATGCTGTAGTGACCGTAAGGCTGTATTGATGACTATACGCTTGCACCATGGATAGAAGGTGTCTGGATTATCAACTTTACCTAGGTTGTTAAAGATCTTAATCCATGCCTCTTGCATCACATCCTGAGCATTAGCCGAGTTGCGACAGTACCGCAGGGCAACACTATATAGCTTAGGCCCAAACTGGTCAAACAGTATGCGCTGTGCCTTGCGGTCTCCTTTTAAGGACTGTGATATGATGTGCTGTACCTGCAGAGCTTTGCGTTATTCTGTTCGTCTAGCTGTAAACTCTCCTGTAAAGCTGCCTATCTGAGACAACGTGAAGTTATTGACACCGTCTATGGTGCCACTAATCATTGTACCTACTGGTCCCCACGTAGTGATCGTTACTGAGGTGCCACCCGCCTTGTCACCTTGTACATCCGATTGAAATATTACATTGGCAGGGTAGGTGCCTACGCCATTGCCTGACCAGCCGATTACTCCATCCTCCACATTGATCAGCGTTTCGTTGGGTTTGACGGCAAGGGTTACATCGTTAGTGCTGTAGAATACATAGTTAGTATCGTCGTACAGTGTGAGTGATGGCAGATCATCGCAGATGTCTAGGTCTATCAGATTGGGGCCTGTAGCCGTCGCAACGCCACTGCCGTATCCGCTGAGCTGATTGCTGATACTGATGGCTGACACCTCGTAGTCTATAGTATTATCACATAGCGTCAATGAGCTAGCGTAGTTACCTTGGGCATCTACCATCGCCAAGAATCGATCGTAGTCTGTGGTGATCGATACTATCATATCTGATAGGTCGAGGCTGGGGTCACAGCTGGTTATGGCTCCCTCCAGTAGTGCTGTCTGAGTAGGGTCAGGTATGTAGTTGACAACGATATCAGCATCATCAGAGAAAGGACCTATTGTCTCCATGTAGACGACCTCATCGCATGCATCAACGATCTTAAGGGTAATGGCTCTATCTCTAGGTACGATACCACATAGCGTGCCTGTGGCATCGGTAGTGCCGCTTGCGCTACCTAGACGATCGTCACATAATACCATAGTAATACCCTCCAGCTGGCTGCCCGACTCTGGCTGATTGATCTCTATACATAAGGTGATAGGCTCTATCTCTACATCACAGTTCCACCATGAGAAATGCTCGACCTGTCCGACATAGGTATTGCCTTGTAGTGTGGCAGAGCCTTCTTCGATCCATAGACCTAGTATTTCGTCATACGACCATAGAGGTATAGTAGCTGGCGCAGAGTTCTGTAGCTCGGCGGGGATCTCTAGACTGATCGCAGCATTTGAGCCGTCTGCAAGTTGCAAGTGTTGACCACTTGCACCTACTAGTTCTACGGCGAGCATACCGTAGGACTGAAGACCTACTCGCTGCCCATCGTCATTAGTTGCGGATAGATCACCAGGGCTTCGTTCCAAGAAGTCAAGGTCGCTAGGATCCAGGTGGTAGCTATAGACACTCACACCTCCTGTGTATGGGCTGCCATCCTCTGAGACGAATGACGTACCAGTAAAATCGATAGAAGCACGATCTGTCGTTACTACAGTTGGATTACTTGAGTCAAATATACTTGGTGTTGTGTAAGCCACTAGCTTGGTGATAACCTGAGCGGTAGTAGTGTTATTTGTGTAAACACGTGTGCCACCAGCGTAGTGATCTTCAGCCTCAACTGCAACATAGGTACCGAGTGCCCGGTTGATGGTCACGTCCTCTAGTGCCCATACTCCTTGGTCATCAGTTGTAGTAGTATGACCACCGATAGCGACACTAGCCTGGGCAATCGGCTTTAGCAGGTCATCTACTACTATCCCTTGGAGGTCTTTGACGTATATGTCTTCCACAGGAGGTGTGTCGGTGACCGTAGTTGTGTTGATGATACTATCGTCCCTACAACTTGTCAGAGCTATTAACGCTAGGAAGAGGACGTGTCTAGTTTTTATCATAATATATTGTTTTCTTAATCGTAAGATAGTGTATCACTGCGATGTCAGCTGTCTTTCAATTGTATTATACATGACGTTAGCAAAACGCTTAAGACGATGTCTTTTTTTATTATCGCCTATGATCAAGTACGGTCAGGGGTTTTGGATCGCTAAGTCTCATTGTCAATTCCTTATCTGGCATAGCAACGTTTTTGTCATACTCACCGTTTGACCTATGATGAAGCACTTATTCGTTCTGCTACTCTTAAGTCTAGTCGTATCAGCTTGCGAAGAACCGCTGGCGCCTCCAGAGACTATACAAGGCCTCAAACCTATCTACGCCAGCCAACAGGTCGGTGACGTAATATCCATGCCAGCGCGACCCTTTGACGAACTTGGTTCTATACTAGCTATCGGCAGTTACGTCCTTCTAGTAGAGCAGGATAAGGGCATACATGTCATCGATAATTCTGACCCCAATAGCCCGGTGACGATCGCTTACCTCCAGCTAGCCGGTGCTAGGCAGCTTACCTCAGATGGCGACTTCGTCTACGCTTCTTTGGGTACGGACCTCTATGTACTAGATATTGCAGACTGGCAGACAGTAACGATTGTATCTATTCTCGAAGACGTCATAGATGCTGACGTGGGTACTTTGAGTCCACCGTTAGACTACTCTGGCTATTTTGAATGTGTAGATCTCAGTATGGGCAATGTCGTAGGATGGCGTTCTGACGTGCTCAATAGTCCTGAGTGTAGAAGATTTTAGATTAAAGAAAACCAATCATGAAGCAAGTATTTTTCCTTTTGACAATGATCCTGGGCCTCACGAAGTGTACTGCAGATGGCGTCACTAGTGATAGCTCTGGTAGCGTGGCTAATGGTTCTTACTCCACGATGATAACGGTGGGCGACTACCTATACCGTGTCAGCACGATGGACCTAGCAACCTTTGACATATCCGACGGCTCTACACCAGTGCTGATAGATGAGCAGGATGTGGGATTTGAGATAGAGTCTATCTTTCATACCAATGGGGTGCTCTTTATAGGCTCTAGCCTCGCTCTGCATATTTTCACGATAGAGGCAGACGGTATACCTGCACGGGCTAGCGAGACAGCCTATGGTGACTTTGATGTAGACCAGACGCCTTGTGATCCTGTCGTGGCAGACGAGGAGTATGCCTTCGTAACCTTGAGCACAATTGTGGGTACGAGTGGCCCATGCAGCAGACCAGTTGCTATCAATCAATTGAGGGTATATGATGTAATTGATATCACGGCTCCAGACCTACTCGCTACCTATGACTTGGTCCAGCCCAAAGGTCTTGCGATAGACGGCGACCTGCTTTTCGTCTGTGACGGTAGTGCAGGTCTGCGGATATACGATCGTACAGATGCACTCAATCTAGAAGAACTCTACCATTTCACGGGCTTCACCACATTTGACGTGATCGCTCGTGGCGGTTTGTTGATGGTCGTGGGTCCGGATAATATTTACCAGTTTGACTATACGGACCGTGATAATGTGATACAGCTGGGGACTATAAAACTTACATAATGCCCATACGTCTCCTTGTGATCCTTGGGTGCCTACTAATCGGTACGTCCAGTTCAGGACAGCTCATAAAGTCGGGATCTTTGTCAATCGAGCCCAATAATGTTGAAGATCAGTGGCGTGTGGGCATCGTGCCGACTGGCATGCTGTCCTGGAACCCCGCCGTCCTTTTTAAAGCTACTAAGGGGATCAACTCGTTTATGGATGTAGGTCTTACTGTTGGTTATGTAATAGCTCAGAATGGTGGTAACCACGAGACAGGGCCGGTCTTGAGACCGGAGGTTCGGGTTTTTGTGAAAAAAGAATCTGGCATGTATGTCGGGCTCTCTGGCGACTTTACCTGGACGACCAAGAGGATTTCCGAATACGTTGGGAGGTTCGGCCAAACTTATCAGCAATTCTACGAGTATGAGGAAAGGAATAGGTATTTAGGTGCTTATATCTTGCTAGGACACTACATGGACTATGGCAAGTTTGGTATTGATGTGGGTCTTGGTTTAGGCGCAGCGAGTCACTTTGTGAGGTATACGGGCTTGCCCGATGACATCGAAAGTATCAGTGCTCCAGAGGGTATATGGGGTAGCAGGTCACGAGATGTCGAGGGTCACTATGGTCAACGGACGATTGTCAGGTGCCAGATAGCGGTTATGTATGAGCTCTAGTTGGCTTTAATATCGCGGTTCTCCGTAGATATGGTATGACCGACCGTCTGTTAATTGGTCCCCTCAAAATTATCACCCCAACAATACGTTAATACCAGATTAATATCCCTCTTGCTAGATAAGCTCTATACCTTTGCTGCCCTTATGGGATTACGGTGTGTATGGTTGCTTTTTTTGGTAATAGGTGGTAATCTGCTACCTGCCCAAGACACCTTGAGTCAGCGCATACATACGGCTACTCGCCTAGATAGTAAATTGGCCATCAAGGTAGACGCAGACTTAAGCGATGACGCTTGGCAGTCTGCTGCGATTGCAACTGACTTTGTGCAGTTTGAGCCCTATCCAGGGGAGCCAGCGAGCTATAACTCCGAGGTCAAAATCATCTATGACGACGAGGCACTGTATGTTGGCGCCTTACTCTTAGATCCCGAGCCAGATAAGATCCTGCGGCAATTATCTGTACGAGATGACCGGGATAATACCTCTTGGTTCGGCGTAACGATCGATCCCTACCGACAGACGCAGTTAGGTTTTGCTTTTATAGTTTCGGCAGCTGGTGTACAGCAAGATATTCTGCTGACATCTCAAGGGGAAGACGCCAACTGGAATGCTGTCTGGGATAGTGCCGTTAAGATTACGGACGAGGGCTGGGTGGTAGAAATGAAGATTCCCTATTCTGCCATCCGATTTCCAGATCAACCCGTGCAGGAGTGGGGTATACAGTTTGCCAGAGAGATCCGGAGATATCGAGAGAGTACCTTTTGGAATCCTGTACTACCCACCGTCAATGGCTTTTTGACACAATTTGGTAAACTAGAGGGCATAAAGGACATCACGCCTCCTCTACGACTACAGTTCACACCATTTGTCATAGGATACTACGATAGGGCCAATAGTCCAGGTATAGATCCCGTAGGTGATGCTTACTACAGCGGTGGTATGGATGTAAAGTATGGGATTAATGATGCCTTCACACTAGATATGACCTTGATCCCTGATTTCGGCCAGGCACGTAGTGATAATAATGTGCTCAACCTGAGCCCTTTTGAGGTGTTTTTAGAGGAGCAGCGGCAGTTTTTTACAGAGGGGGTCGAGCTGTTTGACAAGGGTGGTATATTCTTCAGTCGTAGGATCGGCGGAGCTCCTATTAATCGTCGAGCCGCTCAGTCATCACTAGACACATTAGAGACGATCATTGATAATCCGACCATAACTCGTCTATATAATGCCAGTAAGGTGAGCGGCCGTACTAACGGTGGCCTGGGTATCGGTGTACTCAATGCCGTATCAGCAGCGACTAATGCAACCATTGAGCAGGCGGATGGGCAGCTGCGAGAGGTGGAGACTAGCCCCCTTACTAACTATAATGTCATCGTCCTTGACCAAAACCTACGTGCTAACAGCAGTGTGACCTTTAGCAATACCAATGTGTGGCGACGAGGTGACACTTATGATGCCAATGTTTCTAGCCTAGGGTGGGATATCAAGGACAAGGACCAGCGGTATGGTGTCTTTGGTAATTATACCTTAAGTCAGCAGTATGGCGACTTTGACCAGCGTGGTGCCAGGTATAGTCTGGGGTTATCCAAGATAAGTGGTAATGTCACGGGAGAGATGGGGTACTATGTAGAGACAGACACCTACGACCATAATGATCTCGGGTTTTTGCGAGCTAACAATGAGCGGCAAGCTTATATGCAGGTCAACTATAATGACTTTACGCCTAAGTGGGATAAGCTGCAGCGGTGGCGCTACTTCCTAGGTAGTCGATATCAATCACTATATGCCCCCAATAAGTTTACGGGTATGGAGCTCCAGGCTGGTACGTTCTACCTTTTTCAGAGCCGTGACGCTTTTGGGATGGATATATCGGTTAGTCCGACCAGGGCATATGATTATTTCGAGCCACGTACGGCTGACTTTAGTGAGCGAGTAGCAGATCGCCCTTTTGCGGCGTTTACCGCCTTTATTTCTTCTGATTACCGCAAGGTGTTCGCCCTTGATGCTCGGTATAGCCGAGTTAATTTTCACAACTCAGAGCGGTATCAAGAGACGATCAGGATAGCACCTCGTATACGATTTAGCGATCGGTTGTTTACCACCTTGAGTACGACCTATACTAGACGTAATCGACGTCCAGGGTATGTCAACAAGGTGTTCGCTGGACCGGCACTGCAGGATCTTGCAGGTCGCGTGCTGGTAGGCGAGCGGATGCGTGACCAGATAGAGAGCATCCTCAATCTGGAGTATATCTTTACTGACGTTATGTCGATCACTGGACGCATACGCCACTACTGGGACCGTGTACAATATCAGCAGTTTGGCTGGCTCAACCAAGATGGCTTCTTAGACGAGATCGACTATCAGGGACTAGACGAGTCGGATAACCCCGTCTACGATCGCAACATCAACCTTTTTAATGTCGACGTGGTATATACGTGGCGATTTGCCCCTGGTAGTGACATCATAGCGGTATGGAAAAACAGTATCAGTAAGGTCAATGACGAGTACGACCGTAACTACCTAGATAATATCGCTGCACTAGGTGAGGGCAATCAGTTCGATAGTTTTTCTGTGCGGTTGATTTATTTTCTAGATTACCTGTATTTACAGCGGCGGGGGTAGTAGGGTACACGAGACCGATAATTCGATTCTAAAGGTGTGTCCCATTTGGTGTGAGATTGGTTAAAGTGCATTGATGGCAGCCTCTTGATTCATGCCTTTTAGTGGGAGGATCGTACTATCCTGTAATGAGGTCACGTGTTGTAGTAGGTAAGCAAGTCTAGGGTCTGGATTATAGCTTCTTTATCAAGCTAAAATATAGCCATTGGGAGGATAGATACTACAGGTCTGGAGGTGCAGCTCTAGGTAACATACAGCGATGATTCCCATTAATTTACATACCTGAAAATAGACGTATGAGTTTTTTGTTAATTTGTATAGATGTTGATCTATAGCAGTTAATCATCATTTCTCTGATGATTTTCCTGTTTTGATACTTAATTAAAAGTACCTTTACTCTACTGTTTGTGCCCCCCAACCAATTAACGCTTTTTGACATTTTGGCTTGGTATGTGGTATCGATTAGTATACGTGATAGATTTGCCTATCTGTCATGGTCTTAAATGAGTAGCTACAAGGCTGTATGGATGCTGAGTCCGTACAGCTGACATTTTTTGCCCTTCACTGGTAGTAACCTGCCTAGTGCTAGGCTACTAGACCTCATACCAGCCAACCCAATTGTATTAGTTAGTAATCACGCCGTGAGCGGGGTTATTAAATGAGAATTATGATAGGATTTAGAACTCTGATATCTTTTTGTTTGGTGTGTTGTATCGTGATGTTAGCTAGCGCGGATGTGAAGGGACAATGTGCTTTTGTCACTAATGGAACCTTCGATACGGACCTGTCAGGATGGGTTGTTGCTGGCTCAGTCGTTCAGAATAATGGTCGGGCTGTTTTTAATACGGGTAATAATCCTACTGATGGCGTGCTATCCCAGACCCTTACGCTTGTTCCTTGTAATGACTACGAGCTCACTCTAGATGTTAGCGAGTTTGTCTTAGCTGGTACGCCGGTTTTGCAGGTGGAGGTCTTCGTTGATGGGGTTTCGCAAGGTGTATTTGGACCTTCATCGCCGACCATCGCCTTTACAGCACAGCAGGCAAGTGTCGAGATCCGTATTGAAGATGCTAGCACCTCAACAGTCGATGGTAACGTAAGGGTTGATAATGTCGAGGTCTGTGAGGTGGCAGACAATGTGGTTGATATGGTAATCGCTACCTCCTCTCCAGTCAACAAGTGCGAGGATGCTACAGTTGATGTGATCGTCTCTAATGCTCAAAACGTAGTAGCAAATGGTCCTTTGACAGGCACCCTTACGCTGCCAGCAGGCTATACGGCAAGTGATGTGGTCAGCGTCGTAGGTGGTACTGTGATGCTCAATGCGTCAGGGCAAGTGGTCATCAGCGCTGTAACATCAGCAGACGTAGAGTTTCAGATTATACTCACCGGCGATTGTGCAGGCGCAGCCCCGATCGATATCACGCTAGATCTGAGCTATACAGACTGTCTGTCCAATACGGTACTGATCAGTGACAGTGACCTAGGGGTCACTTTTACAGAGCCTACCATTGCATGGGGTACTAATGCCCCTGCAAGCATCTCAGTAGTACAGGGCCAGACCATCACTATCACTACTACCGTGTCTAATACGGGAACTGGTACTGCCGACAGCACCATATACTGCCTGGAGGCTGCCAACGGTACGGCTAGCCTAGTCTCGATCACAGCAGGTGGTGCAGCCCTAGCGGTAGCACCTACCTCACCAGCTGGCCAAGACTGCTATATCATAGAGAATCTCGCCGCAGGAGCGATGGTCACGATCACCGAGACATGGACCATAGACAACTGTAGCACACCGGCGGATAATTTAGATAGGAGTATCTCTCACTTGTGCCAAGACGTAGCCTGTAGTCCGCTTGTAGATGTTACTACTCTCGATCTTAGCGTGCCAGATCCTATATTAATGATCAGTCTTACTAATCCTACAGCTGTAGAGATCTGTGGTGATGTGGCGACCTTGAGTGTAGAGCTAGAGTACATCGATGACTACCCTGGTGTAGACTTGACAGGTATAGTAGGAGGTGTGGTGCTACCGTCTGAGCTTACCGCTTTAGGAGTAAGTAGTGTGGTGGGTGGTACCGTAACGTTTACGGCGCCTGACGTAATCATGGTCAGCGATATGGCCCCAGGCGACGTAGTCACATTTGACATCGAGGTCGACGCTACGTGCGGCCTTGCTGACCCATTTACCTACGACTTAATACTAGCATACGATCCGCTCTGTCCTGGTACTGACGATGGCCAGACTGTCACTAGTGCCAATGTTAATGTGACTAGCCCAGATATAGCCATAAGTATGTCTACACCGCCCTTCTTTAATGGTCAGATAGGCTTTGAGCAGATGATTACCAATACGGTGATCAATAATGGAGATGCCTCAGCACCAGATGGTAGCCTGACTTACTGTGTGCTAGACTTTGGTAACGCCACACTAGATGATGTTACGGTTGGAGGTACTACGCTAGCTGCTGCGCCATCTAGCCCAGCTGGGCAGACTTGCTACTTGATACCAGGAGCTCTAGCTATGAGCGGTACAGTCGATGTGGTAGAGACATGGACCATGACGTCATGTGACCCTGCAGCTGGGCCCATCATGCGTAGAGCAGCCTTCGGGTGTGATGGTGATGACGACTGCCAGGATAAGGCCCAAGGCCAGTTTCCTATTACGACACTGACCTACACCGTACCTGATCCAGTGCTTACCGTAGATGTAGACTTTGTTACTAATCTAGATATCTGTGGAGCTTCGCAGATAGCCACTGTGACGCTTGACTACAATAACGTACAGGACCTAGACCTTACAGGTTTAGTTATAGGCCTGTCCGTCCCGTCTAATATTAATGTGATAGGTGTCAACTCTGTATCAGGGGGTACTGTGACACCCACCGATCCTACTAATACGAGCTTGACCGCTACTGATATGGCAGAAGGCTCAACTTTAGT
Organism: uncultured Saprospiraceae bacterium; assembly: GCA_964389475.1. Taxonomy (GTDB): domain Bacteria; phylum Bacteroidota; class Bacteroidia; order Chitinophagales; family Saprospiraceae; genus CAYMFD01. The sequence goes on from CAYMFD010000030.1 coordinate 22,412, forward strand.
GTTCGAGCTAGAGATCCAGTCAGGTTGTGCTGCGTCGGGTGCTAATCAGCAATTTCTCGTAGATGTATTTTACGATGAGCTTTGCGATGGTGTGACCTCTTTTGCGACTGGTTTGTCTCCGACCTTTGCGCTTCAATCGGCCAGTTTATCCATTATATCGAGTTTGATAGAGGGTAACCTGCAGCCTACCATGAATGTATTTGATGCCATACTAGATGTGCCAGACACGCTTAAGGTACCACTGACCAATGCTGGTAATGGTGGCGTCGAAGAGGTAGAGTACTTCGTCATCAATCCTCCGTCTCTAGTCAATAGAGATATACTCATCGGGGGTATGTCACTGCCAGTAGCTCGTACTAGTGGTGATACCATATTCTATACCATCGATGCTACGGTCATTATGAATAATACGACCGTGGGTGGTGTGCCTAATGATGGAGATGGACTCCTTGAGCTCAATGAGATTTTGACAGTCTGCGAGGTGTGGGAAGGCTCAGAATGTCAGTTTGGCCAGCTAGACCCCATTATGCGTGGGGCTACATTTGGTTGTTACGGAGAGGTATGTGATATGAGCAATATCTCTAATTCTGGTATTTCATTTGACTTTGCCTCACCGGACCTGTCGATCAGCGCATATGATCCCTACACGGTTATACCAGCGTGTTATGATACGGACAATACAGAGTATGGCTTTGAGATTATCAATAATGGTCAGTCACCGGCTAAAGATATCATACTACGTATACATCAAGAATTCTACACTGGTGCAGTAGTAGGCTCTAGTCTAGAGTACAGCATTAATGACCCTGCAGGTCCATTTACGTCCGCTACGATAGGTGCAAACAATGATGATCCAGACTATGCTTGTGTAGCGGGTGCGGATAACTACGAATGGGTAGATGCAGAGATGATCGATGTTTTTCTCGAGCCGGGAGATACGCTGTTTTTTAGATATGAGGTCGACCATAGTTGCAACTGTAGGAGCTGCGATGTGCTGTACGTACATGGCAGTAACTTAAGAAGTATGGATTGGACGGACCCTTGTGATCTAGACTTTGTAGATAATACGGATATCACAAGACGACGTTATAATGCTCGATTCTTTGGTTTTCTAGAGGGGCCTAGTGATAGTCCAGCCTCTGGAGGATGTATGAGATATGCGCTAACAGATGCGCAGAATCAGTTTTTTAATTCAATTGGTAGAGGTCTGTTTCCTAATGCCTACCTAGAGGTCGTTTTGACAGCGGAGTGCGGTATGGATATCGACCCTAGTTCTGTAAGATGGGTAGATGCTGACGGTACGGTTTTCACACCGAGTCTCATAAGTGCTACCGATGTTGGAGGTAATGATGAGATCATCGTCAGATTTGGTGATACACCAGGCAATGTTTATCCGTCTGGCTTTTCACTAGCGGGAGATACAGGTCTCGAGTTTTGCTATATGCCAGACTGTGCAGAGAAGCCAGGTGGTGGTTGTTCCCAACTATCTAATTTTACGATTGCACCATTTTTCGTAACCGACCCTACTTGTGTAGCTTGCCGCGAGAATGTGGAATGCCCAACACCATTCCCTATTACCTATGATTGTCCAGGTTGCGGACCTTGTGACGGTATCATACATACCAACTTTGAAGTAGATCGTGTCACTTATGGCCTCACAGACAGTGATAATAATAATGAGCCTGATGGTGGGATAGTAACAGATCCATCTACGATCAAGACTAAGCGATTCCTCGTAGGTGACACGCTTAAGGTTCTCTTCGAAGGTATTGTCAACGACGATGATATGAGTGAAGTGTGGACGCAAGCTTTTGCTACGGTAAAGGTCCAGACGACTAGCTTTTCTATACTAGGAGGAGAACTATCTGTCTTTGATGCTAACAATGGTAACACGGAGCTATTCTGCGATGTCTTATCTCAGTTTCCTGTTGATAGCTCTTTGGTGACAGACCTTAGTTCTGACGTACTCAATAATCTGGGCTGTACAGACTTTGCAGGCTTCCAGTATCAAGATGGTGACTCAATCAGCCTATGCGTTTTCTATACGAGCAAAGATGAGTTGATCAACGTAAACGATCGGATCATCACGCATAACTCTTGGTTCTACCTGACAGATGATGTCTTTGATATGGGTGATACCTTTAGGTGTAACTTTTTGCTAGAGTCTACGCAGCAGATAGGCATTCGTAACTCACACGATGATCGCATCAATGGTCGAGATTTTGGTGGTTGTGAGCTGTCTAGTTTTGAGCTAAGATCTGACCTCAATTACGGCGCCTTAGGTTTTGATGAGTTTCCTAATGAAGTACGATCGCTAGGGTATCCAGATGAGATCATATTTACCAAGCCGTCAGAGTTTAAGTTTCGTAATGATGAACACATGCTCCGTATCAGGCAGTTTATAGGTGCTGATCGTGATGCGGTGTCTTTCACGGACCCAATACCAGAGCAGTTTTTCGTTGAGAATGGTAACGTACTTACGTTTAATATCCAGGACTATTTGCTTTCGCTGTCAGAGCCACTACTACCTCTAGATGAGGGGGGCCGATTGTGGTTTCAGCCCAAAATACAGGGTGATTGTCGCTCTCTTGAGGGTAATTATCAAGCATCCTTTGAGATGGTCTATGATGTGGTAGAGCAAGTGTTTTGCTCGCCTACATTTGAGGTGCCAGTCACAACAGAAACATTTACCTATGATGGCGGGCCTTTACTAGAGATTAATACACCATTGTCTGTGATAGAGCTGACACAGCCTTCTTCATGTGTGACGCTTAACATGCGTAACTTTACTAATATCCCGGCCCCATTCTCTTTTATCAATCTCAATGCCCCAGCGGGTGGTCTAGTGGTTACATCCCTAACCGAAATTACAGATGGGGCATCTGATCTGATCACGCCGACGGACTTTGGCATTTACCCCTTAAATACTACGGCTTCTAGTGGTCGTCGCATGTTCGAGTTATGTGTAAACGTGACGGATTGCGACCCCCAGTCTTTAGAGTTTTCGGCTGGTTGGGACTGCGTTGGTTATCCTACTACGATCCAGGAGGCGACTTGCTCAGATCCTTCGACTATCTCTTTCATCACACTCGTAGGAGACCTTGACGGACAGTTGATCGAGCCTGCTGGTGATGTGTCCGTTATGCTTTGTGATACGGTTGATTTCGTCTTTAGTATGACCAGTACACAGCTAGGTAGTATCAAGGATGTCGAGTACGAGTTTACCCTGCCTAATGATATGTTCTATGTCGGTGGTAGTCTGGAGCTAGCCTATCCTGTACCATTCGCAGGTGGTGATACGATCTGGACACACTTTGAGGATCCGACTAATATCTTTGGTACTACATTTATAGATACCGTTACCGAGCATTATCCTCTGCTAGACTCTGTAGGTCTTGTAGGTAGTCCAGGTGCCCCCACTAATACCAATTTGATCTTGGCAAGATTTAAGGCAAGGACAGATTGTGGTTACGTATCGGGGTCACTACCAAGCTTCGCTACTAGAGCTCAAGATGCTTGTGCAGAGCCTACAGCAACGGTGATGGCTCCAGGAGCGAGGATTATTATTAATAATGCTTTGCCTGACTACGATATCAACGTAGATATCGATGACCTTACGCTTAATCCCTGTCAAAACGATGTAGCCACCATCGTGGTAGATATGGAGATCTTAGCTGATCCTGGCGTATTTACTCAGATGTCAGACTCTATTTTCGTAACGCTGCCTGCTGGTATTGAGATGGTAGCTGGCTCTTACAATCCTATCAGTAATGCTAGTGGCTCTGCGCCTATCATAGAAGACGTCAATGGCGTATCTGTCCTCAAACTACCCTTACAGGGTGGCCTCGGTGATGGTGATGCTATCAATTTTGAGCTTGATATAGAGGCACTAGACATCGGACAAGCTTGCCAGATATACGAGATACTCATACAGACACTATCTGTGAGATCCGAGATGTGCGGAGCACAAACTTGTGATATAAAAGTGATCAGTGGGGAGAGTAGAGCTCCTGTATCTATACAGAAGCCAAGCCTTACGATTGACAATATCGACCTTGCCTTTGAGACGACGCCTCCAGGTATGTTGACCTATACCGTCGAGGTGACTAACAACGGAGCAGTGCCGCAGCTCGCTAGTGATGCACTTAATATCGAATTGTTTAATGATACGGATGCCAATGGATTTTTAGATCCTATGGTTGATAACTTAGTGACCACGCTGATGGAAAATGTCCTCATTGCGCCAGGGCAGACGGTCACTATTACAGGCGATGCAGCATTACCAGCAGATGGCCTATGTACGGTCATAGCCAGGATATCTAGAGAGACTACTTGTACCTGTCTCACGGATGTATCTAACCAGACCAAGGTCGAGATCATCAATGACTTCCCCAAAGATCTAGAGGTCTGTAGTGGTGAGACCATCGCTATAGGTCCTGCTGCCATCGGTGGGTATGACTACGAGTGGGTACCCATAGGTAGCGCCAATGCTACCGCACTGGCCTCTACTACCATGACGCCTACAGACTTTTCTTTTGATAATGCAACAGGTAGTAACCTCGACTGGCAGTACGCTTTGCGATCGTCCTTCTCTACGTGCTTCTCTTTTGATACACTAGATATTACGGTCTTCCCAGACAATGATGAGATGGTCAGCCCACAAGCTTGTACAGGACTATCGTTTACACTGCCTGGCCCTGCGATGGGTAGTGGTTTTGTGTGGACTCCGAGCACAGGACTAAATGATCCTATGGCCATGTTCCCAGTACTCGACCCAGTACCCGCTGGTATGTCGACATATACCCTCAACTACATAGACGAAAATGGGTGTCCGACAGAAAAAATCGTCAATGTAATGGCCATCACTTGTGCTCCTAACACAGCGATAGGAGATACGGTATGGTTTGATATCAACGAAAATGGCATCCAAGAGATGGGCGAGCCAGGCATACCTGGTGTTACAGTCTTCTTATACCAGAGTACCAATACGAATCCAGGTAACCAGATCGGCGTCACGATGACGGATGCTAATGGCCGATATATCTTTGAAAACATACCATCTGGTAACTATGTCGTGGGTTTCCAGTCTCCTGATGGCTTCGTGCCGACGTCAACGGATACGGGTAGCGATGACACTATCGATAGTGATATGGATATGGTGACGGGCCTTACAGGCGCATACTTTATACCTAATGGTATGGCCGATACGACTGTTGATGCTGGATTTATTCCCGAGTGTATGCTCGAGATCGAGATTGCGGATGTAGGGGAGTGTACCTTCCTCGATCCAGGTGAGCAGCGTACCGTGACCCTTGACCTTACGTGGTCAGGTGCTGTATACACTTCTGCTTTCTTGGGTGGTGTAGATACGATAGAGATCGACATACTAGGACAGATGATCAAGGTAGGTATCGATCAGGTCAATGGCGACTCTACCATCACACTGATCATGCCAGGAGGTGCCATGCCACAAGACATTATAGCCTCCGCCATGCTGCAGCTCGATCCAGATTGTATCGCGATGGACGAGTGGCTAGACGTCAGTGCTTGTATCTACGATGTCGCCCTGATCAAGACACTGCCAGCCACATTCGTACCACAATACAATGCTCTGGTGCCTTACACGATTACGGTCGTTAATCAGGGTGCTCAGCCTCTCAACAATGTCAAGGTAACGGACTACATGCCGGTAGGCTTTACATTCGATCCTGCTGATAATGTAGGGTGGATGGAGTCGAGCCCTGGCGTATTGATGTTCACGATAGACGATACCCTAGACCCACTAGAGGTCCGTGATATACCGCTCAATCTTACGCTGGTCATGTCAGATCAGCCTGGCGCATATGCTAACTCGGCGGAGATATCTTCCTTCCAGGACACGCTAGGCGTAGATCGCTCTGCTCAAGATATCGACAGTACCCCGGATAATGACCCTACCAATGATGCTGGTGGACTAGCCAATAGTGGATCAGATAACTCACTCAACGGAAACGGTAGTGGTACTCCAGGAGATAATAACCCCAATACAGATGAGGATGATGCCGATATAGAGCTCATATCTATCGTGGATCTTGCCATCCAAAAGAATCTACTTACACCACCTACGTATAGCTTTGGACAGACCGTGACCTTTGAGATCATCGTCTTTAACCAAGGTAACGTCGACGTGCAGAACGTAACGGTAAATGACTTTTTGCCTGCGGGCTACAGCTTTGCACCTACTAATGATCCTACAATATGGTCACACAGTGCAGGCGTGGCAACTACAGTCATACCAGGCCCGCTCGTGGCTCTGACCAGTGACACTCTACTCATAGAGGCAGTGATTGAGATGTCAGGCTCTAGTAACTACATCAATACGGCGGAGATAGAGCGATTCGAAAATCTAGCAGGCAATAATATATCCGCACGAGATATAGATAGTAATGCCGATGCTGATCCTAATAATGATGGTGGTGGACTACCAGGCGGTGATAGTGATGGTGCCCTTAACGGAGACGGTACTGGCGCCTCGCTAGACAATGACGCAGCCACTGATGAGGATGATATGGATATCGCCTTCTTGTCGATACCACTACTCAGCGTCGAGAAGATGACGACTGGTGTAGAGGTCGCCAGCAGCGGTGTAGTCGGTAACTACGATGTGACCTTTGAGGTGACAATGATCAATGAGGGTACGACCAAACTTGAGAATATCAAGTTACAAGATGACCTTGTAGAGCAGATCGGCGGCACCTTTATAGGTATCGTCACTCCGCCAGCTATTACTAATAGTACAGCGGTAATGGATCCTACGGTCAACCCTGCCTACAATGGCGGTGTGCTGGATAGCATCTTTACCGGTGTAGACGGATGCCTACAGGTAGACCAAGAAATAACCGTAATGTTTACCATCGAGGTCAGTGCCTTATCAGGCGCTGATATCAATGAGGCGGTTGGTATGGCCGTTGACTCACTAGGTGTGATGGTTATGGACCAGGATACGGCACTGATACCCGTGCCGAATTGCTTCCTCGATGTGGAGTGTCCGCTCGTAGAGCAGGGCCAGTTTGAGTGTGCAGACGACGTACCTGCGGCAGCTACAGACTTTGCCTCATTTAATGCCATCGATGCAGCATCAGATATACGTAACTTCTGTATGGAGCCGACGATAGAGATGACCGAGACGATGACAGGTGCCGGTTGTGTAGGTGATACACTGGTGATCACTAGACGCTACATCATCATCGATGCTGGAGAGGCACCGATAGGAGAGGAGAGAGACACATGCTTTGTCAATTATCGTATCGTCGATGACGTGAAGCCGATCTTGATGAATGCCCCATCAGACCTCATACTAGAGTGTGGTGCTGCGGGTAACGCAGGCGATATTACAGACTGGATCGCAGACGAGGGTGGTGCAATAGCTGCCGAGGGCTGTAGCAGTGTCACATGGACAAGTGCCGCTGGCACGCCATCTGACGATTGTGGCAATACCTCAACGACGACCTATACATTTACGGCGACGGATGTCTGTGGTAACTTTATAACTACCACTGCAAGTGTTGTCATTATAGATACCACAGATCCTACATTGACCCTACCGACGGCTACGGCTATGGTAGATTGCGCAGTTGCAGGTACGGCTGCTAGGGATGCATGGATTGCTTCTGCAAGTGCTACAGATGACTGTGGGACACCTACAGTAACTGCCGCTCTCGTTGCGACGGACCAAGTTTGTATGGGTGCTAACCTATCAGTGAGCACCTACTTATTTACAGCAACCGATGAGTGTGGCAATGTCTCTACGGGTACGGCACAGTTTACCGTTACTGACAATACGATGCCTACGATCGCCGCCCCAGCTAACTTAGCACTTGACTGTGATGCCGACATATCAGCAGCACTTGCGGCATGGTTGCAAGACTACACTGTGACGGAGGCTTGTCAGACTACGACCGTTACCAACAACTACAGTGGTGCTGTCCCTGATGCCTGCGGTGGTACACAGACAGTAACATGGACGGTAACCGATGAGTGTGGCAATACGGCAACAGATCAGGCAGACCTCGTTATTAATACCGATACGACGGATCCTACTATCGCTTGCCCAGCAAACATCACCCTAGAGTGCGGTGATCCTGCTAATGATGCGGTGATTGCCAATTGGCTAGCAAGTGTCACAGCAACAGATGCCTGTGGTGCAGTAACGATAGCTAATGACTATGCAGACGTCAGTTCCGACCTATGTGGTAATACGACTGTCATTACGGTCACCTTCACGGCAACGGATGCCTGTGCTCAGGAGAATACATGCATGGCGACGATTACCATCCAGGATACGTCGGATCCGACGATCAGCTTACATGCTTCAGACCTAGTAGTAGAGTGTGCGGATGCGGGGAATGCTGCTGCATTGGCCAATTGGATTACAGCAGGAGGTAATGCCATTGCTAGTGACGACTGTGGTTCGATCACTTGGTCAGCCAATACACCTACGCCAGTGGCGACCTGTGGCAATGCTTCTACCACCACGTATATATTCACAGCCACTGACGAATGCGGCAATACGTCGACGACGACTGCCGATTACATCATTCTTGATAGGACGCCTCCAGTATTTGACGCCATTGCGCCGGGTACAGCAGAGTGTAGCGCTGCCGGAAGTATGGCAGCGATCGATGCATGGCGAGGAGCTGTGACAGCGACTAATACTTGTGGTACGGCCACTGTGACCAGTAGCTTATTTAATACCATATCAGGCTGCGGCGGCACAGAGACCTTGGTCTTCTTGTTTACAGCTACAGACCAGTGTGGTAATGTAGCTACTACGACGGCCGAGTTTACCATTACGGACGTGACCGCACCTACGATAGCGTGTCCAGCTGACCTAGTACTAGAGTGTGGTGATGATGGGATACCTACCCAGATTGCTAATTGGTTGACCTCGGCTACTACGACAGATATCTGTTCTGATGTCGTAGTCACACATAATTATGACGGTAGTTTACCTGACAACTGTCTGGCCAGCATTATAACGGTGACCTTTACAGCGACGGATGATTGCGGACGTACGATCACATGTGATGCTGATATCACCATGGATGACGATACTGATCCAGTCTTCCTGTCTTGTCCTGACGATATGACGATCAGCACTGATGCTGGTTGTACACCAGAAGTGACCTATAGTATACCAGTAGCCGACGACAACTGTGGCTTTACGGTTGCACGTACCGCAGGCCCAGCAAGTGGCACCACGTTTACTCTAGGCGCCACGACAGTAACTTACGAGGTGACTGACGACTGTGATAATACAGCGACCTGCTCATTTGTAGTGACGGTAGTAGACGACGGTGATCCTACGATCGCTTGTCCATCCAATGATATAACGGTTTGTGCTGATGCGGGTATGTGTACGTGGACTTCTGCGAATATTGCACCTATCTCAGCAAGTGAAAACTGCCCTACAGCTACAATTACGTATGCTGTCACTGGTGTCACTACTGCTACGGGCAGTGATGATGCGAGCGGTGAAGTATTTAGCCTAGGTACATCTACTGTGACCTATACCGTGACGGATGCTGCTGGTAATACGAGTACATGTGCTTTTGATGTGATTGTGACCGACTGCCAAGGACCAGCCATCAGCTGTCCTTCGGATATGACTTCGGAGTGTGGTCCGACGGCGGCAGCTGCTTTGACTACTTGGTTGGGTACGGTGTCAGCTACGGACATTTGTCCTGGAGCTGTGACGGTTACCTCACGAGTGATTGACTCATTGCCTACATGCGGCAATAGCCTAGAGCGACAATATGAGTTTGCTGCTACGGATGTTGCAGGTAACGTAACCTTCTGTTATGCGACCTTTACGATCGAGGATACTACAGATCCGATGGTTGCTACGATGGCAGCAGACCTTGAGATCGAGTGCGGTACCGTCAATGCGTCTGCTCAGCTTACAGGCTGGCTCAATAACAATGGTGGAGCAACTGTCACGGACGTTTGTGGTGGTGCGATTACGTGGAGCCATGACTTCACAGGAGCCCTCAGCAATGATTGTAGCGCCACAGGTTTAATAACAGTAACCTTCACGGCAACCGACGAGTGTGGTAATTCTATATCGACGACTGCTGACTTTAGCATTGTTGATGATGGAGATCCAGAGATTGTCTGTCCAGCAGATATTACCATCGAGTGCAATGCTCCCGACAGTTCTGCTATTGTGAGCATATGGCTGACGACAGCCACGGCTTCTGATAGCTGTGATATCACAGTTGATATTGCGAACTCTAGCGCCAGCGCAGCGGGCTGTGGTAACTCCACGACGACGACCTACACCTTTACAGCAACCGACGACTGCGGTAATACCGCTAGCTGTCAGGCAACAGTAACGACAGAGGACAATACACCGCCTGTCTTTACAACCTTACCGATAGACGAAACCGTCGAGTGTGGTGTTGATAATACAGCGGCAATAGCCGCCTGGCTATCTGACAATGCAGATGCGATTGCGGAAGATAATTGTGGTACAGTGGCGGTAGTACCTACAGCAGGCACACCTAGTGATGAGTGTGGTAATAGCTCAGAGAC
>CAYMFD010000031.1:0-19439 GCA_964389475.1 uncultured Saprospiraceae bacterium
AGGGCCTGGTGCCGCTATCGTCGGGATCAACCAACTTACTTATTGTGTCTGCCACTATGAGTAGGACAGCACCACCACTAGCACTCACTAAGCTAGACGCCACCTGCAAGCCGTAGACATAGCCTGCACAGCCCTCGGTGATGGTAAGCGCAGTTACATCTTGTGATAGGCCTAAGGCATGCTGTAGTAAGTGTCCCTCACTGGGTATGGTAGATTGCGGCGTCTGCGTGACATATACCAAGGCTTGGATATCTGATGAGTCGCCTCGATTATGCAGTAGGTCCTTTGCTGCCTGCAGGGCTAGATCATAGGCTGATTGGTCGGTAGCTACATGACGCTGTCGTATACCGCTAGCATCGCAGACACGCTGTAGGTGGTCCCGGTCAAATGGCAAGTCCATCGTCTGCTCGACCTGATCCGGTACGACGGTATGGATGGCCTTGATCTTGACATGATGTGTAGTAAGCATAGTTTAAAATGATTCCTACATGTAGTTCATAATAACAGCTTATCTACAGCTATAACTGGCTATCGAGGTTTTTCCGTCTGCTTTAGCAGATGGATTAATGCAACGTGAAAAATGTTGGGCTTTAGCCCTATTGATTGATCATCGTACTCCGCTGTATCCTGTTGCTAAAACCGAATCCTACAATGTGGTTAAAGCCCCTGTGCAATACTTCTTTCTGCCGTCCGCTAAAGCAGACGGTAAGGTCTGGTGCTTTTTTGGGCCTCTTCGTATTAAAAACAGTGGCCGAGGGTCGAAGAATAAGGTAGACAACAAATCTGGCTAGGTCTTATTAAATATCACCTTGGCAGGAGTGCCGAAAACAGTAACGTCATCGACTACGTCCCGCACTACCGTCGAGCTCATGCCGACTGTGGCATTCTCCCCGATATGACATCCTTTGTGTACAGTCGCAGAGGCATTAACAGCACCTCGATGACCGATCGTGACACCACCAGCGAGGAAGGCGCCGACCCCTATAGACACAAAGTTACCTACTGTAACGTCATGACCGATAATGGCACCGGTATTAACCAGCACCCCATCCCCTATCGTAGTATCATTGCTGATAACTACATTATAACTTATGACTACTCCGGCACCCAGGTATACTCCCTGTCCCATGACACAAGATCTATGTACGACTGTCTCCAGTCGACCACCTCGAGCTATGATGGCCTCTAGACAGTATTGTCGTTTACTGATATCATCGATACCGCAAACAAAGACATCGTCAGGAGCAATGGCGTAGTCGCCTACATCACCGAGTATGGGCGGGTACCCTTCGAAATTATCCAGTGCATCGCCTTTGCTATCTAAAAAGCCCTTGACTACAAATCGATCGCCATAGCCCAATGCCTGCGTGGCAATCGTGCTTATCTCTCGCCCATAGCCACCGGCTCCTATAATGATCAATTGCTTCATGATCCCTCCGTACTGATTAGCTTGTACAAGTCGCCGACAGTCTCACAGTCACGCAAATCTTCTGCTGACACTTCGATATCATAGTTCTCATCAAGCATATCTAGGACTAGCAAAGCGGTCAAGGAGTCCCATGATGGGTATGCCTGAAAGTCCGTCTCCAGGTCAAGTGGCGGTTCGCCTTCTACCGCTGTAAATTGTTGTTGTAAGCGAGTTACGAATTGTAAAGAATGCTCCACAAGTCTAATTTTATAGTTGACTAAATCTGCCGTGCAGGATTACCTACTACAGTCTGCCCGTCAGCTACATCTCTTACGACGACTGCCCCTGCACCAACCGTCACATGCTTTCCGATTGTTACACCAGGAATAACAACTGCCCCAGCCCCTATCAGCGAACTATCACCGATAGATACATTACCTGTCAATATCGCTCCCGGGCATATATGTACGAAGTCTCCTATCGTGCAATCATGCTCTACAACGGCGGCCGTATTGATGATAGAGCCCCGCCCTATGGTTGAGTGAGGATTGATAACTGACCTTGCCGCAGTTAACGAACCCTGCCCGACAGTTACCATTGCCCCTACAACAGACGATGGATGTACGATTGAGGCCAGGTAACCGCTACCTGCGTATTGATTCATAATCTTCCTCCTCAATTCATTATTACCTATGGCCACAAACCAATGTTTGTAAGCCAGCAAGTCCACTGATTCCGGACCTAGGTCTTTTAAGCCAAATGGGTTAGGCTCTTTTACAAAAGAATCACAATAACCAGCGACCCTCCAGCCCGACTTAAAGGCCGCATCAATCACAACATATGCATGACCACTATATCCAATAACGACAAGCTCTTTTCCCTCCTTCACTGCGTTAAATTGTTCCAGCATCTACGTGTATGTTCTGCCCCGTTACCGACTTTGCGGCATCTGACAACAAACAAGCCACCATTTCGGCGACAGATTTCTTGCTGGTCGCCTCCTTTAAGCTCGTCCGCTTATATATTCTTGATTTCTGGTCTGGGTCTAAGTTAGCACTCATGCTAGTTTCCATAAACCCAGCAACTACCGCATTGGACCGTATACCTAGACTACCCCACTCTCTCGCCGTATTCTTGCTAAAAGCCTCTAGGGCACCCTTTGTGCTAGCATACATAGCAAGGCCTTTGTAACCAGTATGCACACTGATACTAGAGATATGGACGATACTACCAACAGTCTTGTGCAAGAGCATATTGCGCAAGACCCACTTGGTCATCATCATCGGGGCGAATACATTGACTCGATACATCCGCTCCAGCGGCTCGAGCTGCATATTGGTTACGATATCGTCGTAAGCTAGGGCAGCATTGTTAATATAACCATGGATAGCCACCTGCTTACCTAGATAATCCTTAAAAACTTGTTGCTTCAGACCATCAACATTTGACAAGTCATAGCCTAAGAAATGTACTCGATTTGGATAAGCAGTAGCCAGGGCGATATACTCCTCGGTATTAGTACGGTTAAGTCCATAGACCACCGTGTCGTCACCTAGGTTCATTATAGACTTGGCTATCTCTAGACCTAGGCCTTTGGTGGCGCCTGTGAGTAGGTAGTTTTTCATTTTAGTAAGTTCTATCCCAAATTGTCATAAGCGGCCTCCCCCTTGGTCCCCCTCCAAAGGGGGAAAAATTAATAGGGTACTATATTTAGGAACCATGACATACAAACTCCCCCTCTCGGAGGGGGCGGGGGGAGGACAGTTTATAGGTCTTGTGAGGGTCCCACCCTAAATCCCTCCCTCGAGATGGAGGGACTTAAAAAAGTAGATGTTGCAAAGCAACACCAATAAGCCCTTCCCTTATATTGGGATGGATCCTCGTCAACCATTTCCAAGCAGGTCCTCAGTTTCTAGCCAGCTTACCACTATACGTCGTCTCGATAGCATCGACAATCTTGATGCGGGCGGGTACCTCATAGTCTCTGAGCATACCGCCTAACGACAGCTTGATGTCTTGCTTAGTCACCTCACTACCGTCAGCGAGGACTACTTCTGCGGTGAGCAAATGACCAAATACCTTATGCCTGGTGGCACAGACTCGACAAAGACCTACATCTGGCAAAGAAGTGATAACCTCCTCTATCCTTGAGAGCGACACGAGATGACCGAGGACCTTAACCTGCTCACCAGCTCGACCAATGATGCTAAACTGATCACCGTCGATCCATGATATCACATCACCCGTATCATACCACTCGCCATCAAACACCACGTTAGTTGCCAACCTAAAACGATGTACCATGATCTTACCGTCTTCAATTCTGACTTGATCGACCAATCTATCAGGTATCGAAAAACCTATACCATCAGAGACCAGTAAGGAGCCAAACTCCGTACTAGCGTAAACGTTCTTGATGACCGCATGAGGAAATGAAGACTGTATATCTGTAATGCTTGCTAAATCTAGCGGCTCTCCGCCATTAGTCACACTCACGACCGATCTACACACTTTATCAAGGGGCAAGGCCATCCTGTAAAATGTGGTGGGAGCACTAATATGTGTTACTCCGGTGGCTTCTATTTGCTTAGCTAAGGCTTTACGACTGAGGTTACGTAGGTCTACCACACTCGCACCCGTTACCCAGGCTTGTAATAGCACAAGAACACCACTGATGTGTAGGCAACTATAGGCAAAACCCCAAACTGCATGGTCTAGTCCTCTGCCTGTTCTTACACCCTGCAGTAGTGACATTACAGGGTGACTGACCAACTTCGGCTCGCCCGTAGTACCTGAAGTATGGAGGTGCAAGACGGATGTAGAGTTGTATATCCTGTCGCTTACCTCTGCCGATGGGCAGACGCTAGGCGTAAAGTAGTGCTCCTCTCCATCATCAAAAAAATAGATGTCTCGGCCAGAGAGGAGACCAGCTAATAACTGCGATGCTGCGACTACTAAATCTTCACTCTTTATTACTGCAGACAGCTTTACTCTTCTGCTTAAGTGATCACATAGAGCATCTAAGGTTATCAATTATCTTTCACCTTGGCTATGATATCACCCACCGTCTCTACCATCCCGTCTTCAAAAATATCGACGTCAAAGCGATCCTCTACCTCCACAGTCAACTGTGCTAGCTGTAAGCTATCTAAACCTAGGTCTTCGCGTAGTCTAGTACTATCTTTCAGTGGTGCATTCAGATCATCTACCTCAAGTATTTCGAGGATCATGTCACTAAGTAGCGAGATCATAGCTTGGCTTTGCTTAGGTGATACTTGTACCGCTTTAGCACGGCTGCTTGTACGTATGATCGAGAGAATTGCTCCTTTATCTTTCGTTGCAGATTATTTGCAAAGAGTCTAGTACGGTCTCTCTCTGACAATGCCTCTGCAATCGCTGCACCGAGTTCACTCGTACTCCCCTTGGTCACCAGCCTACCGTCTTGCTGGTCTACAATAATATCCACATTGCCTGTAATCCTGCTGGCTACGACGGGCAGACTCATCAATCCTGCCTGCATGGGCACATTGGGAAAACCCTCGCGATGCGATGGGAAGACAAAAACATCTGCCAAAGACATGTAGTACTTAACATGTGGCGAAAAGCCGGTAGTAATTATATCGTCTCGCGACTCGATGATCTGTATTGCATTTTCTGACAGCGGATCTAGCGCCGCCTCAAAAGGACCGACCAGGACTAATCTCAACTCGGGACGATCACCTGCGAGGTCAACAAAAGCCTGGACGAGCTCCTCTATCCCCTTATCTCGCACCACTCTTCCTACAAACAACAGGTAAGTAAGCTCACTATCGTAGTCTATTCTATCCTTGACCTCTTGCAAGATATCGGGTTGTAGCCCATCAGGATCGAACTCACTGATATCAATACCATTACTCGACCCCTTGCCTATCACATGGAGTTTGCTTTTTTTTGCTAGCGAATGCTCTTCTATGAAGGCATAAAGTGATTTACTATTGGGCCATACCTCTGTGGCGAAAGCATATGTCAACCTCTCGATGAACAACAATAGCTGACGTTTGGCTCCAACAGCTGTCTCCAATGGTAGGCCGGCTACGGTATGCAACCTGACTGGCACTCGGGCCAACCATGCTGCCATCATGCCGATAAGACCTGCCTTGGGTGTATGTGAGTGTACAATATTGGGCCTATGCTTTCGCAGCTTTCGGTATAGTATCCACAGCGCCTTGAGGTCTGCCAGCGGCGTGATCTGCCTCGTCAGTGGTACTACCTCATGAGGACATCCCTCATTACGGACGACATCGTCGATCTCAGGACCGTCAGCACTCATCATGACTACCTCAAAGCCATGCTCACGCATGTATCGCATCTGACCTGTGATGAGGTACTTGAGAGAGATGGGGACGGTGGTTATGCGGATGAGTTTAGGCACTAAAAGGTCTTCATGATTTTTGTAGTCGTCTTTCCTTTGACAGCCTCAATCCGCTCTACGGCGGACTCGATCCGCAGCTCATTAGACTTGTCATCTCTGTAGCTCACCTGAAGTGTCTTAGCCGCCCTAGCCTTTAGCCTACCGATAGTCGCCTTGTAGTGGTACTTGGCTGTAGAGTTCAGTGATAATCCAATATCACCATCGAAGACAACATCATCGAGTTCAACTGACCCACCTTGTCTAAAAGTAATATTGCGGTCGAATTCTCCTTTAAACTTTGTATTCTTCACTACTAGTAGATTATCCCTTTCTTTATTATCGGCATTACTTACTATCCCATTGATCGTAGAACCTGTCTTCCTACCCTCGAATGTAAATACGCAGTTATCTATAGTGACTCTGCTGTCCTTTCTAGACCTGTAACCAGTGTTCCAGTAGATAAGCATGGCACCCGACTCCACACTATTATCAGGTGACTCTGTTGTGTAAAAGCTGGTATTCTTGAATGTCAAGTCAGAGGGGAAGTATACTTTGCAACTTGATAGTTTGTTGGTGTGAATTTCTGAGTCTCTTATTTCAATACTACCATCCTGGCCGTAAATATTAAAGGGAGGACCTAAGACCTTGATACGTTCGCACAGAAGTGTACCTCCATCAATAGCTCCTACGTCGAAATCGCCATCTAGCACAAAGTCACTAAAATGAACATTGGTGGCCTTTGTACCTCCATAGCCATTGGCATCAACTTCTATATCCACTCCAGTCTTGTGTAATGTACCACCCGCTACTACATGGCTGGCCCGCACAGAGGTATAGCCACCTGTAATAGTGATCGCCCCCCTAAAGACATCTGTAACTGTGACAGAATCTATCACCGCATCAACGTTTTTCCAGATCGAGATAGCATCAGCTACACCATTCTTAAATTCGCAGTTACGTATCTCTATTTTAAGCTTGTTAGGAATTTTAGGATTACCTGTAATAAACATCATCGCCTGATGCTCTAGCTGATACTTCTTGTACTCTCCTTGCTCTTTTAAATTACCATCAAAGTTTACGTTGTCGATAATAATAGGCCTATCACCATATATCGACTTGTGACAGTACTTAAGCGTATTGAGCATCCTACTCCACTTACCACTACTTGCACTTTTCACAAACCACGTATTGTCCTCACCTTGGATATGGATGCCCTCATAGATATCAAGAGACTCTACGATGTACGTGCCATTTGGAAAAAAGAATGAGCCAACTGTCCTATATTTATCAAATAACTGCTGAATGGTCTCTGTTTGATCAGCACCGCTATTGGGGACAATCCCATATAACGAAACGTCGATCATTTCGCCTAGACTACTTGCTTGCTTTGTTGACTTACAGCTCATCAGACCAGCGACCAGCATTTGTATCATGACTAGCAATAATATCTTTTTCATATTCTAATTTTACGGAGTGTATTGTGCTGGATCACACTTAAAGTGAGACCGACAATGATAGCTACGCTTGTAAATGCGAGGTGAACATAGGTCAGCATTTTAATCGCTTGCCTGACGTCGCTACTTTGACCGAGCAAAGTCAAAAACAGCACAACCTCAACCACCATAAAAATGCCAGAAAGAAGGAATCTGTACTTCTCCTGGCTGGAGCCTACGAAATAGAGGTTAGGCGCTACCCTGAGATAACTAGCTAGTGTTATAAGAGCGAGGTGAGTATCCCAGGTCGAGAGTACAGCGAACTGATCTCCAAGCACCAAGTAGATCACCTGATCATTAAAAATAATGTATGTGGATACAACAGCTAAACCTGTTACAGATAATACACCGAATGCCTTCCAAACGAATGGAATACCCTCTGTCATGTTAGTCTTTAACCTTTTGCTCACCTCTGGAAAAAATGCGACGGCCAGTACCATGGCAAATACATTTAGACCTAAGAAGAGCTTTTTGAAAGCTTCGTAATACCCTAAGTCCTCAGGTAGGTATTGATTTTCTACAAAAAAGGAATCGAATGAACTAAAGGCAATCTCTACCAAAACGATACCTGCAAAAACAAGCCCTAGTCTCAGCTCTTTTAAGAGGGCACTCCCATCAAATCCACCTATCATAGTAGATATACCAAAATTAGGTATCGTCCTTACTGCTAGATAGTGGGTATATACCAACTGCGCTAAAGCAGAGATTGTGTACCCCAATATGAAAACGGCTATAGACGGACGTAGGTAGCAGGCGCCTAGGGTCACAATCGTGCAAGCTGTAAACAGACCTAAGCTCTTTGTCTCATTTTTAAACAAGGTCAAGCCTTGAAAAACTGCAAAGTATAGATTGACCATACCCTTTGCCAGACCTGTCACTAAGAGGAAAACAGTCACTATTTTGTGGTATTGCCAGAAGTCTTTCCACAATGCATAGCCAAAAAGAAGTGCTGCAAAAAAGAGAAAAGAGAGCAACTTTAACCACACCTTATTTCGTAGATAGTCACTTGATATCTTGGCACTATCAGCGGATATATCTCTCACAACCATCAGGCGATGCCCAAAGTCGAGGGCAGTATACACGACTATTGTAATCGTGATAAAGAATGACAAGAGCCCGAACTGTGCAACATTAAATAGTCGCGCAGCGATGCTAAACATCAATAACGAATTAAAGAGACGAAATACAAAACTACTACCACTAAAGAGGATATTATTCCTTACCAGTGGATTAGCCGCCAGCCGCGTTAGCACTGGCTTAAGCAACGTAGTTGTTGTTTCTGGCCCACATTTCTGTCACAAGCAATTGATACAGCATTTTGGCACGCTTCTCAGCGCTGACACGAGCACCACCACTCAAGAGGCTCTTTATGTAAGCCGGAGTAATAAACTCATGCACAAATAACTTGTCATTGGTCAAGTAACCTTGCACAAAATCACTGAGGTCTCTATCTATCCACTGCTTCAGCGGAATTTCGAAGCCCCGCTTTGGTTGTGTTGATATCTCTATTGGCAGCTGTTTGGCAGCTAGGTCACGCAATATTCGCTTTGTCTTTGTGCCTTTGAGCTTATAACTATCGGGAAGAGCCGGTGCCATTTCCTGTATCTCCTTGGATAGAAATGGACTTCTACCCTCCAGTGAATGGGCCATTGTAGCAATATCCATCTTTTTGAGTAAATCATTGGCAAGTATGATATTGTAGTCCATACCCATCAACCGCCTGAGACTACTCCACGATTCATTAGAACTCAGATATTGCGTCTCATAACTATGATCTATCAATGGCCTTGTAAAGCTCTCCGAATGCGAATGAAAGGTATCAAGTGTCAAGCTATAGTAGGCTTCAGGACCAGATCGCGATAAGCTATCTATTAACCGATAGACATAGTTATACTTTGACTTCTTATTATGTGATGCTGGAAGCAGACGCATCAAAAAGGCAGCCAGTCTAGACTTATTTGTCTTGAAAGGGTCTACATACTGCATAGGTACATATCTCCTGTAGCCAGCAAACAGCTCATCTGCTCCATCTCCATTAAGTACGACGGTTAAGTACTTCTTAGCTGCGGCAGAGACATAGTAGCTTGGTATGGCGCTACTGTCTGCAAATGGCTCGCCGTAGTTGCCGATAATCGTCGGAAAGTCCGTGGCGAGATCATCGAATGTAATATTGATCTCTGTATGGTCTGTATCAAAGGCATTAGCTACTAATCTGGCTAGTGGTGCTTCATTATAAGCGCCAGGCATAGCAACGGTGAAGGTCTTGAGCGACGACTTCACTTCTGCAGCAGCGGCCACTACTAAGCCACTATCTATACCACCACTCAAGAATGCCCCGACCTCCAGATCCGAACTTTCGACTCTGCGACGGACTGTAGTCTTAAGTATTTCCTGTAGATCCTCGAGACACTGCTCATAAGGCTTTTGTATAGCTTGCTCACTACCATAAAAGAGCTCTTGCTTCCACCATCTCTTATGCCCCTTACTTACACCGGTCTCGCAGTCAAACAACTCACTAGACCCAGGCAGCAACTGGCGTACGTGCTGGTAAGGCGTCTTGCCAGGCGTCAAAAAGCCCTTATAATAGTTATCTAAAGTTTTTAGGTCTGGATCTAGTGCAACAGTCTTACTCAATGCCACCAACTCACTACTAAAGACTAGCGACTTACCTGCCTGCCATACATAGAGCGGTTTTTGCCCAGCTCGGTCTCTGGCTAGTAGTAGGGTATTGTCTTGGCGATTGTATATAGCAAGTGCAAACATGCCATCAAAGCGATCAAAGCAAGCCTCGCCCTCTTGTTGATAGGCCGCCAATATCGTCTCGGTATCAGACCTACTATCGCAAGTAAGCCCTAACTGCTGCCTCACCTCTAAGTGATTATAAATCTCGCCGTTAAATATCACTGTCAGGCCACCCCTACTCATAGGTTGTACACCACCCGCCTCATCGAGTATCGTCAATCTAAAGTGGTGTAGCTGGACATTGCCTGTAGACCACGTAGTTTGCGCATCTGGACCACGATGTAGCATATAAGGCTTCACCCGTTCAAGGGCTATGTTCTGATTTATGGTTCCAAATATCCCACACATATATTATATACTAAATACTTACACAGTTACTTCCAGACCTATAAAGCAGGGTAGTACTATGTTCTGTAAGATCCATCGGGGCCAATCCCCTAAAATGTAGTGCCGAAAAACCTCGAGCGGTGTAATAGGCTATACCCTCTGCATATCTACCTCTAGCGCTATCATCAATAATCACTACCCCTGCAGGAGATAGGGCCGCATACGCATTGATCATGCACTCCACTCGCTTACGACCATCTACAACGATGACATCATACTTCATATCACTACGGTGGTCCGTAAGATATGTTGTGTAACCCTCATCTACCTGTCTATACACCACCTCTGCATTGGGTAGATCCGACAACATACTCTCCACTCGGTTACACCAGTCCTTAGAAGACTCGATAGAGATCGTCGTGCAAACTTTAGATGCAAAAAACCTCGTAGAAGCCCCAAACCCAAACTCCGCAAAATGGAGCTGATCGTGTAATCGCTCCTCTAGAAATGAAACAAAGCTGTAGGTCAACCAGGGTACAGTTGCACCATCAGCACCTTGGATTTTTCTGGAGCGAAAACTCTTGATGTAACCAGTAGTCCTGAGGTATGATTGCTTCACCAAGAACAGTCCCAAAAGTAGCTTGACCTGCCGATACATCAATTGAATACTTCGAGCCTCGATTTCTGAATATTTCCAGAACGATCAAGGCGAGTGAAAATAAAGCAGAACACCATGAAAAACCACACCCACCGCTGCCTAAACAACATGTGCGGCCAATTCATCGCTGCAAACATCAGATAAAAGACACAAAAGGCTCCAATAATAATCAACGAATCTCTCGCAGCCAACATCGATATCATAGGCAACAAAAATATTAATAGAAAGGCACAGAAGCCTATGATACCTGACTCTGCCAGAAACTTTATATACGAATTATGAATCTCTACTCCACCACCGTACATAGGCTTATTAGCCATACCTACACCCAGTATAGGATAGCGATAGAAAAGATCCATACCTACATGTTGGCTTTTACCTGTAGAACTTGAAGCATCAATTACTTCACCTTCAGCACTCAGCAATTCAAATACCGCAGTTGCCCTTCTGATTTGACCAGCCTGCTGCTCTATAAAGTCCATAAATGGCACAACGGACATTGCAAGTAATACAATTGCTACAGGGACGATCGTCATTTTCTTGACCGTTGATGCCTGCAGAAATAGAATACCCATCACAACTAGAAAATTAACGGTGAAGATCAGTGCCGCAGTCTTCGAACCTGAGAAAAGAGCCGTAGGGTAGAACACCACCATAACAAGAAAGACTCTTATCAGCTTACGCGGAAAAAACTTGACAGTTATCAACGACAGTATAAAAAAGAACAAAATAATGTACACACCAAACTGGTTGGGATTCTGTGCTAAGAATGTATATCGCCAGCCATAGGCATCATAGTACTGATCAAGCTTACTTCCTGCTACAATCTGGTAAAAAACAGGCAAAGTTGCCAGTAACAATGATGCAGTCATAACCTGCGAAAGTCGCTTAAGCTTATGTGTTACATCACCTAGAGAAAAGACATGAAGCGTCGATATAATAATAAGAACACCAAAAGCATATGGCAGAATGGCCAAACTAAACATCTGCATATTCTTCGCCATCACTCCTGACGCAGAAACACAAAGCACAAATATCAAAAAGGTATAAAAATAAACTCGGTAGATCTTCAAAATCTTACGCTGAAACAACATCACATAAGATGACAAAGCTAGTAATAGCAAATCGCCTACTGTAAACTCATATCTACCAACCACAGGTACACTAAACTTGGTAAATGGTAGAAAAAAAATAAACATCAGATAGCCTGCAAAAAAGATATCTGAAGTACTCGGTCGCCTAAAGCTCAACCTCATACTTTCTGACTTAATGTTTGCAGGTACTTATCAAAAGCTACAAAGCTCTCCTGCCAGTAAAATTCTTCTACGTCGGCTTCTGTACCTTGATAAGCCACCTCACCCACCTCACTGTAGGTATGATAAGAACTCAGAAGACTATCTCTCAGAGTTGCACCCTGATGATCGTAAAACATGTCACCAATCTGCTTAGCAGAGAAAATAGCCTCAAACTCGGGATCCTTTGAGCCCAAGACTAGCAGCAAAATAGGTCGTCGTGCATTTATATACTCATAAAATTTAGCCGGGAAGGTGGACATAGAAGACGAAGCCCAAGAAATCATAAGGTTGATATGCGCAGATCGCTGTATTTCTTGAGAGTGGGCAAATGTCACTGTACCACGATCATCTACTAAGTCCTGCAGACCATATCTTTTTGCTATCGCCTCATAGACCGCTCCCTCCCTGCCAGCATAGACTAGAGCAATGTGTTCTCGTTTGATATCACCTGAGTCTATAAGATCAGCTACCTGCTCAAATACGACGGAGGGGTCTCGTCTACCTCCATATAGACCACCGACATAAGATATAGAAAACTTTGCATCTAGTTGCTGTCCATCGGCGTCGAACTTATCCATGATACCATTGCGCAGCATATACCTATGCGGTGCATAATGTTTAACATGGCTCATGTAGCTGTCACAAACTGATACTACAAGGTCACAATTCTTAATAATAGCTTTATTAATTCTACGCTGTCGAGCAGTGGCGGGTGTATCTGGCCAGTCTGGATCGACATCGACGTCTCTCCAGTCTGTAATCCATGTAATAGAAGGCTTGATTCTCTTGATCATACTAGCGACATAGTGGTCCGTTATAGGGCTATAACTACTCCATAAGATATCTATGTGCCTTATATTGATCAGCAGTCGAAAAAATAAAATCATCGTGTAAATCAAGCCACCTTCACCTACGAGAAAATTAAATGGAAAGTAGCTGATCCATGGAGGACGAGATTCTTGTGCAGTCTCTGAAGTTACCTTTGCGGGTGCCTTACTTTTTTCACGCCTGCGTAGTTTGTCAAAAAGGTGGTAATCGAGAGCGACCGTTCTCTTTACATTTATCTCTTGATCAATTGGTAAGTGGTCTTGATCCAAGTACCCTACAGGCTTACCCGCATAGACGGTGACATGATATCCATGCTGCCTAAAGAGCTCAGAGACATAGTAGTTCCTTAATGTTCCTACAGCCTTTACGGGCGGATAAAAGTAGGCTAACATGGCTATCCTAGACTTCTTAATGGACATAAGACTTTAGTACTTCTACGATACTATGGAGAGAGAATTGCTCCCTGAGACCATCGGCAGGTATAAGTGTATTATTGAGCACACTCTCCTTAAAGCTGTTGATCATCTCCTGTGCATCACCTGGCTCATAGTTGGCTACATACTGATTATGGGTACGCAGTAGCGATGATTGCTCTCCATCAGGTGCTACCAACATAATGGGCCTCCTAAGTGCCAGATACTCAAAAAATTTGGTCCCAAATGCGAATGCATTAAAACGATCATTAATCGATAACAATACATCACATCTCTTAAGGGCAGTAAACAAGTCAGACTGTGGCATTGCTGGATGGAACTCAACCACCTCATCGAACAGCTTATTGTCTACGAGATTGTTTCCATCTTGTTGTTTGACTTGATTAGAATACACAACAATCTGCAACCTATGCCTCCAGAACTCATAATCATTAACCTGAAACTGATTGACTAAGTACAACATTGACTCATACCTAGCACGATGTAGTGCACCGGCGTAGGCTATGCGAACTACATCCACTACAGGTGGCCCTTGTGAGACATTGTCCTGCAAAAAATCAACAGGGTCGTATCCATTATAAAGCGCCTTAATCTTGTTGCTATAGTTAGGGTAAGCCTTTTGATAAAGTGTACGAAGATCTTCAGAGATCTGAAGAACAGTTGACGCTGCATCTATAGCACGCCTCTCCATCTTCTCCTCTATTCTTCTCTTGAAACCACCCAGAATCTTATGATAATCGTTGCTACCCTCCTGTAGTGACCAAGGATCTCTAAAATCCATGATCAAGTTAAGATCTGGATGATTACGCCTCAGTTTACTCAAGTGATGCATGGGAGAAAACGGAGCACCCGTCACGATCACGGTCGTAGCGCTAGTGCCCTTAAGCAGAGCGGTCACCTTGCGTAGTAGGGGGCCGCGCCAAAATTGAGCCTCATCTACAAAGTATATAAACTGGCGCAGAATAGCGTATGACGCTTTAACTACAAAAGACCTTGTACCCCCATCCGCAAACAAAGGAAATCGACCAGGCAAACGATGAATTACGATATTGGGGTTATCCTCTACATCATGGCACCAGTTTACCTTGTCTCGTACCTGATAGTTAGCACATACAACATGTACCTTATAATCAGATGATAAATACTTGGCAAATTTGGACCAACGTCGAGTACCAATACGGCCACGTGGACAAAACTTATAGGAGACGATTATGATTTCTTTCATCAACTAGAATACAAGATCGGGAGTAAGCTATCATAACCAATAAACTTCATTGTATTAAATGAAGAGTTATGCCATAAGAACACGAACTCTCCATCGTAACGCCTAACGACCTGCTTGAGCAGCATTGCATCTTCAATAGCATGTTCAACAGTAGCTTTCTGATAAACCATATAGGACCCTTCCATCACAATTAGAGGTCTCTCTACCAAGTTCAACATTACTCGATGCTCTATATCAAAAGTCTTAAACGGGTAGCAAACGCCACATCTAAATCCTGTAATATCTGCAAAATTCATAGTGCTATCCCATGACATGCCCACCTCATCCCAAATCCTCCAAGTCGCTGGTACCTCAAACCTTAGGTAATGATGCCTACCCGATAATACGGGCTTCTTTACAACTGCTTCTAGCCTATTCTTTTCATCATGTAACATATTACTGTCTAAGTAACTGTTATAAGATGGGTGTAGCCCAACACTATGGCCCCTTGCAACAACTTGTTGTACGAGAGACCTGATCCTAGGGTGATCGATCTGATACCGATTATCATACATCGAATTACCCCCAGACATGAAAAAGAAATGACATTGCACATTCTCTTTCTCAGCACTCAACATAAATAAGTCATGGGTATCCACCAAATCCACCCCTTGACAAAGCGATTTAATAATAGCTTTGAACTCACCCATATGTCGACGCTTCAAGGTCGCGCCAGCAAGACTACGTATGACATCCTTCTTTCCCCACCATGCATAAGGCCTATCCACATCATGAGTCGGAATAATCCTAAACTCCCTTTTTCGTCTACTTTGCTTCACTTTCAGTTGGGACAACGCTGCCCAGAGCAACTCAACATACTCGTTCACAATTGCTCGCTTAATAAATCCATGCTGAACCGCATAAGCGTTGGCTGAAACAAATCGATCATGCATATCCCGCTCCGACGAAATATACTCTTCCCATCTCGTCAACATAAAAAAAGTCGCTGCAACTAGATCAAAGTCAAACTCTATTTCGTAGTCCCCAACCCTGAAAGAGGGGCTGCCATAGAATGTCAAAACGTCAAGAGAAACATCTCCCAATCTAATACTGACATTCGTGGGGGAACTAGGAAGGTTTTCGACATTATAAAGAGTAAGGGCATCAGCCCTATCAAAAAACGAACTAATTATTCTAATACAAGACCTACCACAAACTATTACAAAGTCTTTACTCTCGTGTAGCTCATAGCTGTACTCTAGTCCGAGAAAATCTCCCAGTAAGCAATCAAAAGTATACTTAATCTCTGCCTGATTCAGAGAAGGAATCTTTACTATCAATCCTTTCACAGTCTCTTGAACCTTCTGACAAGTCTATTATGTAAGAAAAATAACACTCGTGTTCTCAAATAGTAAAACTGGTACTTTATCTGATCAAAAAATCTCTCACCCTCTATGCCAGATAATGAAACATAGGGATTATCTACCAAGGACCTTGAAACCATGGCTACATCAGTCTTTGAAAGTGCATCAACATAATTATTAAAGTTGCTTGCAAGAATTGGCCTAGACACATTCTCATGATTCTTAGCCCTACGATGTTCAGGAATCGAAGAGACATCCTTATAAAAATCAAATACTGACTCCTCATATTCAAGTTCCAAAAAATCACATAACGATCGCACTACTTTTTTAGGACTCTTTAACAGATCCTCATACATTAGATAAGTACAATTAGCAGAGGATGCCCCTTGTCTAAAATTGCTAAAACTAGTCCAACAGTGATTCCACAACCTTGCAGCGCCTACAGGGTGATCAACACAATATAGACTACTATTAGGTGTCTTGTGGAAATGCCACTCAACCTTACGCAGACTTACAAGAATATCACGAGGATCTCTTAACAAATAAACAAACCTTGCCTTTGGAAAAGCCTCAAAGATATCAGGAAGAAAATCAATATTACCAATAGTTTTATCCCCCCACACTGTAGCCCGTGGTTTGATTCTCGAAACATACTTCATGAATATAGACCCAACGACACCACCAACCGTGAAAATAGAATCACGCTGAATGATTGTATCTAGTTCCTCTCTTGAGAAACGAAGATCTCGAACATACTTATTGGAAGAAAGCAACTCCGATAACTCACCCTGAGTGCTTTGCTTGCTAGACATACTACTTAAAACAATCTCAAATATAGGCGCTTCGTGCGGTATACTGATTGAAGAATGACTGTTTAACAGCATTCTAAGCATGGTGGTCCCTGATCGAGGACAACCAAGAATTATAATTGGGTCGTCCATAACCTAGTTCAACAACTTACTGTTCAGCGCATCAGTATAGATACTAGCTCCGTAAGCATTTAAGTGATCGAAGTCGTAAAAATCCCTATCTCCAAAAGGCAAGTCATCAAAATCCAATACTTGAATACCCTCTAGTATCAAATTACTCAGTACGTCATCTAAAGCTACTTTGAATCGCTCTGGCACGCTTGACCTATACGATGGATGCACAGGCGTGCGGATTACCGTCAACTCAATTTCGTGCTTACGCAATAGATCAACAATCAAATTGAGAAAATGCAACGACGACTCTGATACAGGTGCTTCATCATCATCCAAAAAGTACTGCCTCTTGATTGTGGCTTCAAGATTACTCAACTTGGACTTGTTAACATGACTATAGTGGCCTATGTACGTAAAATGATGATCTCGAGGAACCAAGCACATATTTCTAAAGAAAGTCTTAGTATACTCACTAAAATCAAATTTAACATAATCAAGATCATCCCACTGCAGGATTGAATAGCACCTTCTCATCATCTCACTAGACCATCTTGGATTGACGAATTTCTCATCATTGTACCCCGAAAATGTGTTATACGATAAACTCAAAATAACATGGTCGAATGACTCTGTTTGCAATAATCTGCACAACTTCCAGTAAGTTAACACCAAAGGCTCTGCCGATTGAGAAATATTTTGAGCATTCGTAAGTAAACTATCGTTGACCGCAAACATGGAGTGCGAATCACCCACCACCAAAAAATCCGCATCAACACTGTCAACATCGCCAGACGCCAATGCACTATTGATCCCTAGATTGACTAAACAGTACATAACAAAGAGACCTCCGAATAAAAGCACATCGATTACAAAAGCCCTAATCTGACTAAAATTGGAAGTAAATAAAATCTTGTTGCTTACCATGAAAAGAAAAAAGTAAAACAATCAACACATAATATGCTGCCCACCTTCTTGGTCTAGGCCACTTATCTCCTAACACCTCAATAGCGTATTGACCATTTTTGCCAATCCACTCGATCACCACAAAAGCTAGTACAAATCCTAATACAAGTAATGAATCTCCTCTGTAGTCGTAGAACGGAATCGTGAAAAAAGACGCAGAAAAAACTTCACCATATATCTCAAAAGCTTGTGTCAATGTATCAGCTCTGAAGAGTATCCATGCGAGTACTGTTAGTGTAAACGTTCTAGTAATTTGCAACACTACAGATGCAGATGGTACAAGACCAACGCTTTCAAGAGAGACATTTTTTCGATTTGAACCTCTTAGCATCAATGGTATAAAGTACAGCGCATTAAGGGCACCCCAAAACACAAAAGTCCAATTAGCCCCATGCCAAAAGCCACTCACTAAAAAGATAATCATAGTATTGCGCAAAGAGATCAACTTCCCAAATCTACTCCCACCTAATGGGATGTAGATATACTCCTTAAACCACGATGACAACGATATATGCCACCTTCTCCAAAACTCAGCCATGTCTCTAGAAAAATATGGGAAGGCAAAATTCTGTTTTAGTCGTATCCCAAAAAGCTTGGCTGTCCCGATTGCTATGTCTGTATAACCTGAAAAATCACCATAGATTTGAAAAGCAAAGAAAACGGCACCAAGAAATAGTGTGCTTCCTGAAGCAGTATCATAATTATCGAAGATCAAATTTGCATAATAAGCACAGTTATCAGCTATCAACATTTTCTTCACTAACCCCCACAGGATTTGCTTTAGACCATCTTTTGCCCCTATGCTATCAAAAGATTTTCTGACGAGAAACTGAGGCAAAAGGTTAGATGCCTTTTCAATAGGTCCTGCTACAAGCTGAGGAAAAAAAGAAACATAAGCTGCAAATGCTAAAAAACTCTTGGTGGGTACAATGATGCGCTTGTAAACGTCGATAGTATAACTAAGCGTCTGAAATGTATAAAAACTAATCCCAACAGGTAATATTAAACTTATAGATTGGAGACCAAACTCAAATCCGAAAAATCTAAACGTCTCACTGAAGCTTTCGATAAAAAAGTTGTAATACTTAAATACACCAAGGAGACCTAAATTAAAAAATAGACTACTGACGAGTAGCCATTTTCTCTTTACATTGTCTTCATTGCTAGCAAGCAACACACCTATAGTGTAATCAACAATTGTACTCAAGGCAATTAGAATCAAAAACCTCCAATCCCACCAACCGTAGAAGAGATAGCTCGCTCCTGTCACAAACAGGTTTTGCCACTTTAAATTTCCACTAAGCAGCCAGTATGCCGCAAAAACTAGTGGCAGAAACACAGCAAACTCTAGAGAATTAAACAGCATCGCTAATTCAGATTTAGCTCTAACCATTGTGCATAGCAGTATAC
>CAYMFD010000031.1:19449-32293 GCA_964389475.1 uncultured Saprospiraceae bacterium
ACCCGCCACACCCGCTGCCAATGATTGCCACTAACTAGAAACTTACGAAGTATCTCATCCTCCACCTTCATATCCAAGAAAGTACCCGTACTGTGTAGCTTTCGATAAGCATCTTCAATAGGCTTTTTCAAGTAATCCCGTTGCCAAGACTCTTGGGGGGAAACAAAGCCCATCTTATCTGTTCGGTCGAGAATCACATCAGGGACGACACCTCTGGCATATCGCCTTACCACCTTCTTATTGATCTTGTGCTCTGCATTAATTGAAAAACCAAACTCCATCAAACGATAATCCATAAACGGCGATCTCACTTCTATACCATGCGCCATTGAGTTACGGTCATCATTCTTTAGATACTCTCTTAGTGAGGCATATGTTACTTTCGAAAAAGATGTCTTATTGTAATAGTCTAAGCTCATTATTGAGGGTGACAGTCGTTTTGCAACAGACTTCAATATTTGAATAGATGAAACATTTCTCTCCTTCATCAATACTCCTATGAGATGTGATGCTCTACCCAACTGCATCCTACCTAAATAGCTCACTATTGCAGTGTAATAGTCGGCTGTGTAACCTCCAAATGCCTCATCAGAGCCCTGACCTATCAGTGCAACCTTGATGTTGGACTGTGCTGCTGTCTCTTTGTAAATTTGATATTTAGAATAATAAGAGAGAGAACGGAAAGGCATCTCAGCATGATGGAGTAACACTGGCATCATAGTCTCTATGGACTTTTGATCCGGGTATACAAAAGTTGACTGACAACCTGTACTTCGCTGCACTTCTTCGATATACTTCTTTTCGCTGTATTTCTCCTCAGCAAATACTGCTGAAAAAGTCCGAAAACTACTCTTATCTAAATATCCAAGAGTATGTAACAAACACACTATCAGACTAGAATCTAAACCACCGCTCAACAAACACCCTACAGGCACGTCACTGCGCATACGCAGCTCCAAAGCCGAAGTAAATATTGCTCCAAAGTCCTCAAGAGCATCATTTTCAGTCTTATATTGATACTTGGGTTCAAAATCCCAGTAGCTGAAAATCTTACCTCCGGACTTATCATATTCTAGGATCGTACCAGGTTCCAACTCACGAATTCCTTCGTATGCAGAAGTAGAGTCAAAGTCCGAGATCCCTTGATAAATATATTTTGATAAATATATTTCATCAAGCGTGTACTGTGTATTTGAAAACCCTCTTATAAACTTATTCTCACTACCGAAAATAAGAGTACCAGACTGCTCACTATAGTATAATGGCTTTTGACCAAAGCGATCTCTACTCAAAATCACCTTGCCCGTCTTCTTATTGAAAATGGCCACTGCCCACATCCCATTGAGTTTAGCAAAGACCTCAACACCCCACTTATCATAGGCCTTTAGTAAGACTTCAGTATCAGATGTGCTAGAAAACTGATAACCCAGTGACTCTAATTCTTCACGTAATTCAATAAAATTATAAATCTCGCCATTATAAACTATAACAATATCTCCGTAAACCTGTGGCTGATGACCAGCACTGCTTAAATCTAGAATGGAAAGTCGACGATGACCCAGTACTAAATGTGAACTTAAAGCTCTAGATATATGAGGTCTAAAATCAAACTGAGGAATTGTGTCGTCTCCTTTGTAAAATACAAAATCTTGATCTTCTAAAGCTACTATACCCTCATCATCGGGTCCTCTATGCTTAATCAAAAGATGAGCATCATAAAACCTAGACAAGTCAACTTCTCTATGAGGATTGAATATTCCAGTTATGCCACACATAGTACAGGATATTTAACTTGATGATAATTATATTGACATGAAAAAATGATCATATCCTACTTATAAAATCTATGTTCAATTTCATTTACCCCTTTTGGAATATACTCTTTAAATAACTGTTCATTATCGCCTTCAAAGTGATGCTTTACACTATCCTTCAAAGCCTGATCTTTAAGCTTTAACTTTCCTGTAATTTTCTTGATCACTGCTAAACTGACCAATCTCCTAACGAACCTATGGTAGTGAAAGAAGCCATGAGACTGATACTCTCGCTTGAAGCTGCCTAGAAATGGGTACCGATTGTGATGTGAAACAAATAGACGATTTAATATACGTGCAACTCGTAATTGACCCGCCGAATAACCCGCATTAACAGCAGTGCTTTGCTCTATCACCACTGCACCGTCTAGCTCCAAGAACTGCTGTATTTGAGTCGCTAGATAAGTCTGATGTTTAAAAATGATCTCCATCGGCAATACCATGACCTGATCTCTACCAAATAACGAAGCGTAGTAATCGACAAGGTTATTAAAGTTAAGCAGGTCGATGGTCATCGAATGATCCCATATGCTAAATCTATGATCTATCGGCATAAAATCACCATCTCGATATCGACAAAACTCGTGCAGGCTAATACTTGCTCCCTCCCTTATAAAGTGGCTATATAGAGATATCAGTAAATCGTACTGATTCCTAACCATTACTAGGACTTTAGCCTCTGGGAACAATGACTTAAGTCGTCGCGCTATCTCAATGTTGTTTTGTGCCTTATAAAACAAGCTACCCACCATACCCTCAGAGGAGATAATATTTTTGCCAGGCTTGAGCTGATCTCTGAGTAGGCCCATAACATAGTCTTCATCATAGGTAAAACCGTCTACCGTACACAAGTATTTATAGATAGTCCTCATCTCTTTACTGACGTATGGCCCAAGATAGTTGACTTTACCCTCCTGCTCAAGCTTCTTAAATATCCTACTCTGCAGGAAGGTAGATGCACACTTCATATAGCCTATATGTAGATATATATCCATATCATCAGTCACTATACTTGCCATATTAAATTATCTAGTTGTATATCGAGAACTACCTAGCGATGCGTGTGACTAGCTCTCGTATATTTATCCTGCCTACGAAGACGATGATCAATGATGTAACAATAAAGAACAGTGTCTTAAGCCCCAAAATAAAGCCATATGAAAACGCTGCTCCATCGATAAACCTGACAGTAAAGCAGGCACCGACACATAGAGCAAAGATTACAAATGACCGCCTCTTGTCATAAGGGATATGTATGAGTCGCTCACTACATATATATAGGACAGAGAAGTACACTAGCGACGAGATCATGGTTGAAATCGGTCCGATGAGGTAGCCGTACTGCTCGACAAATAGGAGGTTGACGATAAGGTTAACGGTAGCTGACAATACTGAAGCTAGTGTCAAGTACCATGTCACCTTATGAAACTTGATCACATTACTGAAAAATCGATATTGCAAGGACCATATATTAGGCAATAGAATAAGCGGCAATATTGCTGCACTCTGATGATATGCCTCACTGCCAAGGATCGTAGTGAGCTCCCTACTAAATAGCATACCCCCGATCGCTAGCACAGACATCAATGAGAGAAGCTGTAACGAAGTTGTTATGATGTTTTTCTTAGTAGTCTCGATATCATGCTTTAATCCCGAGATAGCTAGTGGCGCCAGTACTCTCGATATAGCATCTCCTACAAGGTAGAGTATGAGTCCTATCTGAAAAGCAAAAGCATATAGTCCTGCCCCCTCTAAAGAATCGTACTTTGCTATTATCAAGCGATCAGATATACTATTAATCCAAGTAGTAGCTAGACCTGGGACCAGCGGTAGCGAATAAAGTAGTGCCTGCCTGAGTACATTCTTATCAAAGGACCATGTTAATACCTGATACTTGATCATCTGATGAGTGATCAACAGGAATGTCGATATTGCTGCAACGGCCGCAGCTATAAGCACGCCTTGTACCCCTAAAGCAAAGATCGCCAACAACGGAAAGACTGTAGCAAACTTAAGTAGTGATGACAGTACCTGAATTACGCCAACGGTCTTAGCTGCTAGAGACTGTTGCAAAAAGGAAATACCGAGCTTACCCAGCTGTACAAAAAGTACCGGTACAAAAGCGATGACCAATAAAGGAAAAGGAGGAACTGTCAACACATCTTGTGCCCAAAATATAGCTGACGCCAAGGTAAGACCAATACCAATAGCGCCGACTACTGCTACAAACCAAAATATAGTGCTGAAGAGCAGCGACATACCTTCCTTATCATCATGGTAGTCATGATAAAACCTACCAATGGCACTCTCAAGACTTAATGATATTACTAATGGTAGTAGTAGGGCAATACTCTCTATAGTACTGAGCAGTCCGTAATCAGCAGTGGTAAGGTATGATGTATAAAGCGGTAAGAGAAATACTCCTAAACCACGACTCAGTATCGAAGCTAGTAGATACCACTTGCCTGTGGTAGCAACTGTAGATAACCAACTACCCTCATGTATACGACTACCCTCTACAGGCACTGTATCGATTTTAGGTCTGTGAGAGTCAATCCCTGCTGTGCATAGTAGGCTTGCTGTCTCTGCATTGTCTCCGTGGCATAGCTATCTAGTCGTCCTTGGTCCCACCCATCTACATGTTTATAGTATTGGCTCCACGCCTTGCTACGCCGTAGTAAGGGCTTCGCCCAAGTCAAGAGTTTATACTTCCACAGTGCTTTGCGTAGATCCCAGGATGTACTGCGTGGTGGGGTAGCGTCAGCCTCCAGTAAGTCAAGAATGGCATTGCCAGCCCTGACGTGATTGAGGCCATCTGCCCATTGAATGGTGGCCTTAATCAAGCGGTCGCGTATAGGAGCCAGGTCGTCAAAGGCAGTCATAGGCTGCTCACCTTGCAATGAGCTAATAGCGTCAACAATGTCGACAGAGGTTGGAAGATTGGGAGATCCCTCAGCCACTTTATCTCTAGTAAAATCGATGCCTGAAGGATTGACCAAAGCAGTAGGAACACCTAGCAGCCAGGCTTCTAGTGCAGTCGTAGACTCGTATACTAGCCACAGGTCTGCCGCTCCTATACAATCCAGCACCGACCACTCAGAGGTTACGACCTGGACATTATCTAACTTGGATAGTGCTTCTACGCCTGCCCCTGACAAACCCATAGAGTTACCAGGGTGCAGCTTCACTAAAAATAAGACATCGCTACACTGTTTTGCAGCCTTGCACAGAACTTCATCAAATGCTACGCCATCCGTCTTAAATCTTTCAATTTCTGTCTTCGAAAATCGCTTAAGTATGGTCTCATGTCTTGGATCTATGGGGTACATCATCCCAAAGGTCCAACAGCCTATACCTACGACCGATTGATACTTGTCGGTGGCTAACTGTGACCGTAGCGACTGGCCTGCTGCACTAGCACTTACGCTGTACTTGTCAAAGCCAATACCTCCAGATACATGAATACGATCGGCCAGCTGTGGAAAATGCTCGACCGCTAGGTCTCTGGTCCTGGTGGACCAATGCATATGAATATCCTCATATAAGACCTGGCGCTTATTCCATCCCCAGGTAAACTGACTGATGAACTTAGGGTCTTCTTTAAAATTTCCCTCAGATATAGCCGTAGCACATTTAATACCCTTGCTCATAGCATATTGTAAGACCTCCAAATTAATCTTAGCGCCTATAGCATTAGTAAGGAAGAGGACCTTGGGTTTAAGTGAGTTAATCAATTGTATACCGTTAAACATATTGCCCTCAACTACACTCAGTCCTTGCAGTCTCAAATAATTGCATACCAGTGTAGCGGCCTCTCGATCTCTCGACGGCATGTACGACCATTCTAGATTTAGAACATCAGTCTTACTCACATCAAAGCTTTAGCAATGGGTCTCCAGTAGCGTGTGGTATGGTTGCCGTGTGCTGTAATACGTCCTCCCAGTGCCGTGGATGCATACCATCGCCGGGGCGAATGACTTTTATGTTGTCTGTCGTATATCTCTCCCCCACTGCTATATCCTTCACTACATAGATGGATCTTTTAAACTGTCTACTCTTCTGCTCAGACTTCTGTGAGTCTAGTTGCACCTCACCTAGGGCCTCAAAGGCGGTTTTCGTTTCCTGCACTAGTGTTGCAAGTTCGCTAGGCTCTAGAGAGAAGGCACTATCGACACCGCCATCGGCACGTCGGAGGGTGAAGTGCTTCTCAATCACCCTAGCACCTAGCGCTACTGCTGCTACCGAAGCACCTATACCCATAGTATGATCAGACAAGCCTATCACACAATCTGGAAATATCTGCTGTAAGACAGGAATGGTCCGCACATTAGTATTACTCGCACTAGCTGGATAAGTAGAAGTACACTTAAAGATGACTATGTCTTTAGCGCCATGTGCCTTGAGGTATTGAATAGACTCATACAGTTCGTTGAGCTTACTAGTACCTGAGGATATAAGGATGGGCTTTCCCATCTGGGCTACTTTCTTTAATAGCGGAAAGTGGTTGCTCTCGAAGGACGCTATCTTGTACGCTGGTACATCTAGGGTTTCTAAAAAATCAACGGCCGATTCATCAAATGGTGATGAAAAGGCAAGCATGCCCAGTTCCTTAGCGAGATCAAATATGGGTTTGTGCCACTCCCACGGCGTATGCGCCTCTTGATACAGCTCATACAAGTTCTTACCATGCCACAAGGAGTCGGCATCATTGATATCAAATAAACCTCCTCGATGGTCCATCGTAATCGTATCTGCCGTGTAGGTCTGTAACTTTAAAGCATGTGCTCCAGCATCAGCTGCAGCCCTAACTAAATCGAGGGCCCTGTCCAGATCATTATTATGATTACCTGACATCTCGGCAATTATGAAGGGTTGACAATTTACTCCGATATTTTTGTCAGCTATCTGCATCATAGTAATTGAGAGTTTTGCACGAGGGCTTGACCTGCAATGATCTCCTTTCCCTCATGGTCAAGTAGTGTTGTTGATACTATCGCTCTATGCCGATCTGCATCAATTGACATAATTTCAAATTGAGCTTTATACTCTTGGTTGGTGTAGCACGGCTGCTTGAAAACCAAATCCTGTTTTAGATAGATTGTGCCTGGTCCAGGAAATGATGTGCCAAGCACCTTTGTAAAAACACTACAGGCCAAAAAGCCATGGACGATTCTCCTTCCAAATATTGATTGCGCTGCATATTCCTCATCAAGGTGAATTGGATTATGGTCTCCACTAAGCAAAGCATACTGGTCTACCTGATCTTGAGTAACAAGAAAAGACTCATTATAATGACTTCCTACCCTAAGCATTTCGATATATCTTTTTTTTCATACTCTCTTTAACTGATGCCCATTCGCTCTTTAATAGCGCAAGTCCAACAACGTTATGTACAATTCCATCCTTTTTTATGTGCTGTCTGTAAAAGGCCTCCCTTCTAAAACCAAATTTCTCATGCATGGAAATCACCTTCGCATTGGTCTCTAAAACTTCGCATCTCAATTTATTTAAACCAAGATCATCAAAAACATAAGTAATCACCGAATACTCTACTTTTGAGCCTATCCCAGCGCCACGTATGGAGGAATCACCCAGATAAAATGCCCAATAACAACTAGAAAAGCGGGTGCTGATGTCCGTTAATGAAGCTACCCCAAGAGCTTTCCCGCCGTAAGTAATGACCCAATACTTACAAGTCTGATCTTTATGTATCCTGTTATACCATTGAATTTGAGCACTTTCAGTAATGTACTCACTAGAATACATATAGCTTGACACTTCAGTGCTATTTCTCCATGCCCTGATGATTTCTAAATCATCTTTTTCTATTTGTCTTAGGCCAATATTCATAATCTATAGATTTAAGAAGACCTTCTCTAGGCGTTCTTTTTGTTTACCGTCAAAGGGGCTTTTTATGATAGAGTCATCATCCAATCTAGTTCGATCAGGTAATACAAGATTTGACAGGGGTAGAGCATAATTATTATCAATAAAATAGGCGTACATCTCTTTTTGATTGTCAGCAATTGTCTTTAAAAAAAGTGATCCTCCGACAGAAAGCCATTCGTAGGCTATAGAGCTAGGAGGAGTTATGGCAGCTTCACAAGATCTCATGACTGCAACCATTTGAACTGCAGACAAATTTGTCAGCAACTCTACTTTAAGACGAGTAGAATTCAAGTATTGGCTTAATGCTGACCGGTGATTGTAAGCAGCACCAATAACCACAGCTACCTGTTGTATGAAACTGCATGATTGGCAAAGGTCTAGTACAGACAGTAAATCATTATTGGGATCGGCGCCGCCTAAGCAAACGAAAACCTTTCCTTTTTCGAATTGCGACCTGTGTAGCCGAAGTGCCGCCTCTCTAAACTCCTTCCTTAAGAGTGCATACTGTAAGCCTAGTTTTAGAGTTGTATAATCTTCTATAGAGTAGTCACCTTGTGTTACACCGCCTGCATGATTAACAATTACATCGGCCACAAAGTGATAAGCATGTATGTCATCAATACACACCAACTTACAACCACTACTTTTGATCGCCCGTTGGTAGTTCGGCTCAAAATGATACCCATCTAAAACGACAATCTCTTCGCCTGATAAATAACTGTGAGTGATCTGATTTGCTTCTTCGATGTCATCCGCTACACTTGGTAGCGTAATAATGCTCTCACAAACCTCTAGTATTTGTTGGCTAAGTGTAGGCAGTGGATCACGAATGATAAAATGACATTCAAACTGCTCGTTTAGCATATCTGCCAATGCAAGAGAACGGACTACATGCCCCAGTCCCATTTTAGCATTGCCATCCGCTCGGAAGTATACCTTACGTCGCTTCAGGACTGAGCATTTTGTACTTTAATTCTGCGACCTTCCAGTCCTCAGCTGTATCTATATCATGGGCTTGCATCTCAGACAGCACAATACTGCCCGTATTATCCGTCCAGAGCTTATTGTATGTAAGAAGCGCATCCACTTTAAACCAGTAAAACTGGCCACTATCATGATAACCAGGCTCTAGGTCCTGTGATCTCGATGTCATATGCTCTGGCTGAAACATCTTAACCTTACCCGACTGGTCCAGCTTCACTGCACGCTGGATAGGGAAACTAAAAGGTAAGACTGGAAAGACGGTATCAAAATCTTCACTTACCAGCCTTGTAAAAGCTGCCTCAAGCAACGCAACTGAAGCAAATGGAGCTGTCGGATAGATGCAGCAGCCATAGGTAAACGTTCGACCTTCTACACTATACATGTCTAAGACCTCTCGCAGCACAGCAACTGTAGTCGTATTGTCGTCTGCCGTTGAGGCACGCCTCATAAAGGGCACTTTGGCACCGTATGATTGAGCTATCTCAGCTATCTCCTCATCATCGGTAGAGACCATCACTTCCTCAAATAGCCCCGACGCAATGGCCGTCTCGATACTGTAGGCTATAATTGGCTTCCCTAAGAAGTCTTTGATATTCTTCCTTGGTATCCGCTTACTACCGCCTCTAGCTGGTATGATGGCAATGCTGCTCAATGACTATCAAATGCTAACACCTTATCTATCACGAAGTCTTGCTCTTCGTCTGTCAAGGTAGGATACATAGGTAGACTGAGGCACTTACTGTAGTAGTCCTCTGCCTTACTAAGGTCTGCCCCGTCGTATCCTATACTTTTATAATATGGTAGGGTATGTACGGGGATATAGTGAATCTGACTAAAGATATTGTGCTCCCGCAGATGGTCATACAATGCCTTACGCTGATCGCTTTCGATGATAAAGAGGTGGTATGCATGATAATAATCAGGTGGTACCTGTTGATGTCTTACTTTGCCATCAAAGGCTGTCCTATACCGCTGCGCTATCTCATTCCTACGTTGTACCCCTTTTTTATTCTTGGCCAATTGTGTAATACCAAGTGCAGACTGAATATCGGTCAGTCGATAATTGTAGCCCAAGGTCTGCATCTCATAATACCAAAGGCCATCATTACGAGACATATTATCCTTAGTAATACCATGTGTACGTAATAGTAGGAGCTGGTCGTACAGTGCCTGATCATTAGTAACGACCATACCACCCTCCCCGCAGGCAATATGCTTGACAGGATGAAAAGAAAAAATCCCGAGGTCCATGTAGGTGTTGCCACCACACATCTGCTTGCTCCCAGCACTGTCCACTTTGTATCCACCAGGAGCATGACATGCATCCTCAATCAACCATAGCCCATACTCATCTGCAATCTCACGAAATACCTCCATATCGACTGGCAGTCCACCAAAAGAAACTGGAATAATACCAGAGAAAAAACCTCGAGGTTTACTATCAAGTAAGGTCTTGACTGATGTGGGATCAAGGGTATACTTATCTGTATCTATATCAGCGAACCAGACCTCTCCACCTACATACCGCACACAATTGGCCGATGCGGCGAATGTTATGGGAGTGGTAATTACTCTTTGTCCAGGT
Source organism: uncultured Saprospiraceae bacterium (assembly GCA_964389475.1). GTDB lineage: Bacteria > Bacteroidota > Bacteroidia > Chitinophagales > Saprospiraceae > CAYMFD01. The sequence goes on from CAYMFD010000031.1 coordinate 29,722, forward strand.
TTAAGACCTAGGGCAAGCACTCCTATGTGTAAGCCCGCTGTTGCATTGCTTACAGCCACTGCGTACTTAGCCCCTACATAGTCGGCAAAATACTCTTCGAACTCTTTGACGACAGGACCCTGAGTGAGGAAGTCTGCCTGTAGCACGGAAATAACGGCATCGATATCCTTCTGATCAATATGCTGTCTTCCATATGGTATTGGATTTCTGCTCATACGCATTCTCAACTAGACTTATTGGGGTACGAAATCGGGATCGATGTGCTCTCTAATAAAGGCCCTCAGCTCGTCGATAGATACCCATTCACTATTGGTCCCAGAGTTGTAGTTAAAGCCCGCAGGCACTTTAGTCGCATTAAAAGAGTTAACAAAATCTTGAATCTTCCATACCGGCTGCGTCGGAATAATGGCATAGTACTGCCCAAGGTCATAGGTATTGTATGAGTCAGAAGAAGTAATCATCTCCTCATTAATTTTCTCTCCCGGTCGTATACCGACAACTCTCTGTTCTAAACTAGGCGCTATGGCTGCCGCTACATCTGTAATCTTGTATGACGGGATTTTTGGGACAAATAGCTCCCCACCCCACGCAGTATCTAGCGCATGAAACACCATATCAACACCTCCATCCAAAGAGATATTAAATCTAGTCATGGCTGCATCCGTTATGGGTAAAAAACCTTCCTTTCTCTTTTTGATAAAAAAGGGGATGACGGAGCCATTAGACCCCATTACATTTCCATATCTCACCACTGAAAACTTGATAGGGTTCTTGCCTCTAATATTATTGGCGGCTATAAATAGTTTATCAGAAGTAAGTTTAGTTGCACCATATAGATTGATAGGAGCACATGCTTTGTCTGTAGATAGAGCAACGACCTTACTGACTCCAGTCTGCAGTGCTGCATATATAACGTTCTCTGCACCCCCAACATTAGTTTTGATACACTCAGAAGGATTGTATTCTGCTAGGTGTACATGTTTCATTGCAGCTGCATGGATTACGTAGTCAATGCCTTCCATCGCTCGGATCAAACGATCTCTGTCTCTCACATCACCGATGAAAAAACGTATTGCCTCGTACTGAGCCCTCGGGTAGTCCTGAGCCATTACGAACTGCTTTTGCTCATCTCGCGAAAAAATAACTACCCTCTTAACATTAGGTGACATCTCAAAAATCCTCCTCGTAAGAGCCTTACCTAGAGAACCAGTTCCGCCAGTGATTAAGATTGATTTATTATCAAACATCGTATCTATATTTCCTTCATTAAATCATGGATAAACCTGCGTCCGAGGACCAGGAGGCTCATCAACACTACTCCAAGTAAAAAACCCTGAATCAAGGCTCGCTTCCAACTGCTTTTGGTGGCCCCTATAGGTCTACGAGGGAGATCAATTACCTGCACTATAGGCGTCTTGTTTTTCAATGCAAAATCAGTCGCTTCGAGCTGTTTAGTAACCTCCGCATACATTACATTGAGAATACCTACCTCTCTCTCGAGTCTTAACTCATCTAAGTATCCTTTAACGGTAACCAAGTTACGGTTACGATCCTTAAAATTTGCAAGAGCAAACTCTGTTGACTTTAACACTCCAATCACAGAATCTCTTTTAGTCTTCATGATCTTATACGTCTTGAGTTGCTTTTCAATAGTCTTACTTATAAAAAAACTACTTAGTTGCTTATAAATATTATTGAGCACACCTAAGGTCAAATCTTCGTACTCAGATTGCATCGTCAAGGTCATGATACCAGTCTCATCATCTAACCTAGAGTTTAATGCAGGCACCAAGCCAACTGCCTCGTTACCTGCAATTTTCTCATACAGTAGTTTTAGGTACAAATTCTCAGTAGGTGAAAATGCATCGGTATCATCCGAATTGAAACGAAAATCATCATTTAGCCTAGAGGGGTAGGCGACCTTCCAACCGATAAGATTAAAATATCTGTAGTGCCTAGCCATTGCACTTACTGTATACTGATCTAGAAAGTGATTGGCTAGCACATCCCTTTTGCCAGCCAGTGTAATTGTATCAAACAAGGTATTATGAATGATTTTTCTACTTTCGAAAAGCTGCAGGATTTTGCCAAGATTATCTTGCTTTTTACCACCAAAAAGACCACCAAGTAGATCCAAACCTTGGACAGCGTCTCCTTGGGTCTCGTCCATCATAAATGTAAGTTGCTCCTTGTACAGTGCAGGCGCCTTTAAAGGCTTAATCGCCATGACTATGCTCATTAAGAAACCGGCAACTAGTAACCATTTGTATTTTATCCGTAACTGGGAAAAATAGCTTACTACTTTAAGGATTATATCCCTAAGCGTTATCTCGTCAGTTGTGTTGTATTGACTCATGTGCTTAGTCTACTCTACTTGCTAGTAGTAATAATGTAAGTACTGACGTTGCCACAGTCACGCTATCTCTAAAGGCTACTGCCCAGTCGATCTTGCTTCCCGTACCTGCACCTTCCACCTCAGCAGGTTTGCTGTATACCTCCACGACATCTCCTTGATCGACTTTGGGGTAACGAGTCCAAAACAAAAACCTCCTAGCTTTTTTGACCGTACCGT
>CAYMFD010000032.1:0-17882 GCA_964389475.1 uncultured Saprospiraceae bacterium
AGTACGTAGTTCCACTCGTGGCCACGGTTAGGGTCTTCGTAGTATTCTATATCGGCACCTGGTAAGAATCGGATGGCATCATAGACCTCCTCGCTAAATCGAGCGGGCACTACCCCATCATTAGCCCCTGCAAAGAGGCGGATAGACACCTGCTCTCCATAAGTAAATGCGATATCCTGGTCATGACCACCGGCTAGTGAGATGGCTGCGGCTGGTATGTCTGGCGCATAGTAGCAGTACTCTAGCGTACCGATACCTCCCATCGATAGTCCCATTACATAGATACGATCTGCATCAGCCACACCGTCTGCTATGAAGTCGCGGGTCATCTGTATCACGGCCTTGAGCGGTACGTCTGGCTCAGCCTCTACTGGGAAGGTGAATATACGTTCGCCATTGACGTTCTCGATCTCTCGTCGACTCCACATGAAGTTACCTGGGCACTGCGGGAAGACGACGATTGCCGGATAGTTTTCCCTAGCCTCTTGATTAGCGAATGTGGGCGGACCATTGACCATCTGCGACGTATTGTTGGTGCCTCGCTCTCCTGCGCCATGCAAAAAGATGACGAGTGGGTACGACTGATTAGGGTCATAGTCGATCGGGTACATGATCTGGTAAGGCAGTGTAAAACCGTCTTGCACATACTCTTGCTGTGTGAATAGCGAGTGTCGCGTGCCGGTAAAGCTGAGATCATCCGCCTTAACAGGTCGTACAGTCCAGTCATTGCCATCACGGCCCAGTATACCCCGCAGCGTACCACTGTTGTAGGGTGCTTCTGCCAGTCCTAGGTCTGCTCCCGCCTCTAGGCGTAGCAGTACACCTGTACCATCGTCCTTGGATAGTCGCATACCATCAGCCAGTGGAGATCCGACGTCGCCCTCGTTAAACTGTAGGCCAAAGACTCTTACATAAGCCCCGATCCACTCGTCTGTCAATGCGGTAATATCAGATACATTGCGGCCAGTGGAGGCTGTCCTCTGCTGCTGTACATTGATATAAGTCTCCTCGTCCTCTAGGCTGAGACCAGCGTCAAGTGCCAGTACATTACCACCGCTACCTTCACTGTAAGTAAGTCCCGAGGCTAATATGAAAAGCTCCGTACCTAGTGGATATCGCTCGTGGTAATTGTCGTCATCAACGCCAAGCGCTATACTGCTCAAACCATCGGCGAGGTAGATCGTCCCTGGCACATTGCCTGCTTCGTTGCTGGATACTACCTGAGCAGCGAATACGACCGCTTCTTCCTCCACCAGGCCGTCATCGTAGTCAGCGATAAAGTCCTCTAGCGTTGTGCTCTCTACCCACTCAAATGGCTCATCTGGCTCCATCATCATAGGTGGATCTTCATCTTCGCAAGCGACCATCATCATCGCTACTAGTAAGGCAAAAAATAATCTGAATGTATTCATTATCTCTAAGTGTTAGTTATCAAATATTTATGAAGCGCCAGCCATCGCACTGGCAAAATAAGCCTGATTGTGGTTTTCGCTTCTGCGTAATGGTAATCAATTCGTCGCCTGCGTTTGAAGGTTCTTTTTCGCAATCTTTAATTTATAAGGTCTACTAAAGGCCTCTGGTCTCATCGCAAACCTAGTAGAGAGCTTAGTGACCATGTTTTTACTGATATTCCTTCTATACCTGAGGATGTCGCTTATTAGTTGACGAGTAGTACTTAGCTCACGAGCTAATTCCGATTTGGTGATATTCTCATCTTTCATTATTGACTCTAGTAATTCTACAGGATTCAACTTCTTGGCATACTTTCTCTCTCTGTCATCAAACTCACTAATCAGTATTTCTAACAAGTCAAGTTCATCCCTATACTTCACCTCATCTTCCAGACCCAGTTCTTCATGAATCTGACAGTACTTATCATAAACTTCTTGAGATGCTATTCTTTTATGCTTCATACTCATTTTGCTCTATTAAACATATCAACTTCACACACTTTCACTTTGTCATATTCTTTATGTGTACCAACAAATTTCACATATAGCACGACCCAATATATCTAAAGGTGTGTCAAAGTTCCTTGCTTTGCGGACCTCCTAACTATCAAATATTAACCGTGGAAGAGGGTGCCGACACGCCAGTCTCCCCGAATGCTTCTATTCTTAAAAAGTACTGCTGCCCTACATCTAGAGCACGCAATTCGTAGCTCGTATCATAGACCATGACACTGTTGTTAAGCTTGTCAGGCGTAATACCCCAATATACTACATAACCCGTCGCATTGCCCACCGGAGTCCATGATAGGTCTGCGTTGCGACTATCCTCTTGTCGTACAGCCGTAAAGCCTTCGACGGGTGTGGGAGCAGGTCCGCTGGCCTTGCCAAAAACCCTAAACTCCGATATCGATAGGTAGTCTTGCGAAATATGGACATTACGATATCTGATATACCGTATGTCCACCGCCTCCTTGAGTTCTACGTAGGCATGGGGCTGGTCTCGTGCATTATCACTGTAGTCAGCGACGACTTGCCAGGTATCGCCATCGTCAGAACCTTCTATCACGAACTGGTGGACCAGGGTGTCGGGACGGCCGTATATCTGGCTGTTGTAATCGTTAAAGTTAATCTGTACCGCTCGCACCGTCTTCACTGACTCGAGGTCGATCGTGACGGTGATATCGGCAGCATTATCCTCCGCCACCCAGTAGGTACGGATGTTCTCATCATTGATAGATCTAGGGCCGTAGCCTGCCTCTTCTTGAGCAAGCATAAATCCCGAATCACTCTCATCTACAATATTGGGCTGTACATCTTTTAATTGGCTAGAGACCTTGATCGGCTTCTTGTAGGACAGCAACATCCATCCTGTAAATCGCTGCTGGTGATCCTCTACATTGCCCGTGGGCAGGTAGTGCGGATAGTCTCCGTAGGCGGTATTGACCCACATCTGTCCATCGTCATCTATACCTGCGGGGAATAGTCCGATACGTCGCTCAAACTTATAATTGACCGATATCGGCATACTCGCGAAGTGCCAGTACTGGTCATCATTATCGATCATCGTACTACCGTGACCGGCCCCTGTCAGAAATCCACCAGGCTTGTACGAAATAGGATTGTAAGGCGCATACTCAAATGGACCCATGGGGCTCTTACTCGTGTAGACACCGTCGGCATATACATTCCACTGAGTACCCGGAGCACTATACTCGAGGTAGTAGGTGTCGCCGTGCTTTGTCACCCACGGGCCTTCTAGGTAGGGCTTGATATCAGACCGATGATCTTGGCCAAATCGCTCCCACCCATGGGCCTCTGGATCAAGGTTAAATAGATCTTTCTGCTGGCCTATCGGAGAGTAATAGTGGCTCGTATCGAGCTCTATCACTCGGATGGGCCACAGATTGCTAGACTCCTCATAAAGGTAGACGCGACCGTCGTCATCGACGAATAGGCAGGGGTCTTGGATGGATAATGGAAGTACGTTAAACGTAGTCTCCCACTGACCCTTATCGGGTGCCGTACTCTCCAGGATAGGTCCCCTACCCGACGGATCACCGTATGCGATCATCTTATCGCCACGGACGGCCACGGACGGCGCATTACTACCCCCAAAGTACCATGACTCAGGACGGACAAACTGCCAGTCGCTCAGGTCATCACTCACCCAGTAACCATGCGATCGCGTCACGAACATGTAGTACTTACCCTTAAAATTGACAACCGCCGGATCTGCTCCCGATCTGTAGGAGACTCGCCGATGCGCATAGTGTGACATGTAGCTGTAGTCAATATCTACGGGATTGCAGTACGTTGTGAAAGTGCTTTTGGCCGAGTGATCAGCTACTACGGTAGTGTCTTCTTTTTGGCTACAGCCAAAAAAACAGAGGACACCAAGGAGTAAGAATAGTTGACGGATCACTGGCATTGATATAGTATAAATCTTCTTTTACGGATACAAATTGTAGTTAATAGCCAATCTTTTAAAATTAATTTGACATTTAATTATTTAGTTTTTGTGTCGGAAAGGCCCGACTGGCCTCCTTCTTTTGCTCAGATCAAAAGAAGGCAAAAATCATGTCGCTGTAAGGAGCTTCTTGACTTTACAGATTCTTCTTGGAGACTGATTAATACTTGACATCTCACAGTCTCGCCATTGTAATGACCAAGTCAAGACCGACCTAGAGTCGTGTCAAAATTGCTCTTATTTTTCTACAGCACCGGGTACTACACCCTATTAGCAAGCGCCAATCTATTCTGTCAACTTTAGCATCACGGACTCACATGAAAAATCGCACATTTTGTCGACTCTTGCTTTAGCTCTGTACAGCGACAGATAACTGTGACCTGCTGATCGGTTTTCTTACCTGCTTATGGTTACAAACAACACGACAACTACTCTTTCACCAAGTTTGATATCCAGATGTCTTTAAGGCTTACTTCTAAACCTTGCATCATAGTCATCTCTTTCTACTCATAATGACTTTGAAAAAGAGGAGAATCTAGCACGGCATAGCCCTACTAGACTCCCCATTAATCATTACTTAATCACTACTGGCACCGTACGCTGACGCTTACCGTACTGGTCTTGGACTGATATAGTGGCATAGATGACACCTGTGCTGATACCGAGTCTATCTGTAAGGTTCATGTCGATAGCGTGAGTACCGGCATGACTAGCCGTATACATCTGCACATATACGGAGCGACCACTCACATCGATGAAGTCTACAACGATATCCGCAGCAGAACTTGTCTCCACCTCGATGGTGATAGGTCCTGCTGTAGGGTTAGGATATAACATAAGGCCTGTATCATCGAGCACGACATCATCCGTCGCGACAAAAAGGCCACAGTTGACCTCTCCTAGACCTACCGCATCTACACGATCAAAGAATATCGCATGGGCTGCATCATTGACATGGATACCGTCACCTGAGTCGAAGGCCGGATCTACCGTGCCATCAGCTGTAGCGATGCCTGTCCAGAAGTCGATAGCATTAGCTCCATAGTTATCATTAACAGCTTGTAATAGTGCCGTCTGGATATCGATCTGCGCCTGGTCGCTGAAGTTACGCGGCTGTGGTGTAGCGATGTAGACATCGACACCTTGGTCACCTGCCAGTGCTATGATGGCGTCGAAGTTGGCGATCTGCTCATCGACTCCAATGTTATTAGCAGCATCATTACTAGGCATATTGACAATGACGGCGAATGGATTAAGCGCCAGTGCTGCATTGATATTACGATCTTCATCGATAGGAATCGTCACACCTCCAGGCGTGGTACCTGTCGGGATAATGTTGTACGTCGTGTAGCCACCTCTCGCAAGGTTAGTCACCTCAAATCGTGTGCTGTGCTCTAGGCTACGTACATAGCGATTGACCCATGTAGAGTCAGGGCTGGATGGCCCCGTACCTGCTGCTGTAGATGATCCTAGTACGACGATGGCGCATCGCTGCTGATCGTCTGTGATCTCGAAGTTAGCCGGGCTCATGTCACTCACGATACCATCACCTATCCGTACTAGGCAAGAGGTAGACACGTCAGCCGGAATCACCCAGTCGAGTACACCTAGACCGCCTGACACTTGGTCGATCGTCGTCCATGTACTACCGTCGTCTGTAGAGTACTCTATCGTGAGCAAGCCTACGTTGCGGCTCTCCCATCGGATCTTACCCACGCGACCTACCTGCCACTCTTCGCCGCCTGTAGGCTGTGTGATGGTTACATCAGCGTCTCCGCTAGCATCCTCTTCTGGATAGAATACCCGCATCGAATTGATATAGAAAAACTCTGTAGCATTAGCATTATTAGGACCTGCCGTCACATTGATCGCAATCGTACCATCCGCTGCAGGCTTGACCGTTGCGGTTGCTATCATATCGGCATTGGAGGCCGCATCGATCGCCGATACCTCTGTGGTCTCTCCTACGAACTCATACTGCGTCTCTCGATTTTCATTGGCTGTTCTACTGGCGAATATCTCAAAGTCATAGTCCTTGCCTAGTGTCAGCCCCTCTAGCAAGAAGCCCGCTGTAGGCTGCTCTTGTCCACCGAAGGTACCCGTATGGGCAAAGAAGTTGTCTTGCGACGCCGTAGCTGGTAGGCCAAATGCTGGGTCCGTGTTAACGACACCATTACGGTTGATCGCATTAAAATCGTCTACCAGCGTCAGCGTATAACCTGAGAGGAAGCCGTCGGTACGTGGTACGTTGTCGATAGACCCCATCGTGGCGTCCGTCATATTATTCCATGGAAATGGAGAAAGGATGTCTCCGAAATCAACGAGTAGGGTATCAAATGGCGCTGGTGGCTCGGCCACATCGTAGCTCAATATCACAGATCCTATGAAGTAAAAGCCTGTACCATTGTCATTACCTGGACCAGCACCTGCAGTAAGATTGATCGTACCGCTGGCATCGGGCTTCATCGTCATGACAGCACGCATATCGGTGTTGTTACTCGCGTTAAGCGCCATACTGTCGACACCAGCACCCGTGAGGGTATACATGGCCTCTCGCTGGTCGCTTACATTGGCACGACTGGCGAATATGCTGAAGGTGTACACCTTGCTCGTATCTAGGTCTGTGAAGTCCATGCCACCCGTAGGCTGCTCTTGTCCTCCGAAAGTACCTACGTTACCAAAAAAGTTATCGGCCGTTACTGTGACTGGCAGGCCCAGGCTAGGATCGGTGTTCGTCTCACCGGTACGGTTGATGTTGTTAAAGGCATCGTTGATCGTGAGGTCGATACCTGTTTCGATACCAAATTGCGATACCATATCAACGGCAGCTCCTGCTTGCGGATCCGTAATATTGATCCAAGGCGCTGGCGTCAGATTATCACCAAAATCGATAAGAACGCTATCGACACTTACTACGATCGGCGGTGCTACCTCTGGGTAGACCATTCGTACAGCTCCCATAAAATAGAATCCCGAACCATTGGTATTATTAGGACCCGTCGAGGCTGTAATCGTGATCGACCCAGCCGCATCTGGCATCATCGTAGTCGTGGCTACCATCGAGTCATTGTCTGTCGCATTGAGCAGGACGGTATCTATACCGAGACCTCGTACCTCGTACTGTGCCTCTCGTATATCGCTGGCACCCGCTCGTGCTGCGAATATGTCAAAAGAGTAAACTACATCTGGATCTAGTCCGTCGATGGTCACTGCTCCCGTAGGCTCCTCGCGGCCACCGAATGGTGTGATACTACCGAAGAAACTATCGCCGGTTACCGTCGCTGGTAGCTCTAGTGCAGGATCAGGATCGGTGGAGCCTGTACGATTGATGTTGTTAAAAGCATCACTCACGGCTAGGCTATAGCCCGTCGCATTGCCCTTCATATTGGTCAGGTCAAAGATCAGCCCAGTGGTCGGGTTAGCCAGATTGTTGATAGGGGCTGGTGATACATTATCACCCATATCGACGATGATCGTGTCAAATGCGACCTCCACGGGCACCTTGTCATAAATCATCTGTATGGCGCCTAAGAAGTAGAAGCCCGATGGGTTATCATTCTCGGGGCCAGGACTGGCGATGATCGTGATAGCACCGTCCGCATCTGGCGCTACCGTCGTAGTGGCAATCCTATCCGTATTGTCCGTAACGTCGAGTAGGACGGTATCTCTCGTAGCACCGATGACCTCGTACTGTGTCTGCCGATTGTCGCTGGCAGGCCTAGAGGCAAAGATGTTAAAGGTATAGTCTCTGTCCGTCAGTAAGTTGGTAATCGTTACCCCTCCAGTAGGCTCTTCGCGACCACCGAATGGGGCCACATTACCGAAGAAGCTATCCCCTGTTGCTGTAGGCAGAAAGCCAAGCGTCGAATCTGGCATCTGAGTTCCTGAGCGATTAATATTATTAAAGGTGTCCGTGACAGCGATACCAAAGCCTGTCAGTCGCCCGTCAGCATTGGTCATGTCATCTATAGCACCGTCTCGTGGCCCGGTCACATTATTCCACGGAAGTGGCGAAACGTTGTTACCAAAGTCAATCAAGACCGTATCAGACTGCGCTGTAAGACCTAGTGGTATACAGGCTAGCATGATTGCTAAAAAACTAAATAGTAGAGATGTCTTCATACTAAATCATTTAAGGTGGTTATAAAATAATGTTGTTCGTCTTTGTTATTCGCTTTGTCGCTACCCACTTGGTCAGAAGGTACCACTGTAATTTACGTCTTTTCCTTCGTCAAATCGACCATAGTTACCGTCTTTACGCAGATACATCTGCTCGCCTTCTGTCTCTGCCAGCCACTTAAAGAGGCTATTGCGTAGGTCTCTGCTGATGGCTTGATGCTCCTTGCTGCGGATGAGGTTATTGGCCTCTAGCGGATCGTTAGTCAGGTCGTACAGTTCGTTAATATCCCATATCCCGTGATAGCGGATATACTTGTACTGCTGCGTACGTATAGCGTGAACGGTAGGTGTCTGTGGGAATGGTCGCTCCCAGAAGTACTCATAGTATATCGTATCTCGCCAGTCCGTGTTGTCGCTAGACTGCAGCAGCGGCAAGAAGCTCTGTCCATCGAACTGCTCCGCCTGCCCTACCCCGGCGATATCCAGGATGGTAGGGCCGATATCGATATTCTGTACGTTTTGCTCGACGACTTTGACCGACTTACTGACGGCAGCACCCATAGCCAGCAGCGGCACCCGCATGGACTCCTCGTAGGCCTGGCGCTTGTCGATCAGTCCATGCTCGCCGAAGCTAAATCCATTGTCACCCATGTAGAAGACCGTCGTATTATCCATAAGGTCATGCACCTCTAGGTAGTCTAGTATCTGGCCGATGCTCTCATCTAGGGCGATCAATGTCTCGCAGTAACTCCTGTAAAACTCATCGAAGTCCATCTCACCGTGGTAGAGGTAGTCGACGCCATGCCAGCTGTGACGCTGTTCCTTCACCCACTGTGGCAAGTCGTCGTAGTTATAATCCTGCTCTGACAACTGCGCTTGTGGATGTGAAGGCGGATAGAAGGTCGCAGGATAGGTCAGCGCCTCCTCCTCGAAAACGCCGTCATGCTCTGGCGCTGGCGTGAACTCGGCGTGGACCGACTTGTGGCTGACGTAGAGGAAGAAGGGCTTAGTCGTATCTCGATTATTAAGGAAGTCCCTAGCATAATCCGTGATAGCATGAGTTACATACGTACTATCCGTCGGTACGTCGTCTACCCCATTGACATTAAAGACGCTATTCCAGTACTGGCCCTGACCTTTAAAGCTAGCCCAGTAGTCGAAGCCCTGCCTAGGGTTGCTGTTGTGCTCTCCCATGTGCCACTTGCCGATGTAGCCCGTCTCGTAGCCTGCCTCTTGTAAAAACTCGGGGAAGAAGTCCGTTCCCTCAGGCACCATCGACTGGTTATCTACGACACCGTGGCGATGGGTATACTGGCCCGTCAGTATGCTCGCTCGGCTCGGCGAGCAGAGGGAGGTCGTCACAAAGGCATTCTTGAGGTGGACGCCTTCTGCTGCCATGCGATCCATGTTAGGTGTACGCAGAAATGGGACCTTCTGCATAAATCCCATGAAGTCGTAGCGGTGGTCATCACTGAGTATGTAAATCACATTCTGCCCCGAGTTGCTCACTACACCATCACTAGGTAGTGGGTAGGGATCTCCCTCGCAGCCCGTCCATAGGGTGGCGAGCAAAAGGCTAGATATGATTAGATACAGTTTCATAATTGATCCGTGGCTATTGCATTGTGAATGTCTTTTTCTCTACCTCACCAGCATTGCGGCCGATCATCACCTCAAAATCTCCGGGCTCATACTCATACTTCAGGTCAATGTTGTAGAACTTAAGCAGGTCTTCTGTGATGGTGAAAGTGACCGTCTTACTCTCTCCTGGCGCTAAGGCTATTTTTTCAAAACCCTTGAGCTCCATCATCGGACGGCTGATGCTACCTACGACATCGCGTAGGTATAGCTGTACGACCTCGGTGCCTGCCCGCTGGCCCGTATTGGTCACCGTAACGGCGGCTTGTACTTGCCCGCCTGCTACCATGGTCGTGCTACTGATGGTCATATCGCTGTAGGCGAAATCCGTATAGCTCAGCCCGTAGCCGAATGGATACAAGGGATCATTGGGTATGTCGAGGTAATTGGATCTAAACTTGGAGTTGGTGCCATTATCAGGGCGACCGGTATTGAGCATACTGTGGTATACGGGTATCTGACCGACATGGACGGGGAAGGACGTCGTCAACCTGCCCTCTGGCGCCTTGTCACCAAAGAGAACATCGGCCACGGCGCGACCGCCTTCTGTACCACCAAACCACACATCTAGGATGGCGTCCATGTTTTCATCTTCCCAAGACAGCGTCATCGGCCTACCATTGTATAGGACCATGACTATCGGCTTTCCTGTTGCCTTAAGAGCCTCTAGCAATTTGCGTTGCTCTGGTTGTAGACCTATGTGTGCTAGGCTTGATGCCTCGCCACTCATGTCCGCTGCCTCACCTACTACAGCCACGACGACATCTGCCTGTTCGGCAGCAGCTACTGCCTCGCTTATCATCTCATCTGGGCTACGGTCATCGATCACGACCTCTTGTCCAAAGGCATTGATCCGCTTGGCAAAGACTTCATTGTCGGTGATATTGGCACCCTTAGCATAGAGAATATTTGCATCGTCACCCACGGCCTCTTTGATGCCTTCTATTACAGTGACGGCTAGGTTGTGATCACCCGATACAGACCAGGTGCCGAGCATATTGCGTCGGCTATCCGCTAGTGGGCCCACGACGGCAATCGTCCCTTTTTTAGCTAGAGGTAGAAGGTCGTTGTTGTTTTTAAGTAGGACGAATGACTTGGCAGCGGCCTCTCTAGCAAATGCCCGATTTCCCTCCGATAAGATCTCCGTAGCGGCTCGCTCTTCGTCAAAGTACTGGTAAGGATCGTCAAAAAGGCCCAAGCGTTCTTTGGCTCTTAGTACCCGACGGCAGGCGACATCGATCTCTCGCTGCGTTACTAGGCCCTCGGTAAGCGCCTGCTTCATGGTATTGTGAAAGGCCTCGCCGACCATCTCCATATCGATACCTGCCTTGAGTGCTGCGGCACCTACCTGCATCGTATCGCCGAGCCCATGCGGGATCATCTCCGTCACAGCGGTGTAGTCCGTCACGACAAATCCATCAAACTTCCACTGGTCTCTTAGTATCTCCGTGAATAGCTCCCGACTGGCATTGACGGGTAGGTAGTCCATCACGTTAAAGGAAGTCATGATCGACTCGACGCCTGCATCGACGGCAGCCTTGTACGGGGGTAGGTACTCATTGTGACTGCGTACGTCACTCATATCGACTGTCCCATAGTCACGACCACCCTCCACAGCGCCATAGTTAGCGAAGTGCTTGACACATGCGATCATCGTTGTAGGGTCTGCCAGGTCCTTGCCCTGATATCCTCTGACCATGGCCTGGGCGATGGCACTACCTAGGAAGGGGGCTTCGCCAGCTCCCTCGGCTATCCTACCCCATCGTGGATCACGAGCAATATCGACCATCGGAGAAAAATTCCACATAATCCCATCGGCCGTAGCCTCTCGGGCCGCCTGCCTTGCCGTGGCCTCTATCAGGTCCATATCCCACGTGCAGCTCAAGCCGAGCGGTATCGGGAATATCGTCTGGTGGCCGTGTATGACGTCTGACCCGACGATGAGCGGTATCCCTAGGCGACTGTTTTCGACGGCAATCTGTTGCGTAGCTCTTACCTTGGCCGCACCTCTCGTACCGAATATGCCACCTACTTGGCCATTTCTGATCTTCTCATTGACACCTTTACTGACCACTTCACCCGTCACAGCACCACCAGGCGTAAGGAGGTTGAGCTGTCCTATCTTTTCGTCGATGGTCATTTGGCTGTATATCGCCTCGACCTTTGAGGAGAGTCCTGGCCAATCGGCTACTGGCGTTGTAGCTACTGAGTCGACTTGCTTTATATCCTTTACTGGATCGGTTACGACATCGGCTGCCTTTGGGCTACAAGCACCTATCAACATGATACCCGTTGCTAACATCAATAATGAATAACGAATAGTGTATAGTTGTCTCATCTTGCCTTCGACTATGTTTGATATATTCTGCTGTTGATATTTCACGTTCGGTTATTTTTCTTTGCCGTCTTTATTGAAGCAGTCAGCAGTCGTAGAATCTCGTTTATATCAGCCAGCAATTGTCTGGTTTCCTCTTTTGAAACTATTCCCGCACTCGTCAGCAAGCGTAACCAATAGCGAGTCTCATTAGCTTCCTTGATTCCGATGGACAACTTGTGTATAAAGTCAGATTTTGACTGTGCATAATTTGCCTCTGATACCATCGCCCCTGGATTGGTGCCGCTTCTTAGTACTTGCTTACTTAATACATACTCCTTTTTCTCTTTTTGGATCTTGTAAGCAAACTGCACAATCTTGACAGCAAAGTCATATGTTTTCGCTTCTAGTACTCCTTTACTCATTCTCCATCAATCATTTAGTTCACTATTAACTCTACACTTTTCACTCTCCATTATTAACTCCTCACTATCCACAACACACTATTCACTCTACACTGATCACTATTCACTATTCACTATTCACTACACACTATCCACTCTTCACTGCATAATTTCACTTCCTCCTATTAGAAAACATCCAACTCAAGTACTCAGGATCAGCAAAGGCAGGGTCCCAGCTATTATGATTAGCATCGGGAAACATCGTCAACTTAGCTTTGCCACCAGCTTGCTGGATAGCCTTACACATCATCTCGGAGTAGCGAGGGTTTACCACATCGTCTTTGGCACCATGAAATATCCAAAATGGTACTGCCGTCATATCTTTTGCTTTCTCTGGAGGTCCTCCACCGCAGATAGGCATGGCACATGCTAGGCGGTCTTGCATCCGATAGGCGAACTCAAACGTACCCATCCCCCCCATAGATAGTCCAGACGCATAGAGCCTGTTGTTGTCCGTGTAGTCTTCGCTGAGCAAGTCGTCGATTACCTTGATGGTGAGCCGCATGGAGGGATTAGGCTCGTCGGCATAGTAGAAGCTAAACGTCCTATCAGCGCCTCCTTCGTCTGGCCGGTAGAGGTTGGCCCAGTAGTCCGTCTCTGGACACTGAGGAAATACAACGATAGCCGGATACTGCCTCAGCGAATCTCTAAACAGCCGGCTGCCGTGGTAGAGCTGTCGCTCATTGTCACTACCTCGCTCACCCATACCGTGGAAAAACACAACGACCGGATATTGCTTAGACTTATCGAAATCGTGGGGATACATAATGCGGTAAAGCACCGTGTCCTCCCCCTCTACGATCGATCGGTGTAGGTATTCGCCTGTTGTCTCGTCTCCACTGGGCTGTGCTAGCAGTATTGCCGGCAGACCTATGATCAAGATAGTCAGTATGGTAGCGTATCGCTTCATAGTTATTGTGTTAAGAAGTGTGCTTTTACAGGATAATGGTCGCTGAGCTGGCGGCCCTTCTGCGTCTTGGGGCGATCGGCTTCGTAGCGGATACACTTGATGCGGTCAGAATGCCAGATGTAGTCGATACGCCTATTGGCATCGTCATCACTCCCGAACCCATTAAATGTCCCTGCTAGCTCTGGGGCTGCGTCAGTGGCATCATAGGCATCTATATAGTGCTTATCCAAAGCCTGGTATTTATCATCCTCTGGTGTAAAGTTAAAGTCGCCCATCAGGACGACTGGCAGGTGGTCATAGAGTGCTAGTGTCCGTTGTATGAGTGCTACACTCTCCGCTCTGGCCGTCTGGCCTACATGGTCAAAATGCGTATTGGCCACCATTACCGTATCGCCTGTCGCTCTGGTAAATATGCCGTAAGTCACCACCCGATGGCAGGCGGCATCCCAACCTCTGCTGACGATGTGTGGCGTCTCCGATAACCAGAATGTACTGCTCTCTATAGCTTGCCATGCTGTAGTATCGTATAGGATGGCAGAAAACTCGCCGCCTCGCAGTCCATCGTCTCTGCCTACACCTATTACGTCAAAAGAAGCCAGCCCCTGATCTAGGTAGTCCAGTTGATGAGGTAGAGCCTCTTGTACACCGATGAAGTCAGCTTCTAGTGACCCGAGGTAGGGGATCATATCGGCCTTTCGCTGGTGCCAGTTGTCTTCGTTATCATCAGGATTATCCATGCGGATATTGTAGGTGACTGCTACTACAGGCTGAGCCTCGGGGCCGATATAGCTGGCCATCCAAGTTGTCCAAATCAGGTATGTTATGATCGATATCATCTACTGTACAACTGGTTTCTGATAGTCAAATCCCAACTTCGTCAATCCCGATTGGATCTCTGGAGCCGACATAAATAGATCCCATATGAGTCCAGTTCTGTGGTTTTCAATCATAACGGGTATCGGCAACTGATCTATGGCGAGGTACCGCTCCACCATCCAATCACTCTGATGACTGAAGGCGTCGTAGGGCCCGTACTGACCGACCAGACTATCCGCCTCATGGTAGAGGTACTTGATCATCTGCATCGTTTCTTTAGGCGTATACGGCATAGACGATAGTGCTGCCGTCGGGCTGATGACACCGAGGTCTTGCTGAGGATTGTGACCTGCATAACCTCTCACGCTGTAGCTAGAGGTAAGGCCCCAGCACTTGTCACTATAACCACGGTAGTCGTATGGATTGTCGGCGCTGTGCTTGTAGTGGATCAGTGCATGATTGACATTGGCCAGCCACCAATCGGCCTGGTCGTTACGCAGTCCTCTCGGGTCGAGACCTAGGTGACTATAGTGGGCCCAGAATAGAGGACCTACTGGCATATCATTCGTATCGTAGTGGTCTAGTACTGTCGGTAGGCCGTAGAATTCTCGATCCGTGTAGATGGCGCCATTTTTAGCATAGCCTTTGTGGAAAGCATCCGCAGATACAGGATGTGTAGGCGACGAGGCCGCGAGTACGTACATGATCATGCACTCGTTGTGCCCTCGCACGGCGAAATTCATATCAAAATTATGCTTTGGTGACCAGTGCCAGTAAAGGACATCTTGCCCCTGGGTATACCATGACCAGTCAATCTCACGCCACAACTTATCCATCTGCTGAGCGAGTGCCTGCTCCTCCGCGGAGCCGACGCGGTAGTACTGCCGAGCCACCAGTAGTCCTTGAGCCAAGAAGGCCGTCTCGACGAGGTCGCCCCCATCATCTTTCTGGCTGAAAGGATAGACGGTACCGTTGGGGCTCCACCAGTGCGGCCATGCCCCATGAAAGCGATCGGATGCTCCTAGCCACTGTGTGAGCCTAGATAGCCGCTCGAATGCCTCCCCTCGATCTATAAATCCTCGCTCTACTCCTACGATCGTAGCCATAATGCCAAAACCCGTACCGCCAGATGTGATAATATCTAGGTTGTGGGTACCTTGGTGACCATCATCGTGGATACGTTCTCGAGCAGCGCCTGACAAGGGCTCGCCGCCCGTCCAGAAGTAGTCGATCGTCTCTCGCTGTACGCGGTCTAAAAGTTGCTCTTCTGCAGCGGACCACATACTCGTCGGCTGTACCACAGCTGGTATATCTGCTTTGGGGCTGCATGCCCAGCAACAAATGATTAAGGTATATCCAAGTACTGTTCTCATAAGCTAGTAAGTAATGCCTAGGTTATCCAGTCCAGCCCGCACCTCTGGCGCAGACATATACAGGTCCCACAGTAGGCCTGTTCGGTGGTTTTCGATCATACAGACGATAGGTCCCTGATCTATAGCTAGGTAGGAGTTAGCCGTCCACCCTTCTGTAAGATTAAAGGCATCGTAGAACCCATAGTCGCCCCACAGGCGGTCTCCTAGCTGGAAATAAAAGAATCTTATAGCCGCCATGCTTTCAGCTGGAGTATAAGGAATTGAAGAAATAGCAGCAGTAGGTGTAATGACGCCTCGGTCATTATTAGTATCGTGAGCGGAGTATCCCCTATCGCCATCGCTGGCGGTAAGGCCCCAGCAATCCTCAGAGTAGCCGACATAGTCACGTGGATTATCTATGCAGTAGGCTCGATTGATGAGGGTGTGATTTATATTTTGTTGCCAGTAGTCGATCGTACCGTCATTAAGTTGACGAGGATCCATACCGATGTATGAGTAGTGCGAAAAGAACAGCGGACCACCTCTACCAGGACCAGTAGGCAGCTCTATGCCGTAGAAGGTATTGCCATTTACATAATTGCCATTGCGCTGATAGCCAGTCTGGTAGTAACGGCTGTCGATGGGAAAGGTCGGACTGGCCGCGGCGAGGGTATATATGATTTGTGTCTCGTTATGTCCTCGCACAGGGAGGTTGATCCGCCACTCATGCTCTGGGCTCCAGTGCCAGGTGATGTAGTCGGTGCCTGGTCTTGCGTACCAGTTCCATTCTACACCTTCCCACAGGCGGGTGATCTGTTCGATGAGGGCAGCCTCTGTAGGGTCGCTATCATTGAGGTATTGGCGTACGGTGAGCATGCCCTGGACTAAGAATGCCGTCTCGACGATGTCACCACCATTGTCAAACTCACTAAAAGGCAGTGCCCTGCCCGTATTACCGTCGTACCAGTGTGCCCATACGCCATGGAAGCGGTCTGCACCCTCTAGGAAGTCCATAACCGTTTGCCACCGTTGCACGGCTTCTACTCTTGTAATAAATCCCCGCTCTACCCCAACGATCATAGCCATCAGGCCAAATCCTGAGCCGCCTGTCGTCACGGTTGATCCACTGGTATTTCGCTCGCGAGCTAGGCCACTGGCCTCGTGGCCAAATGCCCAGAAGTACTCAAACGTCCGCTCTTGCACGAGGGTCAGCAGCTCTTCGTCACTGATAGTGGGAAAGTCCGGCTCTCCGACAGAAGAGGTATACACTGCGTATGACAGCGTCTCAAACGTACGATCGACAGCTTGACCGATAGTGCTCGGCAAGAGCAAGTTGACCTTAGTTACATTGGGGGGCTGCGAGTCTAGGGTCACGCCTATCTCTGTATCGGTGATCTGCCGTGTCGTGTAGGTGTAGGAGCGATTACCCACGATCTGTAGGTTGTCGCTCAGTATATCTTGGTCTAAGGGATAATTAAAAGAAAAGACGATCTCATCGGTAAAATCGATCTCCGTAGTAGCATTTCTTTCGTTTAGGATAGTGCCACCGACAGTCGCCTGGACTAGCTCTAGGATGTCTTGCTGCGTAGTAAATGTAATGTCGACACCCGGGAATCTAGAGCCATTGGTCGACATGATCGTCATGGGCAATGAGAGGGTGTAGGTTGTGCCAGCTAGTAATGCTTGGGATAAGGTCATGACATACGTGCGACCGTCATCGAGAAACCTGCCTTCGAAATCAACTGCTTGCTGTTCAGTAATCAAAGATATATCGCTGGCACTACTCGCCTCAATCACCTCTGTGAATGCCAATACGATGACATCACCTACAGGTACAGGGTCGTTGGATAGTAAGGACGATCCAGATACCTGTGCCGATGCCAATTGAAATAGCGTCTCGGGGTTCTCTGTCGGATCGCACCCTATGGATACCATCGCCAGCAATAAGAATAGCGCTACTCTCAAGTTAGGTGGTTGTTTGTTTATAGAAATAATGGAAAAGATGAAGAAAGTGGGAGGACACTACCCCTCCCACTATCATCTAACTGCCTGAGCTGCTTACTAAAGCCCAGACGATCAAGGACAAGGCCCCAGTAATCGAAATACTGAAACTGCCCTCACGCATTGAAAACTCAACTATCTAAGTAGACTTAGTAGGTAGTAGTATCTATTTGAATCCGAATACTACTGCCCAGCCTTTCTTATCGTTCTGCGTTATAAAGATCTTCTACGTCTGCTGGTGTAAACGATGTAGAGAATACACGTACATCATCTAGCTGTCCTTTAAAGTGCTTAGATGTAGGCACCTCGTATGCACCCCATGGTGTATCATCCCAACGAGTACTCGCTGG
>CAYMFD010000032.1:17982-29745 GCA_964389475.1 uncultured Saprospiraceae bacterium
TAGTTACCTCCGCGTCACCATTGACATTGATCTCAAACTGGAATCCGCTAAAGCCACCAAGACCCAATACGAAGTGTCCTTCTGGGTTACCATCAGCATTGACGTGACCATCAGAATTGGTCTTCATCCAGAAAGAAATCGTAAAGTCATCTTGAGCAAGTAGTCTGTCTGCATCTGGGATGACGATTACACTTGCGTCTCCGTCAAAGTTCGCTGCGCTGTTACCCTCGCCAAAACGGTTTTCGTTGTATTCGATAGCGATAACGTCACTAGCTGGGTAGTCACCCGTCTCGTCGTTACCAGTACCGTCAAAAGTCCAGTATGCGATCTGTGAGTCTACATTAGGAGGTACTACAGGAGCACGGCCTTCTGAGGTAAAACTACGAGACAAGGCTGGTAGAGCACCTTCGTCGTCAGCTACAATGCCAGATACCGCTAGTGTATAGGAAGTACCTTTTACTAGTGCTTCGCTAGCGACAAGTGTTACACTTGAGCCTGCAGCAGTAGCAGATGTAGTGATCACATCACCTGCATCGCTCGTCAGTGTAACGGCATTATCAGATACGGTAGCAGCGTCTACGGCTTTGTCAAAAGTGACTACGATAGATAAATCATTAATCGGAACATTGACCGCTGTAGTCGCTGAATTAAGATCTACAGTAACGGTCTCTCCATTTTCAAAAGAAGTACCCTCTGCGACAATGGATGACACCATCAAATCTTCCGGGTCACTTCCACATGCTGTTACGAATACCGTAACTACGGCCATAAGGCCTAATAATTTCAATGCTTTCATAAGTAAGTATTTATTAAATGGTTAGATTACAAAATGATTAATATTGGCTCAATAGCCAGGGTTTTGCGTAAGTCTTCCCTCTGAGATATCTATCTCTACCTGTGGGATCGGGAAAAGTTCGTTTTTGTTTGGTAAAAATCCTAAAGGCCCGAGTACTTCTGCGGCCCGATCTGTACGTACGAGGTCCCAGAATCGGACACTCTCTAGGGCCAGCTCGTAGTACCGTTCCTCTAGTATGGCATCTACTAAGGCATCTCCCTGTAGGCCCGTCACATCGGGCAGCACGGTATCATCACCTCCTCTGGCACGTTGGCGTACTTCGTTGAGCAGGTCAGTCGCTGGGCCACTCTCTCCGTTACGGGCTAGACACTCTGCGGCAAGTAGTAATACATCCGCATATCTGATGAGGCGTCTATTATGGCCCCATGATTCTTGGGTAGTCGTACCAGGCGTCCAGACTTTCTGGTTGTAAACTTCTATCTCGACGATCTGGCCGTCTACTACTGTCTCGTCAGGCGTATTGCTATCACCCGTGACTGTGATACCATCGATGACCTCTCCTACCCGCAGGATGGACGGTTCTAGTCGTGGATCTTCATTGCCCTCCATATCTAGTATCCATGGATAAGCTGGTCTTCCGAAGCCCCAGCCACGATTGGGTGTACCTCTTACTCCTTGTGTATTACCGAATTGGTTGCCACCTAGAGCGATGCTGGTAAACGGTGTGGCTCCGACCTCAAATATGGACTCAACGCCATGCTCATTGGCCACCGTAAATACATCAGCATAGTCGGGCTCTAGCATGTACTCTTGACTCTCGATCACGTCTAGTAGGAGCGGCTGTGCTGCTGCGTAATCGCGATAGTGCACATGGATGCGTGCCAGTAGAGCACGTGCTGCCCCCTTAGTCGCACGACCATATATATCGCTAGACTGCTGTGATCGCTCAGGTAATATCGCTATGCCGTACTCTAGGTCAGGCACGATAACAAGGTCTAGTATGGTCTGTACGGGTGTACGAGTAAGGTCTAGCGGCGGATCAGTAACCATGACCAATGGCACATCACCATAGCCTCTGATCAACTGTCCGTAGAAGTAGGCACGTAAGAACCGCGCCTCCGCAACAAGTAGATCCTTCTCGAGCTGATCCATCTCAATACCTTCTGCACGATTGATGACGAGATTGCATCGGCGGATAGCCTGGTAGAGGGACTTGTACCATCGGTCCGTAGATCCCTCCTGCGCCGTATGCTCAAATCGCTCATAGACAGCGATGGCCGTACCATCATCCGGGGCCGAGCCCTTGGTCATATCATCTGACATAATATCTAGCAGGGGAAAACCACCTGTAGCTATCTGCCAGATGCGTAGAGCACCGTAAGCACCATTAGTGGCTAGGCGGAGGTCCTCGGCAGTCTCTGGGAAGGTACCACCCGTAAGGACACCTCGCGGTGGCTGGTCTAGAAAATCGCTACTGCATGCTGTCACCAACAGTGTGACAACGATAACGGCTATGTATTTTATGTTTGTCATGTTACCTGTGTCTTATTGATTAAAGCGTTACATCTACACCCACAGAGAGGATGCGCTGATTGGGGTATACCCCACGATCAATCACCCCGTCTAGGACATTACCTGAGCCGAGGTCAGGAGAGAAGCCTGTAAATCTAGTCAGGGTCAAAAGGTTAGTCCCCCGTACAAATATGCTAGCAGAGTTCAGTCCATAGCGGTCGAGGCGATTCTCAGTGAGGTCATAACGCAGCGTCAAGTTGCGCAATCGTATGTAAGAGGCGTCCTCTATAAAGTAGTCAGAAGGTGTGAAATTGACACCACCGACAGAGGCCTGTGGATGCTCATTAGTAGAGCCCTCGCCCGTCCATCTATCATTGAACTTATCCTCGTAGTTGAGTAGCGCAAAGCGGATAGCCTGCTTACCATTGTATATGTCGTTGCCCGCTACACCTTGTATGTCGGCATTGACAGACCATGAACCTCTACCTACCTCGAAGTTAAAACCATATACCAGCCTCGGTATGCTATTACCGATCTGTACGCGATCCGCTTGGTTGATGCGGCCATCTCCGTTTTGGTCTATAAATCGCAGGTCCCCGACTGTCTGCCCAAAGGCGACCGGGCCAGCTGCGAGCTCCTCTGGATTCTGAAAGACACCATCGGTCTCGTAGCCAAAGAAGAAGCCAATAGGCTGTCCCACTACTGTACGAGATACCTGCTGCCCATTGCCAAGGTCACCAGCGATAATGATGGAGTCTGCGCCGATACTCTGGCCGAGCTCGGTAACATTGTTACGAAGCGTACTACCGTTAAATCCGACCGCATAGTCCCACTTGCCTACATTGTCTCGGTACGATACATTCCACTCAAAACCGGAGTTGTTAACAGATGCAGCGTTGTAGGTAAGCGATACGAACGGTCCGAGACCAGCCGTACCTGGTGGTATGAGGTTAACAAGGATGTCGTCCGTCTGCTTATTGTAATAGTCGAACTCTGCCAGCACACGACCCTCTAGCATGGTAAACTCTGCTCCGATATCAAATTGACGGGTCTCTTCCCATCTCAGGTCAGGATTACCACCGCTGCCGAATGTCGCACCAGGATACAGGATGTCACCTGTGCCGAATACGGCATTGGTACCACTATTGATCGTCTCGTACTGAGCGAGTGGGCTGATACGTTCGTTACCAGTAAGTCCCCATGAGGAGCGGACTTTGAGGCCCTCTACAAATGCATCTTCGGGATAAAACCCTTCTTTATGTACATTCCAACCAAGAGCAAAAGACGGGAAGTTGCCCCATCGATTGTTACGACCAAAGTTGGACGAGCCGTCTCTCCTGAAAGTCGCTGTCGCTAAGTACTTACCATCCAAGACGTAGTTAATACGGCCTAAGTAAGAAAGCATCGTACTCCTAGACGATCCGTTATTGACGACCTCAAACTCGTCTTGACCAGCGTCGAGGTACCAGAATTCTGGGTCTTCGCGGAGGAGGTTTCTGGTCGAGCCGGTAAGGAATTCGTTTTCTCTATCCTGCGTACTGTAACCCGCTACCACATCAAAGGCATGACGACCAAACTCTCGGTTGTAGGAGAGGAGGTTTTCGAAGATGATGGTAGAGTTTATAGAGGACCCTACGTTGAGGGCACTCATATCGTTTTGCTGCAGTGGCGCTACGAAGAACACAGGTGTGAAAGACTTGGACTCCGTGTTATTGTAATCGAACTGTAGCGAAGTCTTAAAGCTCAGATGTTTGGTAAAATCGACCTGCGCATATAGGTTACCCAGCCCCCGGAGGCGCTTGCTAAAGCTGTTATTAAACTCAATGGCTGCTAGCGGATTGCCACCCTCCACCTCTGCGAAGGTGGTGCCGTCTGCAAGGAATGGATCGTTAATCGGGTGGGCACGCAGCAGTGTATTGACGACACCTGGTGGGTTTTGCTGATCGCTCACGGCCGTAGAGAGGTCAAATCCCACCTTGACATACTTGCCTATCTTATACGAGCTATTGAGCTTGGCTGTAAGGCGGTCGAGGTTGGACTTGGGCAGTAGGCCAGACTGACCGAAGTAGCCGAGGCCTAGGTAGTACTGCGCTTTCTCCGTACCACCCGATACAGACATCGACGCATTGGTCAATGGTGCAAAGTCTTGGTAGACAAGCGACTGCCAGTCTGTATTGGGTACGAGGTCAGGATTGTAGGTGCCCGGATTGATCTCATTGACATAGGTGGCGAACTCTCGACCTGTCATGACGTCGATAGGATTCTCTACCGATTCGAAAGACTGGTTAACCGAGATGCTGATGCGATTTTCGCCAGCTGCACCTCGCTTAGTGGTGACGAGTATGACACCCGCTGCTCCCCTGCTACCATATATAGCTGTGGCGCTAGCGTCTTTGAGTACCTCTACAGACTCGATATCGGTACTATTAATCGCATTCATCGCCGATACGTCAGAGATGACACCGTCTATGACTACGATGGGGTTATTACTATTGAGTGTGGTAAGGCCACGTAGGCGTATGACAGGATCGGCACCGGGAGCACCACCCACGCTAGATACGGTTAGACCCGCTACCTTACCTTGTAGGGCATTTAGCGCATTGGTTGCAGGCACCTTTTGCAACTCCGCATTTTTTACAGTGGCGACGCTACCCGTGAGGTCGCTCTTTTTGATAGTACCGTATCCTATTATGACTACCTCGTCGATAAGTTGCTCATCTTGCTCCATGGAGATCAATAGATCCGTCTTGATGCCTAACTGCAGTAGTTGTGTCCTATAACCTATATAAGTTACCTCCAGCGACTCACCAGGGTCAGCGACTATCTCGAAGCTACCATCTACATCTGTTACGGTCCCTATATCAGTACCAGCGATTGTAACTGCGGCACCGATGAGTGGGTCATCGCCAGCACTGTCTACGACCTGACCGGTGTAGGTAAGAGACTGTGCAATGCCGCTCAGGCAGAACATACTTAAGAAGGCAATGACGTAATAACGTCGTAGTGTTAGGCTCATAATCATGTTGGCTAGCGTGCGGTCGATTGTTTCGACAAATCGCAATACACCCACAAATATATCACCTCAACAAGGTCAAGCCAAACAAAATCACGTCACGAAATGATCATACGACCTCACAATTACCTCATCATATTAAGTAAAATATAAATATGTTTTTTACACATCTAAAATTAAGTAATGTATAAATTAGGGAATTAATCATACTTATATCACATAACTCCCAAAATAGACCATTTGCGTCAATAATAGACAACTCACAAGCCCCTACACGTCTACTACAATCGACGAATAATGTCGGAAAGATTTTGATTAGCGTCGATATTCATCTTTTTGCGCAGCCGGTAGCGTTTGTTTTCCACCGACCGTACGGAGATATTTAAAAGAGGAGCTATTTCCTTACTACTCAATCCCATTCTTATGAAAGAGGCTAGCCGAACTTCACCAGCGGTCATATCTGCATACTGCCTACGTAGCTGCTCTAGAAAGGCTGCATGTACCTCGTCAAAATTCTGATCAAAAATGCGCCAGCCTTCGTCACTATCGATGGTACGATCGATCAGCCGGATGACCTGCGACCTACCGATACCTTCACCATCCTTCCTATCCGAGAGCAGTATCTTATTGCGAAGCTCTTGTAGCATCTTATTCTTTTGCGCTAGGGTCAGGGCACTATTGGCAAGCAGGCGAGCCTTATGTTCTACCTCTGCCTCCAGCCGTTGCTGCTTGGCTTTGATAGCGGCATCCTGTAGTGCGAGTCCTTGCTTTTCCTCTAGTTTTCTACGCTGCTTGGCCAGTCGACTGGCCGAGTACCAGCGGGTAAGTAGAAATAGTGTCCAGAGCAACAGACCG
This sequence comes from uncultured Saprospiraceae bacterium, assembly GCA_964389475.1. GTDB lineage: Bacteria > Bacteroidota > Bacteroidia > Chitinophagales > Saprospiraceae > CAYMFD01. Next base: position 24,159 of record CAYMFD010000032.1, read on the forward strand.
ACGAAGAGCAAAAGCCAGGCGGTCTTGTACCATGGTGCTTTGACGGATACCTGCCATACTACTCGCTGCATAACCTCATCCCTGATACGCAGGCTGTAATCGCCTGGACCTATTGTGAATCGATCGATCACACCGTCCGACGGCAGCGGCAACCACTCCTCTACCAAGCCGTCCAGCATATACTCAACGTCGCCGTCTATGCCTTGGTCGCTAGCGAGGTGCAGTGCTAGTGTATGGCTACCTGTAGGCAGGGTGTATGCGACTGAGTCTATCGGTTGTGCGGCATCATCACCTAGGCGTAGCCAGTAGTCTAGGTATATACTAGGTACAACCGATATCTGATTAGTATCGAGCAAGTGCTGGTAGCCATAATCTCGCGGGATGACTATATCTTCAGCACCTACATGAGAGGCATCTACTGTAGTCGGGATTAAGTCATCATGCTCTACGAGGTAGAACTGCTCATCTTCCACATACAGTAAGCGACCGTCCCGCTCCTCTACAGCGCCGCCACCTATAGGGCGATCATCTATGCTCATCCACTGACGGAGCACCTTGAGGCTATCCGCTCTTAATAGTCCCAAGACCACACCTGTATAATCGTGGTATCCAAGCAGTGTATCGTTGACGACGCTGATATCAGACAGAAGGACGGGTGTGTATATCGATCTAGCCAACTCCCACTCACCGTCGTCACTGCGCTTACACAGCTGCAAGCCCCCGTAAGTAGTAGCTAGCATCAAAGATGGAGATAGCAACTGCACGTCTCTAGTACCCACGATGCCATCAATACGCTTAAAGTCTGATCCGCTGAGTACAAAACAGCCGAGGTTATGCGAACAGATCAACTCCTCCCCTATTACAGCGAGGTTAAAGACTGGCCCCTGACTACCATCTATCAGCTCAAAACCACCATTGGCGGTCTGACGAAAAAGACCTTGATTAGAGCCCAAGAATAAAGCACCATCGTAGGTCACTGCTGAGGTCACGGTGCCTAGGTCACCAGCCACATCGTAGTAGTGGCGGTCGGCATCTTGCAGGGCCAATACGGCGATACCGTTGTCTAACCCGATCCATAGCTGACCCATGCGATCTTGGTATAGAGATAAGACCGTATTATTAAGAAGCCCACGATTACGATCTATCTGATAGGCAATACTCAGGTCACCTTCTAAGATGATCACCCCAGACTGTATGGTACCTACTGCTATGCGGCCATCTTGCAGTCGTATGGCTTTGTTGGCCTGAGCGGATCGGAGTAGTTGTGAGATGGGCCCAGGCATAGCTACCATCTTATCATCGAGGACCCGGTACACGCCTTTAAACTGTGTGAACACCAAAGCGCCAGCCTCATCATCGACCACCGATATAATACGAGCATCATCGGGTATGAATGGGAGTGGTGTAATCGTATCGACTGTCGCCTCCTGACTCCCTAAGCGCAGCAGTGGCCCATTAATAGCAGGCAAGTAGTAGCCCATCTTATCGGCTGACTGCGACCCGAGCATAAATGTGCTGGCTAGGCGCAATGGTTGCGGAGAGGCACCGCTGGCCAACGTAAAAACCTGCGAAAACGACTGATACAATAGCGTGGTGCCTAGGGATGCTAGCCCCCAAAACTCTTCCTTCCGTCCTGCAAAATCATCTTCGAATAGCGGTACAAAAACAGGCTGAGCCCGATCACTTATATCGATCCACCCTAGTGTCTCAAAGCCGACGACGTAGACCCTATCCATATGAAAGTGGACAGCCCTAGGTCTTACATTACGTGGTAGCTCAACCAGCTGCCAGCCCATACCATTGTGGATGAGGACGCCATCACTATTCGCTACATATAAGTAGCCCTTATCATCCTGAGCAAAGTCCCAGTTCTGATTAGCTGCCTGGTAAGTGGATGGCTCATACTGGATGAGTTGAGGTATCTCCTGGCCGCTGACCACTTGGCTACTGGCAAGGCTCATTGCTATAATGAATAGAAACAACACCTGCACCCTCATGCACCGCCCCGTCAGGTGGATACTGTTTATGTTAGTCTGGTAATTTAATAGGTAGTCTCTGTGCATGATACTTTTCATCCTTGATACACAAGATAGATCAAAAAGTAAAGGACGGAGGGATCACGATGTTTTAAGGAGTGCCAAGAGATCACATCGCAGTTTAGCGATCAGATCTCTTGCTTCTAGTACGGACTCACTGTCACAAAACTGTAAGTCCGTTCGTTTAACCCTCATATGTATTACAAACTCTCGATCGCCTTACTCACCTTGGTACTAGCGCTACCTCTTTACGGGCAAGATAAGGTCAGCATCAGCGGCTACGTCACCGACCAAGAAAACGGAGAGGCGCTAATAGGTGCGAATGTCTACATCGAAGCCCTCAATGCAGGCACTATTACCAATACCTTCGGCTACTATAGCCTGACTATACCCAAGGGCAGGCACGACCTAGGTGCCTCATACATAGGGTATACCGGTACAGCTACTACGATAGATCTGATGGCAGATACAGTTTTAAATGTAGCACTATCTTCCACGGTAGAGCTAGCCGTGGTAGAGATTACGGCAGCGTCATCGTCTAGGATCGCCGAACGTACAGAGATGTCGACCGTGGAGGTACCGATCAAGCAGATCAAAAATATACCGGCCCTCCTAGGCGAGACGGACGTCCTCAAAGCCCTGCAGCTATTGCCTGGTGTACAGAGCGGTGGCGAGGGTCAGAGTGGCCTTTATGTGCGAGGCGGTAGCCCTGATCAAAATCTCATACTCCTAGACGGTGTACCTGTTTATAATGCCAACCACCTTTTTGGGTTCTTCTCTGTCTTTAATGCGGATGCCATCAAGGACGTCAAGTTGATCAAGGGTGGTTTTCCAGCACGATACGGCGGGCGACTCAGCTCCGTGCTAGAGATCAACATGAAGGAAGGCAACAAGAAGGACTTTGGCGGTAGTGCATCAACAGGGCTCGTGTCGACTAAGCTGATGCTAGAAGGACCCATCGGCAAAAGCGAGAAGACCAGCTTCATCGTCAGTGGACGGCGTACCTATATAGATCTACTGCTGCGGCCCATCATACAGCGGGAGTTTAGAAATAGTGGCTCAGAGGGTGGCACCGGCTATTACTTCTACGATGTCAACGCCAAGGTCAATCACACCTTTAGCGATCGAGACCGACTATACCTCAGTGTATACGGCGGGGAAGACAAATTCTACCTGGAGGATCGGGAAACTGGTCAAGCCTTTAATGATATCACGGAGTCTCGCCTAGGTTGGGGTAATCAGACCGCAGCCCTCCGATGGAACCACGTCTTTTCGCCTCGTCTCTTCCTCAATACGACAGCCACCTACAGTCGCTATGCCCTAGATACCCGCAACTACTTCGGTACTGAGTCTGTAAGCGAGGGTCTAGAGGATATCTCCTTGTCGTACATCTCTGGGATAGACGATATCGCCCTCAAGTTTGACTTTGACTACGTACCGTCGCCTGATCACTTTATACGCTTTGGCTTATCGGGCATACGGCACGACTTCGAGCCCGGCCAGTTTGACCTAGAGCAGAATATACCGGCTGACAGCTACCAGTTTAAGACGACGATCGGTCAGGACGATATATCAGCCGTGGAGCTGGCCGCCTACGTCGAGGATGACTACAAGATCAATGATCAGCTTAAGGTCAATGCGGGTCTTCACCTATCTGGCTTTGCGGTCGAGGGCAAGTTCTACGCTAGCCTACAGCCCCGTATCAGTGGTCGCTACCTACTCACCGACGACCTGTCTGTCAAGGGAAGTTTTGCGACGATGCGGCAGTATATACAGCTGCTAGCCTTTGAGGGAATCGGGCTACCTACAGATCTATGGCTGCCCACCACAGAACGCGTCAAACCACAAGATAGCTGGCAGGCAGCTATAGGTGCTGCTCAGAACATCGGTGATGGTTACGAAATCAGCGTGGAAGCCTACTACAAAGAGATGACCAACCTGATCGCCTACAAGGACGGCTCGGGCCTTTTTGAGTTCGGCGACTGGCAAGACAGAGTGACACAGGGCGACGGCACGAGTTACGGACTGGAGGTCTTCGTACAGAAAAAACGTGGTCGCTTTACGGGCTGGGTTGGCTATACCCTATCGTGGAGTAACCGCCAGTTCGATGATCTCAATAGCGGTGAAGAATTTCCGTTTCGCTACGATCGACGTCATGACATATCTGTAGTCTCATCCTTTACGGTACGCAAGGACAATACGCTGTCCTTTACTTGGGTATACGGCACAGGCAACGCCATCACGCTACCTACAGGCAGGGTCGGCATCCAATATCCCAATGCTCGCGGGGTGTGGAGTACAACGACCGATCTATTTGACGAACGCAATAACTTTAGGATGAATGCCTATCACAGGATGGACATCGGCTACAACATGTTTAAAGACAAGGGCAAGTGGACGAGGACCTGGTCAGTAGGAGCCTATAATGCATACAATCGTAAAAATCCTTTTTTCATATTCAGCGAAGTAGATCGAGTGACCTTACCGGATGGTTCGTCCCAAGATCAGTTTGCCCTCAAGCAGGCCAGCCTCTTTCCTATCATACCTTATGTTACATACTCGGTAACGTTTTAAAAGCCCCCTTAAGATCTACGATATGAAAAGCATAATACGAACTACACTACTTGCCGTCCTGACTACCCTAGCCCTAAGTAGCTGCGAGGATTTCTTTGAGACGACGATAGATATACCGCCACCTGAGCACGAACCGCAGATTGTAGTCAGCGCTTTTAATCAGAGCCCCACACTTATTACGGCATTGATCACACAATCCATCGGTATTGACGAACTTTCCTCGTCGGATGCTTTCTTTTTGTGGGGGGCGACGGTCGATGTATACCGCAATGATGAATACCTCCAGGCGATGGAACAAGTAGGTGACGAGAACCAGTTCGTCGAGCAGTACAACTATGAGATCGAGCTAGACGAGGCGCTTGCGACTGGCGATGTGATCCGACTAGAGATCAGCTATCCTGACCTGCCAGATGCTAGCGTTACGACCATCATGCCTCCAGCCCCGACGATCGTCTCTGTCGACTATGAGGAGAATGGGGGTGTGACGCCTGATGGTAGGGAAGTTGGGGCACTAGACATACGATTCGTAGATGAGGCGGGCATAGCAGCCTTCTATGAGGTCGCTGCTATCGACAGCAATGACGATCAGATCAACAATGGCTACCAGATGTACCTAGAGTCAACCGACCCATCGGCAAGCCGTAGCCTCGAGTGGAACTCGCTCTTAATCAGTGACATCAGCTTTGACGGGCTTGACAAGATTGTAAGGGTCCAGGCCGACCAGCTACCATTTAAGCAGAGTGGCAGTGTCTTTCTCATCGTATCCAGTATCACCGAAGATCACTACAACTACAGCAAGGCCTATCGTCAGCAGTTTGACACGGGTGACAATCCTTTTGCCTCGCCCGTGCAGATACCGACAGTCGTGCAGGGAGGTTTTGGCTTCTTTGGATTGATGAATCCTGTGTTGTTTGAAATAGAGTTTTAGTTGGGTGGGTTATTGGCACATTAGCACATTGGCACATTGGCACATTGGC
>CAYMFD010000032.1:29845-31808 GCA_964389475.1 uncultured Saprospiraceae bacterium
ATTAGTTCATTGGGCACACCCTAGCGTAGTGCAGCAGACACTAATAGGCGAGGCACATTACCACTCGTCATGCCTTTTGACGTACCTTGCCTACAGCAAATAAGACTACTCGTGAAGCAAGGATATTCAAGTTTAAAGGATGACGATGTATTCCTAGTCACAGACTTTAAGTGTACTCCAGCACAGGCTATCCTAGACGAGAGCGGGCTCTTTAAGATCATATGGAGTCGCGAGATGCAGGTACATCTTACCGTAGATGGCTACCAACTTTCGTTGAAAAAAGATGAGGTCGTATTCTGCACCCCGCTCAATATACTTACGATACCAGCGGATAATGAGGGCATCGTGACCTTTGTCTTTAACAAGGAGTTCTTCTGTATCCAGACCCACGACGACCAGGTCTCTTGTCAAGGCTTCCTATTCTTTGGGTCGGCACAGCCACAGGTTATCGGCCTACCAGACGACGTAGTCAGTGAGTTTGACCTGATGTACCGCCTATTCTTAAAAGACCTAGCCATCAAAGATCACTTGCAGGGTGAGATGCTCCGCTCTCTGCTAAAGCGACTCCTCATCATATCGACCCGTCTGCTCAAAGAAGACCTCCACGATCCAGCAATGGACACAACTAAGCTAGACCTCGTGAGATCATACCACCTCTTAGTAGAGCAACATTTTAAGGTCTACCATCAGGTACAGGACTATGCCAAGCTACTCTACAAGTCACCAAAGACCCTCTCCAATCTATTTGCCAAACACATCGGCAAAAGCCCTCTACAGATCATAAACGAACGTATCATCCTAGAGGCCAAGCGTCTCCTCACCTACTCAACTAAGTCCGCTGACGAGATCGCCCACGAACTAGGCTACAGTGATGCAGCCCACTTTTCCAGATTTTTCAAAAAACAAACGGAGTCTAGTCCTAGCGCCTTCCGTAAAAACAAGCAGGCAGCCAGCATATACTCGCACTAGCCAATCCGTCGGGAATAATCGACAAGTTATCAGGCAGTATCATCACTAAATCAGGCCTGATGTCGCCACATCTTTGCAGTATTAAATCAAATACTTAATCTGTAAATAATTAAATCATGAGAAATTTTATTACTGCCTTAGTTCTTCTTGCGACATCGACTGTCAGCATAGCCCAAGTATCACAAATCGACCTAGCTCAAACGCCAGGAGAGTTTACCACTACCTCTCTAGACCTAGAGGCGGGTGACTACCAATTTAACATTAGTAATACCGATGTTGAAGGACAGGTGGGATTCGTCATCGTACCTGCAGGCAAGTATGCACCAGAAAACCACATCCAAGCAGCTTATGTCAAAGCACCAGTTGACCAAGGCAAAAGCTCAATGACCAATGTGGTAAAGCTAGCTGCTGGTGAGTATGAGTACTTCTGCCCACTCAACAATACGCCAAAGTACAAGCTCGTCGTACATGACAATGTCGAGACTATACGTCTCAATCAGAAACCTGGTGCATTTGACAAAAAGAGTGTATCTGTTAAGGAAGGTGTCTACAAGTTTGAGATACACAATGATGGTGTAGATCACGAAGTAGGATTCGTACTCGTACCCGCTGGCAAGTATACACCTGCGGATCATATCAAGGCAGCATATGTCAAGGCACCAGTACCTACAGGCCAGAGCTCAGAGACCAACCTAGTAGACCTAGCAGCCGGATCGTATGAGTACTTCTGCCCACTCAACCCGACTGAGAAATATGCACTTACGGTATCTAAGTAATACCTACCGACATAGTTGCATCGGCAACACTACTATGATAAAAGGACAGACCCTCGATTGCGAGGGCTGTCCTTTTTTCGTATTTTCTTTGAGCAGCCAGTGACTCTGCTAACGGATAATTATAAGCGGAGTATGACCGAAGGGAATATTACGTCTTATATATTGTTGAACAAAACCGAGTCAATCCTTCTCATAACCTATTGATTACAAGCTAGATA
>CAYMFD010000033.1:0-2496 GCA_964389475.1 uncultured Saprospiraceae bacterium
GCCCAGGCAGACCTCGTCATATCGTCTAGGTCGTATCTCGGCTGCCAGCCCAGGATGTCTCTTGCCTTATCCGTTGATGCATAAACGGCTTCCACATCGCCAGGTCGCCGAGGGGCTAGGACGTAGTTGAGTTTTTGACCACTGGACTTTTCGAATGACTGGATAACCTCTAGGACCGTTGATCCCCTGCCCGTACCTAGGTTAAATACCTCAAAGCGATCCGCCTCCTTGCCACCAACTAGGCGGTCGATGGCTACCACATGGGCCTCAGCGATATCAACTACATGGATGTAATCTCGTATGGCCGTACCATCACTCGTATCGTAATCACTGCCAAATACGCTGAGCTGATCTCGCAGGCCAGCCGCTGTCTGGGTGATGTAGGGCATGAGGTTATTGGGCACACCTAGGGGCAACTCGCCGATGAGAGCTGACTTGTGGGCACCGATGGGGTTGAAATAGCGCAGGGCTATGGCCTTTGGCTTGCTGCCAGCCTTGATATAGTCATGGATAATGGTCTCCCCCATTTGCTTGGTAGCTCCGTAGGGCGACTCGGCGGTCTGCCATGGTGTCGACTCGGTGGCGGGTAGGGTGTCGGGCTGTCCGTAGACGGTAGCACTAGAGCTGAAGATCAAGCTAGGTATATCGTGGTCCTGCATCTGTGTGAGCACATTGAGGAGGCTATCAAGGTTGTTGCGGTAGTACTCGGTGGGCTTGGCTACACTCTCGCCCACCGCCTTGAGTGCTGCAAAGTGGATCACGCCTACGGCATCGCTATGTCTAGTAAAGCAGTCGGCTGTGGTGGCAGCATCGGCCAGATCTACGATATCTAGGTGTGCCTGCTGCCCTACTATCTTGGCTATCCGCTCGACGACGTCTGCCCTACTATTGCTGAGGTTATCAACGATGATGGGCTCGTAGCCAGCTTCATAGAGGGCGACTACCGTATGGCTACCTATATATCCTGCACCGCCGGTGACGATTATTTTTTTGCTCATGCCTTGTCTTTCTCGATGGTAGTTAATGATAACGTTAGAAGTTGGCCATAGCCCGCTTCATGCCTTGGTTGGTCTCATTGGCAATGGCTGATTTTATCAGGCCCTCTATCTGGGTGATATAGTTGCTGGCTGCTTCTTCCTCTCCTGCTGCCTCACTTATGGGTCTGATGTGGTCTCGTATTTTGGCTAGCGACTCTACAGCAGCATAGCGGACGTAGAGTTGATCACTACCTACCAGAGGCTCCAAAAACTTGACAGCTTGCATCACGGTCTCCGCATCTTGCTGAGTGACCAGGTCGGTGTAGCTAGCATACAGCGGATAGCCCTCGTAGATACTGGTACCCTTGATCATCGATTCGAGGTCATCTATGTAGTCGGCATCGCCAGTAGCGCCATAGACCTGACCTACCGTTGTAGCCATGATCTTGCGGTCCGCTGCGGCCATGGCCTTGACGGTCGCTAGGGCTTTGTTATTATCGTCTTCTGATATCAGCATAAGCGCCTCCTCTAGTGGCGGATAGGCCTGTTCTTTGTCTATGACTTTCTGGGCGAGAGCGGTTATCTGGTCGTAGTCAGCCTCACCTAGTTGGCTGAGTGCAGCAGCTCGTACATAGCTATGCGGATCGTCCGTCACCATCTTGGCGAGGGTCGCTACATTGCTTTTATCATTGAGGTCTAGTGCTTCGAGGCCCATCATCCGGTATGTCTCGAAGTCATCTTGGACCAGCATATCAGCTAGGTCGTAGTAGGGGGCTGTACCCTCGATGGCCTGGTAGGCGGTCGTACGATAGGTGTAGTTGTCATCGTACTTGACCTGACTAGCATACTCGTCTGTGGTCTTCTCGGGCTCGTTGATCTCCGCTAGTACGGTGTAGTCATCATCGACAGTAGCAAAGGCGACAGGATAGTCTACTCGTAGTAGAAACAGTTGGTCGCGCTGTGTCATCTCTACCTCGTAGATGTGCTTGGTCCCGTCTTCTTCATACAGTGCGAGATCTAGTGGCAGTCTGAAAACTGGTAAGACGGTCTCCTCGTCTTGAGTCTGAGAGACGACCACGCTGTAGTAACCGAGGTCTTCATTAGCACCATAGCTGACGTCTAGCACAGGGTGGCCCTGCGTGAGATACCACTGGTCAAAAAACCACTGGAGGTCCATACCCGTCACATCCTCAAAGGCCAGTCGCAACTCATCGACCTCTACAGCGGTGTATGCATTGTCGACGAGGTACTTGTTGAGCGACGCAAAGAAGGCCTCATCGCCGATATAATCGCGTAGCATATGCAGGACGAGACCACCCTTGTTATAAGAGTGAGCATCGAACATATCCTCCTTGTCATCATAGCTGTAGTGGATGAGTGGGTGCATACCCTGCATGGCGGCACTGGAGAAGTAGTTGTCTCGCTCATTGTGGCGGTGCTCTTCTGCGTGATCTTGCCCGTACTTGTGCTCTAGCCATAGATACTCACTGTAGTTGGCAAAGCCTTCATTGAGGGTAAG
>CAYMFD010000033.1:2596-26446 GCA_964389475.1 uncultured Saprospiraceae bacterium
GGTTCGTAATCATGCTCTACGTAGTAGTCGACGGGCTTGTCTTTCCAGGTTTCTGACACAACGGCGAAGTCACCGACTGCTACCATAAATAAGTAGGGAGCATGTGGCTCACTCATAACCCAACGATCCGTACGGGTGCCGTTGTTGTTTACAACAGAGCTGGTCATGATACCATTGGACAAGGTCACGTAAGAGGTATCAACGATAAGCATCATATCTTGGGTACAGCGCTGGTTAGGCTTATCTATAGTGGGAAACCAACGGCTGTTATGCTCCGTCTCGCCTTGCGTCCATATCTGCGAGGGCTTATCGGGGTCCGTGTCTAGCGGATCGATAAAGAAGAGGCCTTTGTTGGACGTAATAGCACCAGAGCCGCCTAGCTCATTAGCATTAGGAAAAGCCGAGTAATTGATGATCGTCGTAATCGTCTGACCCTTCTTATACGTCTTACCTAGGGCAATGCTGAGTTTACTACCATCGTATGTATAGTCTAGTGTATCCTTGACATTCATACTCGTAACACTATATATATCAAAGCCGACAGCATCTAGTATGACGGAGTCTTGCGGGTAGAATACGGGCTTCATCTGTACGATGGCCTCACCGTGTACAGCCTGGTCGTCCCAGTCAAATAGCAGTTTGAGTTGTGTGTGGTGGAGGTCTACCTTCTTGGTAGCTGCAGCTCTATAGACGGGTACGCGTAGTGTACCACCAGTGTCTGGAGTGACAGTCAGGGTGTCAAGCATCCGCTCATCAATCGAGGCAGTCGCCATTTTTGACGTCCGGCAACTAGCCATCAGGATACTGATTAATGCAACAGCACAAGTGAGTCTCATCATGATAAATAGGCGTTTATATATTCAAAGGACAAAAATACATTTAATCTTTACTGGAGATCCGCAATCTGTATACCACACGTGTATGGGTAAATTGCTATCATTCTAAGTGTAGATAAATTGACATTATCTAGTTGTCTACTTAGCTGCTAGCAGTTCTTGCACTTGGTCCTTAAGGGTTGGAATATACTTATGAAGAATAACCCAAACGATAGCATCATCGAGGTTGTCGTAGGCGTGAATAAGTCTATTTCTGAAGTCTACTATTTTACGGCCTTGGCTTAGTTCGATTTTTCTTTCCTCCTTACTAAACTGGTTTACCGCTTCGCCGATGATACCTAGCTGACGTTCTACAGCACTCTTTGTTTTAAGGTCTTTTTGATTATCAAAAAAGCTAGTGATGCTTCCAGAAAAAGCTTCGATCAGATCAATGGAATATAAAATATCAACCAAGTACTTTTTCGCTCTGTCGTTCATAAAGAAGCACCTTTGTATCTGTTATTGCTTTCTGTAGGTATGGGTTTCTCATGGTCGATTGAGTGACTAAGTCTACCTTTCTATCAAATAGCTGTTCTAGCGCCTCCCATAGAGCTATTAATTGTTGTCCACGCTGCATAGGTGGCATTTCTAACATCTCTACTAAAAAATCTAGGTCACTCGTCTCAGGATCAAAATGACCATTGACAATAGAACCAAAGGCAAATATGCGGTGAACACCACAGCTACTACATATATCAATGAGGCGTGCTCGATGCTGATCTATAAGCGTCATCTGTCACTTCTAATTTTACTGGCAAGTTACGGTTTTTACATCTGTCATGAATAGAAGTGACTTCTTCGTCATAGTAATATTTTAAAGTAACGATCGGTGCTTTACTACCTTAGTGAAATGATTCGTACACTATACCTAATGATCCTTGTAGTCATCTGCCTAGGATGTGGCTCACAACTGCAATACGACCTAGTCCTCTACAATGCGGATATCCATACAGTTGACACAACGCTATCTACGGCAGGGAGTATTGCGATAGTTGATGGTAAGATCGCTGCTCTGTTTGAGGATAGATACCCCGTAGACACTATGCTCGCCAAGGATCATATCGACCTGCAAGGCGCCTTCGTCATACCAGGGCTGATCGAGGGACATGGACACTTTAGCGGATTGGGGTACAGCAAGGTTAACCTCAACCTCCTCGACGTCACTACCTGGCAGGAAGTAGTAGACCGTGTAGCTGATCGAGCAGCCAAACTACCGCCAGGTACATGGATAGAAGGCCGAGGATGGCACCAAGATAAACTCACCGACACACCGATAGACAACGTACTCGGCTATCCTAAGCATTACACCTTATCAGAGGTCAGCCCCGACCACCCTGCCATACTCACACATGCTAGCGGCCACAGTCTATATGCCAATGCTGCAGCAATGACGGCCAGCAATGTAAGCCCAGAGACAGGGGATCCTGCAGGAGGCTTGATCGTAAGAGATAATGACGGCATAGCTATAGGTGTATTCGAGGAGCGGGCCATGCAGATCGTCCGGGCTGCACATCGAGCCTACAAGGACAGCCTGCCCCAGGCAGAGCTAGAGGCGCAGTGGTATGCGGCAATCGATAGTGCCCAGGTCGAGTGCTTACGTAAGGGACTGACGAGTTTTCAAGATGCTGGCTCAAAGATGATAGAGCTAGACCGCTACCGACAAATGGCACGGCAAGGCAACCTAGATCTACGCCTCTGGGCAATGATACGACATAGCTATGATGAGATGGATGGCAAGCTCGGCAATTACAAAGTCAGAGATGTAGGCAATCGCTTCTACACCTGCGATGCGATCAAGTCCGAGGTCGATGGTGCCCTAGGTGCCTACGGTGCCTGGCTGCTAGAGCCCTATGCCGACAAGACAGGCTGGATGGGCCAGAACACAACGGATATATACGAAGTACGGCAGATCGCCGATCTAGCCGTCGAGCACGATATGCAAATGTGTGTCCATGCCATCGGCGACCGGGCCAATAGGGTCGTTGTCGATATCTACGAGGGTATGATCAAGCAAATGCCTGCTGGTACCGATCACAGGTGGCGCATAGAGCATGCCCAGCACCTAGACACGACGGATATACCACGATTTGCCAGCAACAATATTATCGCCTCTATGCAGGGTATTCATTGTACGAGTGATGCCCTATTCGTCGAGCGGCGACTAGGAGAGTCTAGAGCTAAGAATGGCGCCTACGCCTGGCGACGACTCCTCGATGCTGGCATCACCATCGCCAATGGTACCGATGCCCCAGTAGAAGACGTGGACCCCCTGCAGAGTATCTACGCTAGCGTGACCCGCAAGCGGACCGATGGTAGCGTGACCTTCTACCCAGAGCAGGCCATGACTAGGACAGAGGCGATACATAGTTACACGCTAGGTAATGCCTATGCGGCCAAAGAAGACGACTACAAGGGCAGCCTTACTGTCGGAAAAGTAGCGGACATCACCGTCCTGGACCACAACCTACTGACCTGCTCTGATGACGATATCTTAAACACATCGGTGCTGTATACCATTGTAGATGGCAAGATAAAATACCAGCGCTAGTGCCACAGCCGATCCATAAAAAAGCCCGACAGCTCCGCCTCCTCGTCAAGTGGATGTGGCTATACCCACCCTACCTAGGCGCCGGTATAAGCGTCAAGTCTGTCAGTGAGGATGCCACACAATACGTCGTACAGCTCAAGCAGCGCTTTTACAATCGCAATATGTATGGCACCCACTTCGGCGGCTCGCTCTACAGTATGGTCGATCCATTTTTTGTCTTTGCGGCGGCTGCCTACTTCGGAGATGGATACATCTTGTGGGACAAGGCCGCTACGATTGACTACATCACACCAGGCCGTGGTACGGTAACGAGTGCCATCGGTATCGAGACGGATCGCTTAGCGGCAATGAAAACTGAAGTGGACAGCGTAGGAAAGGCCGTCTTCACGTTTAATACCAGCGTGCGGGACAGTAAAAACGTTGTGGTGGCCGCCGTGAGTAAGACGATTTATATTAGGAAGCAGTAGATAGAAGAAGAGAGATCGAGACGTTGAGATAGAACGTTAGCCGTCCGTGGGGTTTACCACGACGGTGATATGCGATAATCAGATGTCAGTAGTCAGATAACGGATGTCGGATACGTCAGTAACCGAGAGTGTAAGTCAGGTCCGTGATTGCTAAGCTCGTAACCAAGCGTAGAGATTTGGAAGCACCAGTCAGAAGAAAGGAAAACGAGAGAAGAGACATCGAGACGTTGAGATAAACCGTTAGCCGTCCGTGGGGTTTACCACGACGGTGATATGCGATAATCAGATGTCAGTAGTCAGATAACGGATGTCGGATACGTCAGTAACCGAGAGTGTAAGTCAGGTCCGTGATTGCTAAGCTCGTAACCAAGCGTAGAGATTTGGAAGTACCAGTCAGAAGAAGAAAAGCCGAGAGAAGAGACATCGAGACGTTGAGATAAACCATTAGCCGTCCGTGGGTTTTACCACGACGGCGGAAAAGGGAAAACATCCCGACTCACAACAAAAAACGAATAACAAACAACCACCTCCTACGTATCTATCAACTGCATATCGTACAACCTGCGATAGTGCCCCTCAGTATTACTGAGTAAGGTATCCGGCGGACCGATCTCTGTGATGCGACCCTTGTCAAGGACCATGACCTGGTCTGCATGACGGATGGTACTAAGGCGGTGAGCGATGATGATACTCGTACGCTTGGTGATGAGTTGCTCGATGGCATACTGTATGATAGACTCGGTCTCGGTATCTATAGAGCTCGTCGCCTCATCAAGAACCAGAATATCGGGATCATAGACTAGAGCCCGAACAAAGCTGATGAGCTGTCGCTGGCCGACAGATAGGTTACCACCTCGCTCCGTGACCTTAAAGTCATAGCCGCCGGGCAACTGCATGATGAACTCATGTGCTCCTATATCCTTGCTAGCCTGGTAGACGACCGCGTGATCAATGGAGGTATCTCGCTGGGTGATATTCTCCATGATGGTACCGTCGAATAGAAAGACATCCTGAAGGACGACAGATATCCGCTGGCGCAGGTTCTCAAGGGAGTACTTCTTTATATCCGTGCCGTCCAAGGTGATCTGTCCCTGCTGTATCTCGTAAAACCTACTGAGAGTATTGATAATCGTACTCTTGCCACTACCTGTGCTACCCACAATGGCGAGTGTCTCCCCTGGCTTGATCTCAAATGATACATCGTGCAAGACATAGTTTTCGTCATCATAGGCGAAACTCACTTCGTCAAAAGAAACACGACCGTTGACATGGTCAGGCGTAAGGGTGCCATGGTCACTGATCTGGCCGCTATTGTCTAAGATTTTGAAAACTCGCTCCGCAGCTATGAGGCCCATCTGTAGGGTGTTAAACTGATCGGCAATCATGCGGATAGGCCTAAAGAGCAGGTTGAGATAGATGGGAAAAGCAACAAGAGCACCAAAAGTAACCTTGCCATCGAGGTAGCCGTGTGCCCCGAACCATACCATAAGCGCTAGGGCTAGAGCTGAGATGAACTCCACCACTGGAAAGAAAACAGCGTAGTAGAAAATACTATCGAGATAGGACTGCGTATATCCACGATTGATGGTTCTAAATGCTTGCTTCTCTTCTGCCTCGGCATTAAAGATCTGGATGATCTTCATACCCGTGATCCGCTCTTGTAAGAAGGCATTCATACGACTAATCTGCGTACGTACTCGCTGGTAGCTGACCTTGACTTTTTCTTTAAATATGTAGCTCGCAATCATGATGAGCGGCATCGTACACAGGGCTATCAGTGTGAGGCGCCATGAGTCATGCAACATGATGCCTAGTACAGCAAATATGGTCAGCGTATCTGCTACGATCGTAATAGCTCCCTCTGTAAATACACGGTTGACAGACTCTACATCATTAATCGTCCTGGTGGTACTAGTCCCGATCGGCGTCTGGTCAAAGTAGCGCAAGCGCATCGACGTGATATGCTTAAAAACTCGGACACGTAGGTCTTTGATCGTGCTCTGACCCAGCATAGCACTATAGTAGATAAACAAGTAGCGAAGGATAACCGTCAATATGATGAGACCGACGTAGAAAAGAGCCGTCCTAGTCAGGCCTGCAATATCTCCCTGGAGGATGTGCTCGTCCACCATGTAGGAGATCAGGCGGGGTCGCATGACACTCACTGGCGCTGATATCACCGCTAGTAGTATACACAGTACGAGGAGGTGCTTGTAAGGCCTGGTGAGGCCGAGCACCCTACCGAGTATCCTGAGATCTAGATCTTTCGTTTCTTCTTTGGCCATAGTACGTCTGCGACACAAAGTAACGATATACTTCAGCTATGGTTGTATCGACGTCGTGCTTCTGGTCGATGGTCTCGCTTATTGCCTAGTGAGCACAAATGTTACTCGCCGATTTTGCTGACGTCCTTCCTTGGTATTATTGTCGGCGATAGGCTCTGTCTCCCCTCTGCCGATGGCCTCTACCCTATCCGAGCTTATACCATTTTCGATAATGGCGGCCTTGACCGCAGTGGCCCTCTGTTGGCTGAGTAGCATATTGGCATTTGGCTGTCCTATATTGTCCGTGTGGCCGACGATGGTCATCACCTTGTCAGGGTAGTCATTAAGCAGGCGGATGAGGCGGTTGACCTCCTGCTCACTTTGTGGGAGTAAAGCAGCAGACCCACTTTCGAAAAATATATTGCGCAACACGACCGGTCGCTCTACTGACACAGTCTCCACCTCCACCTGAGCAATAGGCTGCAGAGCAATGTCCAAGCGCATCGGATCTATAGCCGTCGTGATGCTGTCTAGTTCGTAGTGCTCTGAGTAAAACAGATATCCCGCCTGCTCCGCCGTAAATGCATAAGACTGCCCGATAGGTAGTGCGACGAAGTAGTTGCCCACCTCATCGGTCGTAACGATCTGCCGTACCTTATTTTCAGTGACATTAGTAAGCTCTAGAGTGGCAGCTAGTCCAGCTCCCGTGCTAGCATCAGTGACCTGCCCTTCGACGAATGTCACACTGTTGGGCCGTGCTATTGGTGGCAGCGTAAACTTATAAATATCGAGGTCGCGCCGCGTCTCATCGAGGTCGTCGCGATCACTGGCATAGTAGGCAGAGACACCATCTAGGGAGACAGTCAGGCTACCTTCGCTACCCTTGGTATTGATGGGGTAGCCGATATTTTGTGGTTCAGACCAGCCGCTTTCCTTTTGCCACCGAGCATAGTATATGTCAAAGCCACCCATACCCGGCCTAGCATTACTACGAAAGTATAGCGTCGTACCATCGTGGTGCATAAAGGGTGACTCCTCATGGCCTGTCGTATTAATGACTTCGCCTAGGTTAACCGGGCGATACCACTGTCCCTCGGCATTGAGCTGTGTATAGTAGATATCCTTACCACCTACACCGCCAGTACGATCGCTGATGAAGTATAATCCCCGTCCATCAGCCGTCAAAGAGGGGCCGCTGTCACTACTCGCACTGTTGACCCGCTTGCCCATATTGATAGGCCTAGTCCAGCCGTCTTCTGATCGCTTGCTGTAGTAAAGGTCGCACTGACCATAGCCATCTAGTCGACCACAGGCAGTGAACACGATCAGTCGGCCATCGGCAGATATGCTGTGTATGCCTTCATTGCCCTTGGTATTAAGATCATCTAGTGCTATAGCTTGCGCAAAAGTCGTATCGTCTATGCGACTCGCACTGTAGAGGTCTTCTTGATTCTGGGTACGACGTACAAATATCATCTCCTCATCGTCACCTCGCATGACTGGCATATACTCGGAGTAGACGCTATTGATGCCGTCTACCTTGATAGGATCAAAGGGTTGTGGGTTTGCTGTAGCATATGCGGCAAAGTGCATGTCAGCAGCATGCTTGACTGCACGGTTATACTTCTGTGCCGTACTATCAGCACTAGCTAGGTAGTGATCGAATGCCTCCGCAGCATCACTATAATGGTCAACTTGCATATGGGCTGTAGCCATCGCATAGTAAATCTCTGGATCTACCACGTCTCGCATAGGTAATGCTTGCTCAAAGTACTTGATGGCCTCGTCATAAGACTCTAGACGATAATGCAGTCCGCCTAGACTGAGGTAGGCCTCCTGTAGGCTTGGCTCTCTATCCACTAACTTTTCGTAGAGTTTGATGGCCTCCTCGGTCTTGCCTTGCTTGCTAGCCTTGCGAGCTTTCTGGTAGAGCTTGGTCGATTTCTTGGACAGCTGGTCGGCTGTCACTACCTCTTGTGCCTGTGACGGAGAGAGTAGGAGTAGCCCAGCCAGGACGGATAGTATGATTCTGTATAGCATCAAAATGCGGTATTACTTTTAAAATAAAGGCCTCCCTCGCCCAGATGATTCCAATTGTACTCCACCTTAACGACCACAGTATTGGCAACTATTATGTCTAGAGCAGGTCCATAGCCCAGTAGCCACCGGTTAGTGAGTGGGTTGAGGGCAGTATTATTGGGGTCATTGGCATAGCCCGTATCGAGTGACCATCGGGCAAAAAGCTTGATGTCTAGCTTACGATACTGGCGGATAGGCATCAGGCGATTATCAATGACTCGCTCTACGAACTTATAACTCACCTGCGACCTAGCTATAAAATAGTCGAGCCCGTCCATTACGTAGAGTTCATAGCCACGTACCTCCTGCTCATTGTAACCGATACTCCTATTATTAAAGAATGCGATGGGCCCTCGGATAAGCTGTCGCTTGCCCTGTAGATGTACTCCACCAATCAGATTATTGATGGGTTGATAGTACTGCTCATAACTAGCTGATAGGGTGAGGTTGTTAATCTCATTCCATATCCCAAGGCCGTCTTTGGTAATATTGGCTGACAGGCGGTAGCCACCTAGGGGATACTGCCAGTAGGTACGCTTGTCGATCACTGCCTCGTAGGCAAGCTGGAGGTAGGTCAGATCAGTCAGTCCATTACCTAGGTACTGCGGATTGAGGTCCACTACTTGCTGGTCGACCGTACGGTGATGGCCCTGCAACCTAAAGGACTGAAACCTATATATATCAGGACGGTGAGTGACAGTCACTCCCGCTCGGTAGCGCTGATTGAGGCGGCTATCATCTGCCTTGCTAAAGAATACTTGCTTGTTATCGAGAGTATTGTAGTTGATCTCTCGGCTCTCAGCAAATAACACATTGGTCTGTACTCCCCATTCCCCGGTACGCAGGTAGGGCCAGCCGTAGTCTATCTCGTACTTGCGGGTATAGCCAAACTGTGCCTTAAGCTTAAGCCGGTCATAGTTGCCCGTCGTATTGATATGGTCTAGACGTATACCATAGTTAACTCGGTCTAGCGACCTACCCTGCTCTTGCCACCATACGTTAAAGGATCGATCGGCAAAGTCAAAAATCGGCGATGGGTAGAGGTACCAATTCTCTTGGAGGGCTACTATGATATCGGCCTTTTCCTCGGTAAGTTCCCAATCTTTGATACTGATCTGCGCATAGCTAAATAGGCCAGTGCTGAGTATCTGCTTCTTATTACGAGTAAGACGGTCATCTAGGTCTGCTACCCAAAGCGTATCGCCGGGGGCTATATCCATCTCTCGCTCTATGACGTAGGCTTTGGTACGATCATTACCAGCGAATAAGACCTCATCGACGACCAGATACGTCTGTCCGCTGAGGCACTGGGCCATACAGGCCAGTATAAGGCTACACGTTAAGGTAATGTATGAGGGAGTCATACCGCTCCTGTAGCGCATCTTTGTAGTCGTTCTCTGCAAATGTGCCTCTGATGGTGTAATCATATCGTACGAACGAGGCAATGATACGGCTTATGTCTTGCTTATTGATCTTAAGCGTAACGACGACGCGATTGCTACCCGGCTCGAAGGACAGCATACTAGTCAGGATAGCTGCAGACTCTTCTTCAATAATACGGGCGATCTCGACCATACTATAATTGACACGATCTGTCTCTACGACCACGATACTGCCTGGCTCCTCAAAGGAAAACGAACCTGCAAAGTAGTGCAATAGTGATGTTAGTGATATACTGCCCAGATAGGTCTCCTTGGTATCGATGACGGGGATGCTAGTCAGATCGTACTCAGCCATACGGTCCATCACTTCGAATATGTGGTCGGTACTCTGCGCCACAGCGCCGGCTATGCTCAGGCGATAACTGCCTATACTAGCATCTATATTTTGTGATACGATATCTGACTCACTCAGGATACCAAGTAGGGTCTCATTATTGACGATGGGTAAGTGGCGTACGTTATGGAGACTCATCAGACCTAGCGCCTCCTCGCCAGTGTCACTGGTCTTAAGTGTGTCTAACTCCTCGGTGATGATGTCTCTTGCTAGCAAAGTCTATGGTCGTTAATGTGTTTTCGTAATGGTACTTCTTACACTAGGTAAATGCAGGGTCTACCCTACTTGTTACCTTCTCATCAGCTTTTTTCTTTCTTTAACGAATTCTGCCTCACTCAGCAGCCCACGCTTGCGCAGCTCGGCGAGCTTATTGAGCTGGCTCAGTAGCTTGTCGTCTTGCGGCATCTCTAGGCTATCTTCCGCGCCATTACTGCCACCTGCCGCCACTGCGAATGGTGACTGCTTGTACCCACTATTTTTAAAGGCCTCAAACTCTGGCTGTATACGTACATAGGCGAGGTCGTCGTGCGACTCAATACGCTTGGCATCATCAAAGCCTAGCTCGATGGCTCGCTGTATATGGTAGTAGGCCTCCTCCTTCTGCTCCGTGAGCGAGTAGCTACAGGCGATGTTAAAGTGTAGGGCGATATCATTGGGGTTGATCTGTAGACCTTGCTTAAAATCTTCTATAGCAGCTTGCAGGTCAAATGCCTTGTGCTTTTTGATACCTGATTTTTTAAATGGATTACTGCGGGCACTACGACTAGTGGTTGACTTTGCTCGTGGTTGACGTCGCTTACGATTTTGGTTGACGCCACGATGTTTGGCCCGCTCCATCTGCTTATAACGCCTATCCTCTACACTGCCGGGCTGTCGCTTATTGCGGATGACATTGCGATTATACTTTCTGTCAAACTGGTCGTCAGACATCATCAGTAGGCTCACTCCTTCTATAAATCCCAGGATGGTGGTGATAGGAAATATAGCCGATGTTACAGCCATTAGTATAAGAAAGAAGATACCTCCACCTATATCACCTAGGTAGAACTTATGCAAGCCAAAGAAGCCACCAAAGAAAGCCATAATGGCAGCTAGTACTCGATTTCTAGCAAATGTTGCCATGGTCGTATATTTTGCAGGTCAAGATCGCAATATCGTCTACATAGGTCGTATCGCCTCGAAATGTATCGATCTCATCCATCAATCTCTCATTAAATTTAGCAGGGGATGACGTATGGTTCTGTTGTACGAAATGCTCAATCTTACTATCCTCGAAGTAGTCGCCATCGTTATCCTGTAGATCCGCCAGTCCATCCGTAAAGGTAAAAATTGTCGCCTCTCCACAGAGCTCTATTCTCTCCTCTGTAATCTCTGGTAGTCGCTCGAAAGCACCAATAACGGTACAACCCTTGTCTAGCCGGCGCATACCCTTGCCATCTATGAGTACAGGTGGATAGTGACCAGCATTAATATAGCGTAGCGTCCGCTGCTCTACGTCGACCTCTCCTATAAAGAAAGTAATGAACCGCTCACTATGCGTGATGCGATGTACCGACTGATTAAGGGCAAAGACAAAGGTCTCTAGGTCGCGATATTGAAAAATGAGACTCTGTATCGTCGCTTGAAAATTAGCCATCAGTAGAGCGGCAGCTACTCCCTTACCTGCTATATCCGCTATACAAAAGGCAAATCGCGTATCACTAAAACGGATAAAGTCAAGATAGTCGCCGCCTATGTTGGAGTGGGGCTTATAAATACTATCTAGTGCAAAATGCTTCGTCACGGGCATAGCCTTGGGTATCAGCATAGACTGTACCTCGCTGGCGAGCTCCATCTCATGCTGTAGCTTCTCCTGCGCCAGCTGCTTCTTGAAGAGACGCTTATTTTCAATGGCTACTGCGATGATATTGGTTATCGTCGTTATAAACTGGATCTTGTTGTACAGGTCTTCCTTACCTCGTATTCCACCGATCAACGCATAGGCGATAGGTGCCTCCTTGTGAAAGACAGGTATAACAATGTCAAACGTCTGGAGGAGCTCTGGGTCATCGTCTTTGATAGTGTGGAGTCGCTTGAGGGTCAGAATATGCTCAATGATATCGGTCACATTATCAGCGTCATAGTTGATGCTACTTGTACACCGCCACTCCCCATCACCTACTACGAACAAGGCCATCTTTTCGATCGCCATGTCCCAGCTCAAGAAAGAGTTGTACATCTTAAAAAGACCACCCGCCGTCACATTGTCATTGATAGCTTGCGTAATAGTCAGGAGGCTGCGGATCTGTAGCTTCTTAAGCGACAGTTCTTTCTCCATTTTCTCTAGCATGTTATTGCTGGTCTTCGTCATACCTCTGGTGAAGGTAACGCTTTTAGCTATTCGACAGTATACCAGTGTCAGGTGACGGAGATGGTGGATTCACGTACTTCTACCGGTGTAAATCCAATCAGTTTAAATCATCACCTAACTCATATAAGGTACTAGTACGACCGAAGAGTCGCATCTCGAGAATACTACATGGACGTATTAACTAAGAGCCTGAAGTGACAGCAGCACCAGTTATCGACGCTTAAGCCGTCTATATCGTAGATCGTGCTCCTTTAACAAGAGGCTCTCACTAGACTTCAGCACGTACGAATGCTAGGGCCGCTTGCATGTGATCGTGGATGATGTGGTCACCCTTGACCCGAGGTATGGTAGCACGATATTTATCGACTAGCCGCTGTGTACTCGGTGACGGTCGGAGAGGTGCTCTATACTCTATTGCCCTTACAGCTATCATCAACTCGATGGCCAATACTTGCCATACATTGTCAATAATACGATAGCACTTAGTAGCAGCATTAGCAGCCATGCTGACATGGTCCTCCTGGCCCTTGCTACTTACTATACTATCGATAGAGGCAGGCGTGCACCACTGCTTATTCTGACTGACAATGCTCGCTGCTGTATACTGAGCGATCATGTACCCAGACTCTAGACCAGGATTATCAGCTAGATAGGCTGGTAAGTCTCTATCACCATTGATCAACTTATAGATACGTCGCTCACTGATGCTGCCTAGCTCAGCGATGGCAAGCGCCATATAATCAAGTACCATAGCTAGTGGCTGAGCATGAAAGTTACCGCCAGATATGATACGGTCGTCCTCGGCAAAAATATTGGGATTGTCCGTGACAGCGTTAATCTCTTGTAAGATGATGGCTCGAGCATGCTCTACAGCAGTGAGACTAGCGCCATGTACCTGTGGAACACACCTGAAAGCATATGGATCTTGAACACTACTGCAAGCGCTTCTAATCTTAGATGTACTAATCCAAGCATATACCTGCTTCGCGATCTCTATCTGCCCACTGTGCCTCCTCACCTCATGCGTGTACACCTCATACGGACTGTGGTCACAAGCATACGCCTCTATCGACACCGCCGCATAATTAGTAGCCATCTCTATCATACGATGGCTTTGCAATACGGCATAAGACATGTAGGCTGCACTGAACTGTGTACCATTTATCAAAGCGAGCCCCTCTTTAGCTTGTAAAACATGTGCCTCTATACCTGCTATATGTAAGGCATCGGCAGCAGCCATTTCTAGACCCTTATACCGCACACGACCCTCTCCTACAGCTGGCAGTGCAAGATGAGCTAGCGGTGCGAGATCACCAGAGGCTCCCAGTGAGCCGAGCTGGTATATGAGTGGTGTGATGTCATTGTTATAAAGGGATAGTAACTGCTCTACAAGTGTAACACTTACACCGCTATGACCCGCTATCAGATTCTTTATCTTCAGCACCAGCATCAACCTTACGAGTGGATAAGGTACTTCCTCACCAGCTCCACACGCATGTGATCTCAGTAAGTTGAGCTGTAACTGCTGGATGTCAGACTTGGGAATACTCACGTCGCACAGGGAGCCAAATCCAGTATTAATACCATAGTACAAGCTGGTATCATCCTCTATCTTGCCCTGTATATAGGTGTAAGATCTCTGCACCGCAAGCATTGCCTCTGCAGCTACAGATAGCTCCGTGACTTGAGAGGAGAGTACGAGACCTACTTGTTCTAGTGTGAGATCATCGTGAGATAATTGTAAGTGCATAATATATAGTACTGGCGGTGTGCGAAACTAATAATAGCTGATCACATCACCCTCAGTTTTACGAGATATCACTGGTACCGTCGCATCATTAGCAGGATAGCCTACTGGTAGCAGTAGATAAGCTTTCTCATTAGCAGGTCGCTCTAGGATCTTCTCCAAAAAATTCATGGGGCTAGGCGTATGCGTCAGTGTCACCAATCCTGCATGGTGTATTGCCGATATAAGCATGCCAGCGGCAATACCTACCGACTCGCTGACATAGTAGTTCTTACCCCTACTACCATCATCCAGCAGTTCGTACACTTGTTTAAATATAACGATTAGCCAAGGGGCTGTCGTCAAGAAGGGCTTATTCCAGTCCGTACCGAACTTCTCGAGATCCTCTACCCATTCTTCACTCATACGACCGTGGTAATTTTTGTACTCTTCCGCTTCTGCAGCTTTTCGGATCTCTTGCTTGACAGCCATAGACGAAACAGCCGCAAATGACCAAGGCTGCTTATTAGCTCCCGATGGAGCAGAGCTTGCCGTCATGAGTATATTCTCGATAATGGTCCTATCGACTTCTTTATCACTATAAAAGCGAACCGATCTCCTAGCCGACATCTCTTCTCTGTATGCTTTGCTACGTTCCAATGACACCTCGCGACCTAGATTATCAAAATCATATAGCTCGTGCTCGTACTCCTTACTATCTTTATTCACATTACTATTTTTGATTATACTTAGAACCTAGACTCACTTATACTACGCTTTCCACTTATCCACACTCACTCAGTGTATAACTTGAGTATAAGAATTGTCAAATTCAATCTCCAATGACTTGTATATGATAGATCATTGTGATGTGTTAATCCACTCATATTTGTTAGTACAAATAAAGAAGAACTGCACATCGTAACCTTTTATTATTATGAAGATCATTCGTTCTACACAGCTTGTGAGTAATATATATAAGTAACACAACTCCAATGATTTAATCTGTTAGTATGCTGTTAGTAATGACTAGACGCTACCAACAGCCATAGACAGTCACTAGCGATTACAATTACTTACCCACGTACTAACACCTCTAATAATAATGGTTACATTATTTATAAAAGTATTAATATTATTAGATAAAAAGTCCTCAACCTAAGTCACCGATTCGGCATTGAGACAGGGAGCAATATCTTTGTGTCCATGATGTCAGGTCAAAAAAAATATTCCAAGTCAGTTAGAGTGTGGCTCTTCATAGGGTTGGTCATGTTGGTGGTGCAGGTGATGGTTGGCGGTATCACCCGGCTTACGGGGTCAGGTCTGAGTATCACGGAGTGGGATATTATTCAGGGTACGCTACCTCCTCTCAGCGAGGCAGTGTGGGTAAGTGAGTTTGATCTATACAAAGACAGTCCTCAGTACAAGGAAATCAATCAAGGAATGGAGATGGGCTCAATCCTATTACCAGGGACTTTTAAGTTTATTTATTTCTGGGAGTGGGTACATCGTTTGTGGGCTAGGGTTATGGGGATAGTGTTTCTTATTCCTTTCATTTATTTCTGGTCTCGGGGCATGTTCGATGGTATGTTAAAGTCCCGGTTGATTGGTGTCTTTTTGTTGGCAGGACTAGCGGCGAGTTTCGGTTGGATCATGGTGGCAAGTGGCTTGGTAGAGCGACCTTGGGTTAATGCCTATAAGCTGGCCTTACATCTTAGTATCGCTTTTCTAACTTACTCTTGGTTGCTCTGGACATTCTTTAAGACTCAGTGGATTGGGTCTACCCAGCAGAGCTACGGTCTTCATTTGAGGTTCGGTAAGTTGGCCTTTTGGTTTACTGCCCTACTTTGCGTTCAGATATTTCTAGGAGGAGTTATGAGTGGCATGAAGGCTGCTGTAGCCTATCCCACTTGGCCAGACATGAACGGTCATGCATTGCCAAGTGTGATATTTAAGTCAGCTGAATGGTCATGGGATAACTTCAATAACTATGATCAGAATCTCTTTATGCCTGCGCTTATCCAGACAATACATCGTCTAGTAGCGTACTGCCTTATTGCCTTTGGTATTTATTTATTGCCTAAGATCATAAGGATGGCAAAAGACAAGTTGACTCGTCAAGGAGCAATAGTAGCAAGTAGTCTACTAGCGGTACAAGTCCTATTAGGAATTCTCACTGTGATTAATAGCAAGTCGACGATACCAGTCGGTTATGGGGTAGCCCATCAGATTGTAGCTTTGTTCTTACTTACAGCATGCCTACATCTTAATTATAGGTTTAAAGAACCATTAGATGTTTCACGTGGAACATAGTAGGCTATTCTGCTATGATCTCCTTAGCTCTATCCACATGAGGGCTGTCTACATAAAGTTCGACAGTGCCTAGTATGCCGGGATAGCTACTATCTCTCTTATCCATTATGAAAGCAGGTATTCCCTCTTGCTCTAGTTTCTGTTGTGCTATCTCTATTGATAGGTAGTCTGGTCTGCTAAGTATTTTTACTCCGTCTTTCATAGTTATATCTTTCTTTTTTAATCTAACGAGTGGTCCTTGCCAGGAGTTCGTTTTTGGTGTCATATTTGTCACTATCTAGGATAAGTAATCGTGTATGAGAGTTTTAAAGTTTGGTGGTACTTCTGTAGCGGATGCCGATGCAATCATAGCAGCTGCAGCGATTATCAAATCTAGTCATGATGGTGAGCCGCTGATGGTGGTATGTAGCGCCATGTCTGGGATTACTAATTTACTTACTAGAATGAGTAAGTTAGCTAGCCGGGGTGACCAAGAGTATCTGGTAGCCTACCATGCATTCCGAGATCGGCACACTCGTGTAGCTAATGAGTTACTAGATGATGCTAGCCCCGCGGTAGCTGCACTAGAAGAAAACTATCAAGTACTACGAGATCTACTTAGGGGTATTTTTCTTGTGCGGGAGGTGTCCCCCAGGACCCTTGATTATGTATTGTCCTTTGGTGAGCGACACAGCTGCTACTTGATTACCGCTGCCTTGTCCGACCAGGGTCTTAATGCTGGATATGTTGATGCTCGAAAGTTGATCACTACTGATAAGAGTTTTAATAATGCAATAGTGGACAAAGACTTGTCTTATAATAAGATCCGATCATTCTATAGTGAAACAAAGTATGACATCAATGTGGTAACGGGCTTTATAGCTGCTGATGTTGGAGGACTTACCACTACGATAGGTCGTGGTGGTAGTGACTACACTGCAAGCCTGATTGCGGCAGCACTAAAGGCTGATCGAGTAGATATATATACCGATGTTGATGGCGTTTTGACTACTGATCCGCGTAAGGTTGATACAGCTTTTACCATACCTGAGTTATCTTATGCTGAGGCTATGGAGATGTCGCATTTTGGGGCCAAGGTAATTTATCCGCCTACAATAGCTCCCGCTCTAGAGGCTGACGTGCCTATTTATATTCGTAATACCTTCAACCCTACTTTTGAGGGAACGTACATAGGAAACCGTGTCAAACATTATGAGCATGGTCCTATCAAGGGGCTAACGGCACTGTCTGATGTAGCAGTACTGACGGTACAGGGTAGTGGCCTCATGGGAGTGCCAGGTATCTCAGCTAAATTGTTTACTGCGCTAGCCCAAAGTAATATCAACATCCTCTTAATTACACAGGCGAGTAGTGAGTATAGCATTACGCTAGCATTACGTCAGCAGGACCTTAAGAAGGCAATAGTTGCTCTTTCGAGAACTTATGAGCATGACAGAACTAGTGGCAAGATTCGTCTCGTAATACCCGAAAAGCGTATGAGTATCATAGCAGTAGTAGGAGAGCAAATGAGGGACGTGCCCGGTATTTCGGGTCGCTTGTTTGAAGGATTAGGGCAGAATGGTGTAAATGTTATAGCGATAGCGCAAGGTAGTTCTGAGCATAATATCAGTTTTGTAATCGAGACGGCTGATGAGGATAAGACGCTTAACTTACTGCACGCCTCTTTTTTCGATAATGTTGCTAAGAGATATCATCTGTATGTTTCGGGTGTGGGCTTGATCGGTAGTGAGCTACTCAGACAGTTAGAAGTGCAGAGGGCCAAGTTAAAGGCTGAAGATGGCGTAGATATACGGGTCGTAGCTGTAGCAAATAGTAGGAAGATTTATGCTGATCCTATGGGTATAGATTTGGACCCAGATAAGTATATGAGGCTGCTTGACAATAGTATAGCAGTTAGCACTGCTAGTCAGATGCTAGAGCTGATAGACACGCATAACTTGCCTAATAGTATATTTGTCGATAATACAGCTAGTGAAGAAGTTGCAGGGTTATATCAAGCCTTACTGGACAGTAATGTATCCATTGTGACGCCTAACAAGGTAGCCGCTAGCGGTAGTCAAGAAAGGTATAACAGCCTTGTCAGTACTGCTAAGCGCCGTAACATTGACTACTTATATGAAACGAATGTGGGAGCGGGTTTGCCTATCATATCTACCATAAGAAGTATGGTAGATTCTGGAGATGAAATCACATCGATAGAAGGTGTGCTATCAGGATCGTTGAGCTACATTTTTAATAGTTACGATGTAGGTATGGGTTTTGGCGAGTTAGTATCACGGGCTAAAGAGCTAGGATTTACTGAGCCTGATCCACGTGATGACCTTAGCATGTCAGATGTATGTAGGAAGATTGTCATTCTGTCTAGGGTGGCAGGTATGACTATAGAGATGGATGACGTGGTCATCGATAGTGTGTTGCCAGATGGCCTACCTATAGATGGCAGCGTTGCGAATTTTATAGGTGCATTAAGTAAGAAGGATGAATACTTCGGCGGCTTGGCTAAGGGTGCGGCAGATGAGGACGGGAAACTACGAGTCATAGCTAGTAGTACGAGGCAAGGAGCAAGTATCTCGCTTAAGGTGGTAGGTGTAGATAGTCCCTTCTATAACCTATCTGGCAGTGATAATATGATCGTATTAAAAACTAAGCGCTACCACCAAAATCCACTTGTAGTCAAAGGACCTGGTGCCGGAGCTGCTGTTACGGCAGCTGGTGTATTTAGCGATATAATAAGCATTGCAAAACGACGATAAATGAGTAGACATATAGTGAAGGTCTTCGCACCTGCCTCTGTAGCGAATGTGGCTGTAGGCTACGATCACTTGGGATTTGCAATGACACATCCAGGGGATGAGATATTAGTTAAGACAGGTAGTGCGAGTGGCTTGGTAATTTCTAAGATTACGGGAGATAGAAAGCAGCTTAGCAAAGTACTAGCTGAAAACACTGCTGGTGTTTCTGCACTGTCTTTTCTCAAGGATATTGGCGCTGAGGACGAGCCTATCGATATGGAGATACGTAAGAAGATGCCTTTCGGTAGTGGGATGGGCAGTAGCGCTGCTAGTGCCGCTGCTGCTGTCTATGCAGTTAGTAGATACTTGAGGACTGGTCATAGTAAACGAGAGTTGCTTAAGTACGCAGTGGCCGGTGAGCAAGTAGCTGACGGTGCTTGGCATGCCGATAATGTGGCCCCTAGCCTGCTTGGTGGTATGGTGCTGATTAGAGATAATGAGGCTCTAGATATAGTTAAGGTGCACGTACCTAGACATATTACGGCCTTAGTGATATATCCTCACGTGCGAGTACTCACGCGTGATAGCAGAGCAGTACTTACCAGCACCGTCAACTTCGATGACGCTATACAGCAATCTGCCAATATGGGAGCATTCGTTGCAGGTATGTTTAACAGTGACCTTGGTTTGATCCGGAGGAGTCTTCAGGATTTGCTGGTAGAGCCGCAGCGTAAGCACATGATACCCTGCTATGATGAGATTCGCGACTTGGCATATTCCCAGGATATATTGGGTTTCAATATTAGTGGCGCAGGGCCTAGTATGTTTGCCTTGTGCGAAAACACTCTGGCTGTGGATAATATTAAAGAGGGTGTAGCTCGGCTTTATGCCGACAAAGGTGTGGAGGTAGATATGTACGATGGTCCTATCAATCTAGAAGGCGCAATCGTTTGCTAGTATGAAGTTATACAATACAAGAGACCGCAATCATGTAGTTGATTTACGAGAGGCAGTATTACGATCATTAGCGCCGGATGGCGGCCTATACATGCCTACATCTATTCCCCTACTTCAAGAGGGAGTCTTAGACGAGATAGTCTCTGCTGGCACATTTGCTGATGTAGCTATGCTAGTAGCAAGTAATCTTCTAAGAGAGACTGGAATCGAGAATGGTGAACTGAGGGGTATTGTAGATCGTGCTTTTACGTTCGATACTCCTGTGGTGATGCACACTGACGAGATAGGTACTTGTGAGTTGTGGCATGGACCATCTCTAGCCTTTAAGGACTTCGGTGCTCGTTTTATGGCTGAGCTGATTGGCCACTTTGTTAAGGGTGCCGATCATAAGGTAACTGTGCTGGTTGCTACTAGCGGTGATACCGGTGGTGCTGTAGGCGCAGGTTTTGATGGTGTAGATGGCATAGAGGTCATTATACTATACCCCAAAGGTCGGGTGAGTAAGCTCCAAGAATTGCAGTTGACGACATTGGGGGATAATATCGAGGCCTTAGAGATTGACGGATCCTTTGATGATTGCCAGGCCCTTGTCAAGCGTGCTTTTACGGACGAGCGGTTGGGTGAGCAGTATCATCTGAGTAGTGCTAATAGTATTAACATAGCTCGGCTCATACCTCAGTCTTTTTACTATTTCAGACTTTATAGCCAGGTAATGGATATGCTTGATGATGCAGAGCTTGTAGTATCTGTACCTAGCGGTAACTTTGGTAATCTGTGTGCAGGTGTGATGGCTCAGGTAATGGGTCTCCCTATCAGTAGGTTTATTGCCGCTACCAATACTAACGATGTAGTACCACACTACATCCGAACTGGACGGTACGAGCCTAGAGAGAGTGTGAGTACAATTAGCAATGCCATGGACGTAGGTGCTCCTAGTAACTTCCCTAGGTTGCAATTGCTTCATAGTTCCACGTGGAACAATATGCGGGATAATATCACACCTTATCATCTGGATGATGATGCTACCCGATCAACTATGCAAGAGGTATATGAGCAATACGGTTATATCTGTGATCCGCATGGTGCTATAGGTTATGCCGCTCTTAGGGACACGCTGCAGCAGCACGAACTTGGTATCTACTTAGAGACTGCTCATCCTGCTAAGTTTAAAGAGACAGTAGATGAGACGCTTGGTATGGATACTGACATCCCACAAAGTCTTGCAGATCTCATAGGTAAGGATAGTCATAAGACTAGTATGTCAAGTACATATACTGACCTCTACGACTGGCTCAGAGATCGATGATCATATAAGTATAATGCCTTCATGCGGATCTCCTACGCTGCGAGCAGCTCCAGCCTCGTGCCGCTGGCCTATAAGCCAGCAGAGCATACTATCTATGGCGTGCCAGTTATCAGGACAGTCTACAGTCGGCAGGTCTATTTCAGTCTTTAGCCGCTGGTAAAATGGATTAATCAAGGTCTTGTCTTTCTTACTATACGACTCAGGTCCGAATACTTCTCTGACATGCCCACCTGGATATACCTCATGGCAAGTGACTCCGAGCTTCGATAGTTTGTCCTTAAGGGCAATCGCTCTCGCTGTTAGTCCTCCCAAAAACATAGGGCTCATAGCGCCTAACACCTTGTCACCTGCACGGTAGAAGTAGTTGTCACCCTTACCAAGCAATGCACTGGGTAGGCTTAAGGGAGCATCTAGGTAGACAGTTCTGATACTATTTGCACTTACGAATTCCAGGATGAATTGATCAGCGTCTTTCTTCTTAAGACTTCTATGGCAATATAGTCGGTCATTACTGTAGTGGCAGATAACAGTGGTACCTGCGAGCTTACTGCCATAGTCGACACCTATGTAATGCTCCATGCCTATACGCGGAGTGTCGAGAGGCCACCGTCTACCCCGATAACCTGTCCACTGATCCAGCTACTATCTGTTGACAGTAAGAAGGCTGCTGCTGCCGCAATGTCTTCTGGTTGGCCGTATCGCTTGAGTGGGTGTCTCTGGTTAGACGCCTCTTTGCGATCGTCATTGCTCAGGATCTTGCCTGCTAGCGGTGTATCGGTCAGAGATGGAGCTATGGCATTGACACGTACTGCTGGCGCCAGTTCCGCTGCAGTGGTTCTAACGATACCCTCTAGGGCACCTTTGGCGGCTGCGATACTAGTATGAAACGCCATACCTTGTGATACAGCTACTGTACTGAATAATACCACAGAGGCACCGCCTTGCGATTTTTTCATCGGTCGCAGGCAGGCCTGCATTGCTTTTACCGCACCATACACGTTGATTTCCATATCAGCCTTCAGCTGATCGATTTTGGTCGACCTGAAGGGCTTGAGATCTATACTGCCTGGACAGTAGACTAGACCGTCGATAGTGTCAGGCAGTAGATCAGCATCTAGCTGGTCTGTCAGTACATCAAATGTGGTGTGGTTAATCTGGGGTGGGAGATCGCCTTCTGATCGGCTAAAACAGTGGATTTCGTGACCTTGACTTGCAAGGTGGTCTACTAGGCTACGTCCTATACCATGGCTTCCTCCTATGATGACAATATTTCTTGACATGTAACATTCGATTTATGTACAGTCTTTAATGTAGCGTTGGCGGTAATGTTCGCTAGTTGGATAGGTTGCATAAAAAAAGCCCGAGTTAACTGTTTAACTCAGGCCCTTTCGACTAAGGTCTCAAAATAAGAAAACTACGTCTTCTGCACTAGGTGCTATTATCTTTCTAGCATGGTGTCAGGTCGCAACACCTTGCCTTGTGATTACAAATGTAAATAACTTACAATATAAAACAAGGCTGCTCGGCTATATTTAAGACAGAAAATCAAGAGCTTACGCAACTAGCTTTTTGTCATAGGTTGTAACGAGATATATAACGCAATGAAAGTCACAATTGTTACATATGTTAGATAATTATATTAAAAAATACTTTCTATGTTCTTTTTTACTGGCTATAGACCTACTAGGTGCAGAACACCTTACACCTAGGCAGGGTAGATAGGTACACTAGACCTTGATGGTAGCAAGGCGCATCTCTTTTTAAAACAAGTATCTTGTAACTATCTAGCTTGTCACTGCCTTATGATGGTAGTACACCGGATCGAAGGCTACACTATTCAGGCTTGCTTTTTGCACTATGCTGACTGCAGGTGATCCTGCACCTTGAAGAGACGTTTACGATTTTTAAACCCTATGTTATGTTACCTAAAGTCTTTCAGTGGCTTTTCAATACCTTTGGCGGCTCTCAAAATGACAATATAATGCTGAATATTATACTCTTTGGACCTCCTGGATCAGGAAAAGGCACACAGGCTAAGAACTTGGTGGATAAGTATGACCTATTGCACATCAGTACAGGCGACTTATTTAGGTATGAGATGGGTAATGATACTCCTCTAGGCCTAGAGGCTAAGTCTTACATCAAGAAAGGTGAGCTCGTGCCCGACAGTATTACGATCGGGATGCTTAAGAACAAGGTTAATAGCACGCCGGATGTGGAGGGATACATATTTGACGGTTTTCCTAGAAATATCGCTCAGGCAGAAGCGCTGGATGCTTTTTTGAAAGAGAAAGGACAGCAAGTGGACATGCTCTTATCACTCGATGTAGATGATGAGGAGATCGTAAAGCGTATCCTTAAGCGAGGAGAAACCAGTGGACGCAGTGATGATCAGAATCCTGAGATCATTCGTAATCGTATATCTGTATACAATGAAGAGACCTGCCCAGTCTACGA
>CAYMFD010000033.1:26546-28811 GCA_964389475.1 uncultured Saprospiraceae bacterium
AGATCATTCGTAATCGTATATCTGTATACAATGAAGAGACCTGCCCAGTCTACGACTACTACAAGAAGAAGGGTAAGTCCAAGTCAATAGATGGTATCGGCACACTGGAGGTGATTTTCGATCGTCTATGTGCTGCGATCGTCAAGTCATAGAGACCCTACCTACACCGGACTATAATAGATGGCAGAGAGAAATAATTTTATTGACTACGTTAAGATCTGTTGTAGGTCCGGCCATGGCGGAGCGGGCTCTTCACACCTATTTAGAGACAAGATTACGGCCAAAGGAGGTCCCGATGGTGGTGATGGCGGACGAGGTGGCCACATAATACTGCGCGGTAATGAGCAGTTGTGGACACTCCTACATCTAAAGTATAAGAAGCACGTCATAGCAGAGAGAGGCGGTGGCGGCGGCGGCGAGCGATCGCATGGCGCCAATGGCTCTGATGTCATACTCGATGTACCCATCGGCACCATCGCTAGAGATGCTGAGACGGGAAAGGTGGAGGCAGAGATCAGCGAACACGGAGAAGAGATCGTACTCGTCTCGGGCGGACGTGGCGGACGTGGTAACCACCACTTCAAATCAGCCACCAACCAGACGCCTCGTTATTCTCAGCCCGGTGAAGAAGGCAAGGAAGAATGGAAGATCCTCGAACTCAAGCTACTCGCTGACGTAGGTCTAGTTGGTTTTCCCAATGCTGGCAAGTCGACCTTACTATCTGTCTTATCGGCTGCTAAGCCTAAGATTGCGGATTACGCTTTTACGACACTGGTGCCTAACCTAGGCATCGTCAAGTACAGGGATACACGGTCATTTGTCATGGCGGATATACCAGGTATCATCGAGAAAGCCCATGAGGGTAAGGGGCTAGGTTTCCGCTTTCTTAAGCACATCGAGCGAAACGCTGTATTACTATTCTTGATACCAGCAGATGCCGACGATATTAATAAGCAGTATCGCATATTACTCAATGAGCTAGAGGCTTTTAACGAAGAATTGCTCGACAAGCCACGTCTAGTAGCCATCAGTAAATCTGATATGCTGGATGAAGAGATGAAGAGCCTGATCGATGCGTCTCTAGACCTAGACGTTGACCATCTCTATATAAGTAGTGTCGCTCAGCTAGGTATCATCGAGCTTAAAGATGAGCTGTATCGCATCATTTCGGAGGACTAAAGCGTCTTGTTAAAGCTCTTGGCACTCATCTTGGCCGAGTAGTTACGCTTGATTTCAAATCTAGTGAAGTCTTCATTGGCAGTAAAACCGCTGCCGTAGGTAACATCGCCATTAGCTTTGGTGATCCGCACGATCTTTTCTGTTTCAAGGATGCCGGTTTGCTCGTTCCAGATCAGCTCGGGTGACTCTAGTTTCTCGTCTTTGGCATTGAAGAGTTCTACATTATTACGAGCTATGATGATGTCTTCCTTGTCGAGTTTGACTGCGTAGTCGGCCTTTAACCAACTTCTTACCTGCAGCTTGTCATTATAAAACTTGACGAATAACCCGTCTGGAAACTCATCTCGCGGCTTGGTCTTATCGTGGTGACGTACTAGGGTAGGAGCCGTAATCTCGACCTGTACCTGTGCACTATCGCTATAGAGAATGCGTACCTCCCTAGCCGTGTCTCGGTTGATAGAGACCTCGTTGGCCGTTAGCTCATTGACCTCATTGACATCATTGACACAGCTGGATAGGGATAGACCTATAAGTAGGATCAGAACTCCTACTCGCCAGCTAGTCGATAGGTGATACGTGTCAGCCATTTGCTTGGGTCTTTTTCTTGTAATACGTCTGTAATATACGACTCGACATACGGTACATCAGCGATGAGGCGTCGGTCAGCAAGGTAGTCCTGGATCGCTTGATGAGCTGTGCCAGACTCCGCTCGGTTACCATAGTAGTCTGTGGTGATCGCTCTGGCAGCTGGTAAGATGACCGTGTTTTTGTTGGGTAGGGCGACATCCTCTGCCACAGGTAGCGCTGCAGCTATATCTACCTCGTAGCTACTTTCATCGTAGCCGTAGATCAGAGCACAATCTGCACCTGTAGCCTCTAGATTGGCATCTTGCAAAGATCTAAAAACGCTACTCAGTGCCTGAGAGTAGTACTGCTGTAGAGCTGCCGTGCTTACTTTGTCTCTTGTGGCGATGTAGTATTGCTCTTCGACTTCCACCATCTCCATAGTGTAACCGTAGTACTGGCTATCACCACTACGTTCTTTGACGAGTGTAGCTAGGTTATCTAGTGTATTGACAAACTGTT
>CAYMFD010000033.1:28911-31802 GCA_964389475.1 uncultured Saprospiraceae bacterium
CCACTACGTTCTTTGACGAGTGTAGCTAGGTTATCTAGTGTATTGACAAACTGTTTCTTACCCATATACTTCCACACCGGCCCCATGACATTGACTGGAAAAGGGAGGTCAGCATGCCAGTCTAGTTGCACTACTGTAGATTCTTCTTGCTTAGTGAGTGTATACGTAGTCGTCATCGGCTCTTCTCGGTCACCCATGTATAGGTCTATTGCTACTAGCTGGTCCGCTGTTGCATTAGTGATGACCGCTCGGCCTTTATCACCGGTGCTGCCTGTCCAGGAGTAGCCTTCGCCTATGCCTTGACCACCGCTGGGAGTGATCTGCATACTTGGGTCTTGCTCTAGCCACGTACTGTAACTACCGACGAGGGCGGGGTTCTTCAAGATGTTGTATACATACTGGGGTGGAGCGGCGATTGTCTTGGTGATCTGCGTGTCTATTTTCTTTGGTAAGATGAATGCCAGTGCTACGGCCAGGACGAGTATGGCCAGTAAGATGTAGCCTATTATTTTGAAAAATCGTTTCATACGTTAGTCTTTTCTCTGAGCCTCTTGTAGGCCTTAGTGATTACGAATAGTGCTGCTCCTAGTCCTATGATACTGCCTGCCGCTGTCAGCAGATTGACACCGTCTCGGTAGACTGCTAGGGTCGCTATTGATACGAGCAGCAAGGTAGGTACCTCATTGTATAGTCTGTAGCCAAAACTACTCCATCCCGTAGGTCCAGTCTTGATACGAGCGATGAGTCGCTTACAACTGAGGTGGTAGATCGTCAGGCCTACAAGCAGTACCAGCTTGATATGAAGCCACCGATTATCAGCGAACCACTCGTAGCCGTACTTTACGATCATAGCGATACCCGCTGCCCAGGTGATCATCATGGCCGGGTTACAGATGATCTTGTAGACTCGCTGCTCCATTACTTCATATTGAGCCCGTAGTATCTTTTGAGCTTCTAGAGGTTTGTCAAAGGCCTCGGTATGATAGACAAAGATTCGGACCAGATAAAAGAGCCCCGCAAACCAAGCCGTAAATCCGACAATATGTAGCGTCTTTAATAAGAGTATTGACATAGGGCCAAAGGTAAGTTTAATGATTTTAGTTGTTTGTTGATGTCGTTCGTCAGGCTTTATAGGATTATTGGGTAAAGAAAGTGCAAAAGGTGAAAGGCCAAAGCTGTGAGCAAGCAGCACGAGGAACAAGGATCACGTGGCCTCGACCACTTTAGTGTCGATAACGGCAACTGGCCGCCAGGTCAGGCGATGAGAGCTATAAAGGCTAATTATGTCCCCACGACTTAGTAAACGGTCGTTATTCGGCAGTTAACGGTTATGACGGTGATAAATAATGTTTAATCTTTGCCTTGCGGATAATCATATTGCCCCTGAGTGGGGATGCTTATTGATTGTTTAGCGCTACCTTTAACCAAACTCATTTAGCTATGGCTTCTATTTTTGATCTTAGACACCGAGACACAGTGCATGCTAGCACAAGATCTTACATATTACTGAAAAAGATTTTTCAGGTAGTATTATGTATACAATTCATAGCTGCTCCAGCTAAAGCACAGTTTTGCTCTACTGTATCGGATGCTACTTTTCGAGACATTCATACATTTTTTTCTGCAACAGGCAACCGCACTGTCAAGATCTATTATCACGTGATCAGAGATGATGTCAGTAGCAATTCTCCCTCATTAAGTGATATCAATTCGTGGATCGATAGTGCGGAGGATGTTTTGTTTGCCGGAGGTATCATCCTGGACAATTCATGTTCACGGTATTTGTCAACAATTGTTAATCCACAAATGGCTGCTTCTCCTGAGATATGCCCGCTTAGGCAATACTGCTTTACTGATGGCTTGAATGTATTTCTCACCCCTAACGGACGCGATAATAGAGGAGGTGAGGCTATGAATGCTGGGAACATATGTTGGGTACGTTTGACCAATGAAGACGAAGTGGGAAGCTTGGTCCATGAAATAGGGCATACGTTAGGGCTGTTTCATACGACTCATGGACGACCTTGGGTGACTCATGATAATAGTAATGGTGATGACTGGACGTGTCAAGATGGATTCGATAGAGCCTTTGACATTATTAGAAGGCAAAATTGTCAAGGTCAAAATCTGACGGCAATAGTTGACTTCGAGTTAGTTGATGGGTCGAATGCTCAGTCAAGTGGGGATTTTGTCGATGATACGAATGCAGCATTTCCCATCGGATCTATAGAATGTCCTGATAGCGATCCTTTTTGTGGTCCGACTTGTGTGTCAGATTATTTGAATAACGACGACAGAAGGAAGGATCCTAACTGTGATGTCTATCAAGTAGAGATCGAGAATGTTATGTGGCCACAGAGTGTTGACTGCCGCGATTTGGTTCTGACTACGGGACAGTTTTCAAGAATGAAAGGAATTATAGATGCGTATTTAACTGATTTGACTGATCCTAGCCTGATTCCTGTGGTTGCCACTACCGTTTCTACTACCAGCGTAGAAGTAACCTGGGACGCAATTGCAAGCTTTGATTCCTACACTGTGCGATACCGTCCAATAGGATCAAGCACATGGACAATTGTGAACAATGTTTCAAGGTCAGACTTACCGTTGATCCTTACCAATTTGCAGCCTACTACTACATACTCTGTGGAGGTCGAGCATGACCTTAATGCAGGATGTCAGCTTTTTCAATCAATTACTGTGGGGACCTCTTGTGTGCCAGTAAATGACTTTGTATTAGACCAGCTAATTTATGCCCCGACGGAAGCAAGGTTCGGAGGCGATATCATAATCAAAAACGGCGGTACACTAGTTATAGAATCCGGCAACACTATCTACATGGGAGAAGGCACATCAATTGTAGTCGAAGAAGGCGGTCAATTGATCCTAGA